>JBKPLL010000025.1:0-24502 GCA_046731605.1 Actinomycetota bacterium | reverse complement strand
GCGCAGGCCGATGTGGCCGGCCGTTACATGTCGACCGGCATGCTCGCCCGCATCACCCTCGGCGACGACGACGTCCGCCAGGCGCTCGAGCGCCCGCTGTCGCGCATCGTCTCGGCCCTCAAGGAGCTGCTCGAGCAGACTCCCGCGCAACTCGCATCGGACATCGCCGACCGTGGAGTGACGCTCGTCGGCGGCGGTGCGCTCCTGCCGGGATTCGCCGAGCTCATTCACGGCGAGACCGGCCTACCGGTCGGCCGCGATCCCGAGCCGCTGACGACGGTCGCGCGCGGTGCCGGCGCGGCACTCGAAGAGCTCGACGCGCTCAGACGGTCGCAGGGACGCGGGCGCAGCTCGCGGCGCCGGCGCCGCTGAGCCGTACTTGCGGATACTTCGCATCACGAGGGGCATTCAGCCCGGTCGAAGGCTCTGCCGATAGAGGCTCCATGGAGACCATGAGCATCGACGAGCTCCGCGCAGAGCTGGCCGACCTCGAGGCCAAGGCGGCGCAGCTATCGCAGGTCCGCGGCCATCTGCACCGGCAGATCGACTTCGGCTTCGAGACCTCGACGTCGCGGGAGCGCGAGCGTGAGGTTTCCGACGAGCGCAGAGAGCTCCACGAGCAGATCGACTCGATCAGTGAGCTCATCCGGGCGCGCGAACGCGCCTAGCTCTTTCAGGATCGAACTGTCGCCTGAACCGTGACCCGGGCGTTCCTGGCGCCCGATTTGATCGTGGCCTTGAAATGGCAGCGATCCATTCGATGCCAGGTCTTCTTCTTCAGGTTCCAGGTGCCGGGGGTAAGGCCGGACCGCTTCCACGTAACCGATTCCGTGCCCTTTACGCAGACGACGTTCGCGGCGCAGCGGGCGTGGACGCCTTCGCAGTAGAGGATGATTTTGTAGGGGTTCTTTACCGCTCCCTTGAAGGACCCGACGGTACCGATGCCCTTAACGTATTTCGTTCCGACAACGTAGGTTCTCAGGGATGCGGAAGCCGTAGCGGCAATTCCACCTGCGATAATCAGTACGGCTGCGACGCTCAGTAGCCTCTTCACAATGCTACCTCCTGCGCCGCATAATAGCTCCATTGTCGGCGGGGAACGCGGTTTTTTCGCCGGCGCCGCTAGCGCGCGAGCGACTCTTCGTCCTCGGCGATCGTCTCGCGGATCTTCTCGAGCGAGCGCCGGATCAGGCGGGAGACGTGCATCTGCGAGATTCCGACCTGCTGCGCGATCTGCGACTGCGTAAGGCCCTCGAAGAAGCGGAGCTGGAGGATCTTCCGCTCGCGCTCGTCCAGAGCCTTGAAGCCCGGTGCGAGCACGGCGCGATCCTCCGAGACCTCGTACTGGTGCTCCTCGGTGCCGAGCGACTCGAGCGGGTCCAGGTCGTCGTCGTCGCCTCCCCCGCCACCCACCGACAGCGAGAGCGACGTGTACGCGCGGCCCGACTCGAGCGCCTCGAGCACTTCCTCCTCCTCCACGCCGGCGGCCTTCGCGAGCTCGGGGATCGTCGGGGAGCGGCTGAGCTGTACCGTGAGCTGCTCGACGAGTCGCGAGAGCTGGACGTTCAGCTCCTGTAGCCCGCGCGGCACGCGCACCGACCAGCCCTTGTCGCGGAAGTGGCGCTTGATCTCGCCGATGATGTTCGGCGTCGCGTACGTGGTCAGCTCGACGCCGCGCTCGAGATCGAAGCGGTCGATCGCCTTGATCAGCCCGATCGCGCCGATCTGGACGAGATCCTCCAGCTGCTCGCCGCGGTACGAGTAGCGCCGGGCGAGGGAGCGCACGAGGGACATGTACTGCTCGATCAGCTGCTCCCGCGCCTGGAGGTCGCCCTCCTCGTGGTAGCGGCGGAGCAGGATCTTGTCGTCGATCCGCGTCATGCCCGGGTCCCTGCATTCGCGATCCGCTTGGTGAGCTCGACCCAGGCGCCGCCGTCGCGCTCCTCGACCTCGTGCGTGTCGCAGACGGTCTCGAGCACGCGGCGCAGGTCGAGGCCCCCGTCCGACTCCCCCGCGTGCACCTTCTCGGGCGGGAAGGGCCCGAGCGAGGCGCGCAGCACGCCGTCGTCGGCGGAGAGCGAGACGACGAGCTCGTCGGCGTCGTCGCGGAGGGCGAGCAGCGCCTCGATCCCGACCTGCAGGTCGTCGAGGTCGTCGTACGTCACGTCGAGCCGCATCGCCAGACCGCCGGTGACGAGGTGGGCGATCGGCCTGAAGTCCTCCTCCGCCGGAATGACGAGCCGGATCTCGTCGGTCGTCACGCCCCGGCCTCCCGCAGCTCGTCGGCGAGATCGCTCTCGCGCCGGGCCGCGGCCTCCTTCCCCGCCTGGACCGCGTGGCGCCAGTCCCGGCCCGCCTTGAAGTCGGCGGCGCCGAAGCTCACTCCCGCGGCGAAGCCCGAGACCTTCTGCACGGGACGCGTGATCGCCAGGCTGACCGCCCGCACCGCCGTGTCCACGCTGTCCGCAGCGTCCACGGCGCTGTCCGTGATCCTGTCGACCTTGTCGAGCTGCCCGTTCACGCGGTCCACACTGCCTCCGACCTTGCCAATCACCGGGAGTACGGAATCTCCCGCTCCCCGGATGAACGTGGAAACCTCCGTCGCGGTTCCGGCCAGCCGCACGAAGAGGTACGCGAGCGAGATTCCGACCGCGAACAGGAACACGGCCAGCGCAAGCCGCCAGAGGTCCCCCCAACTGAATGCCGCGACCAGCATCCCCGGCCGATCTTAGTGCGACGCCGTGATCAGGCCGTATCCGACGACGGTGTCGCCGTCGTAGAGAACAGCAGCCTGGCCCTCCGCCACGCCGTAGGCCGGCTCGTCGAGCTCGAGCCGGAAACCGCGAGCCGTCGGCTCGACGCGCGCCGGAGCCGCCGCCGAGCGGTAACGGAGCTTCGCGTCCACCCGCTCCACCTCGGAGTACAGCCGGCCCCGAGCGGTGACCTGCGTACGACCGAGCGAGACGCGCGGCCCGACGACGACGGCGTTGGACGAGGGCTTGGTGCCGAGCACGTAGAGCGGCTCCGGCGCGGCGACGCCGAGGCCGCGGCGCTGGCCCGGTGTGAACCGCCAGAAGCCGTCGTGCCGGCCCAGCTCGCTCCCGTCTTCGGCCACGATCGCGCCTTCCCGCGGCTCGAGCCCGTGTCGACCCAGGAACGCGCGGTAGTCGTCGCCGGCGAGGAAGCACGCCTCCTGGCTCTCCGGGCGGCGGGCGGCGGCGAGGCCCGCGCGCTCGGCCTCGGCCCGCGTCGCGTTCTTGTCCTGCTCGCCGAGCGGGAACGAGACGCGCTCGAGCTGCCGCGGATCGAGCGCGGCGAGCATGTAGCTCTGGTCCTTCGTGGGATCGGCGCCACGGGCGAGCAGCAGGCGGCCGTCGCGCTCGACGATGCGCGCGTAGTGGCCGGTCGCGAGACGTTCCGCCCCCGCCCGCCGTGCGAACGCCAGCAGCTCCGCGAAGCGGAAGCCGCCGTTGCAGCGCGTGCACGGGTTCGGCGTCTCGCCGCGCGCATAGCCGCGGACGAAGGGAGCGACCACGGCACGGCGGAACTCCTCGCGCAGGTCGAGCGTCACGTGCGGCACCCCGAGGCGGTGGCAAGCCTCGCGGGCAGCGATCACGCTTTCCGGCGAGCAGCAGGCGCGGTCGGAGTCCGGCCCGTCCGGATCGAGCCAGAGCCGTAGTGTCACGCCGACCGCGTTCGGCAACGACCGCAAGAGGGCGACTGCGCTGTCCACCCCGCCGCTCATCGCCACGGCGACGCGACCGGAGAGAGGCTCCGCCCGGAAGACCGGGCCGAGAGCGTTCGCGAGCGCGTCGACCGCGAGCGTCTCGCCGCCGACGGACGCCGCCTCCAGCAGCGTCAGTCCTGCGACGTCACGCTCGAGTCCCGGCGCGTCGACCTCGACGATCCGCTCGCCGTGTAGGAGCAGGCGGACAGCCGCCCACTCGCCGTTCCGGCTCGAGTCTCCGAAGACCTCGCGCATGCGGCCACCGTACAGAGGTACCCGGCCCCGGCGTCCAAACCGAGCTATGTGATCCTGGTTTCCCAGGTGGGTGCCGTGCCCACTTTCGGCAATGCCTTGGCGGGACGCCGGCTCCCTTTCACGTAGCGTTGGATCTACATGTGTGCCCGATTCGGCGCACGGGGCCGAGCACGCAGACTGTAGCGCGGCTACTGGGGTTGTGGGAGAAGTTGGATCCCGAGCTCCTGCAGCGCCGAGTCGGGGTACGGCGTCGGCGCCCCGGTCAGCGGATCGGCGCCGCTTGCGATCTTAGGGAAGGCGGTCACCTGCCGGATGTCCGGCTCCCGCGCAAGCAACGCGATGAACCGGTCGATCCCCATGGCGAAGCCGCCGTGCGGGGGCGCGCCCATCTGCAGCGCGTCGAGGAGAAAGCCGAACTTGTCGCGCTGCTCCTCCTCGCCCATCCCCATCACGCGGAACACGGCCTGCTGGACCTCGGCCTGGTGGATCCGGATCGAGCCGGAGCCGAGCTCCCAGCCGTTCCAGATCAGGTCGTAGTGCTGGCCGAGCACATGCTCCGGATCGGACTCGATGCGCTCCTCCTCGCCCGCCACCGCCGCGGTGAACGGGTGGTGCATGAACGTCCAGCCGCCGTACTCCTCGCTGTGCTCGAAGAGTGGAAAGTCGGTGACCCAGTGGAAGACGTCGAGGCTCGGGTCGATGAGGTCGAGCTCGTGGGCGAGATGGAGCCGCAGCAGCCCGAGCACGCGCGCGACGACCGGCTCCTCGTCCGCGACGAACAGCGCCGTGGATCCCAGCTCCACCCCGAAGGCCTGTAGCTCCAGCTCGGAGAGGAACTTCGAGATCTGCGTCAGGTTCGCGAGTCCCTTGGCGCCCCACTCCTTCGCGAGCTCTTCGAGCCTCGCCTGCTCGCTGCGGGAGAAAGTGCGCGGGACGACGACGTAGCGCACGCACGGCGCGTTCTTGAAGACGCCGAACTCGGAGCCCCGAGTCACCTCGGTCGCCTCCTGGATCTCGAGCCCGAAGCGCAGGTCCGGCTTGTCCGAGCCGTAGTGGAGCATCGCATCGCCGTACGCGAGCCGGGGGAACGGGCGCTGCGGCGGTTCCGCGCCGGCGGCCTCGAAGGCACCGACGACGCAGGCCTCCATTATGTCCAGGACTTCCTCGCGCTCGACGAACGCCATCTCGAGGTCGAGCTGGCGGAACTCGAACTGCCGGTCGGCGCGGAGATCCTCGTCGCGCCAGCAGGTGGCGATCTGGTAGTAGCGGTCGATCCCGCCAACCATGCAGAGCTGCTTGAAGAGCTGTGGCGACTGGGCGAGAGCGAAGAACTTCCCCGGCTGCAGTCGGACCGGGGTGAGGAAGTCCCGTGCTCCCTCCGGCGTGCCGCGGGTCATGCTCGGCGTCCAGACGTCGATGAAGCCGCGCTCGTCCATGACGCCGCGGATCGCGGAGATCGCAGTGTGGTTGAGCCGCAGGTTCCGCTGCATCCGCTCGGTGCGCATGTCGAGCCAGCGGTAACGGAGCCGGATGGTCTCGTCGACGTTGTCCTCGTCGAGCTGGAACGGAAGCGGCGCCGAACGCGAGAGGACCCGCAGCTCGTCGACCTGAACTTCGATCTGGCCGGTCGGCAGGTTCGGGTTGACGAGCTCCGGCGCGCGTGTCACGACCTCGCCGGTCGCCTGGAGCACGAACTCGTTGCGGATCTCGTGCGCGGTCTCGGCTGCGCCGGCCGAGTGCTCGGGGTTGATGACGAGCTGAACCTTGCCCGTGTGGTCTCGCAGGTCGACGAAGACGAGACCGCCGTGGTCACGCCGCGTGTCGGCCCAGCCGGCGAGCGTGATGCGGCGCCCGGCGTCGTGGGCCCGCAACTCGCCGCACATCACGTCACGCCAGGTCATTACAGCTCCGCGAGGCTGTGCACGACGCGGTCCTGCTCCCCGCGCCGCCGCACCTCGTATGTCCCGTCGCTGCGCGCGACGACGACCGACTGTGCGCCGAGCCGCTGCGCCTGGGTGAGCTGTCCCTTCATCGAGCGGCCAGCGTAATCGGTGTCGACCGAGCGGCCCTCCGCCCGCCACTTGGCGATCTGGGGAAGGAGCCGTCCGCGCAGCTCCGGCTCTTCGAAGGCGACGAAGAGGTCGAGCTGGGGCGCCTCGGCGGTCGCCCCCTCCCGCTCCATCGCGAGCAGGAGCCGCTCGAGACCGGCGCCGAACCCGATGCCGGGAGTCGCCGGCCCGCCTACCGCCTCGACGAGCCCGTCATAGCGGCCCCCGCCGCAGATCGTCGAGTTGACGTTCTCCTCCGGCCCCACGAACTCGAAGGTCGTGCGCGTGTAGTAGTCGAGCCCCCGCACGAGCGACGGGTCGAGCACGTACCTGACGCCGTAGTGGTCGAGATGCGCCTTGACCGCCTCGAAGTGCTCGCGACACCCCTCGCAGAGGGAGTCGCCGATCTTCGGTGCGTCGGCGAGCGCCGCGAGAAGCTTCTGGTTCTTGACGTCGAAGACCTGAAGGACGCTCGTGGCCCGCTTGTGGGCGACTTCCTCGTCGACCAGCTCCGGGTGCGCGTCGAGCCACTCGTTCAGACGCGCGACGTACTGCGGCCGGCAGTTGGCGTCGCCGATCGAGTTGAGCAGCAGCTCCCACTCCGTCACGCCGAGCCGCCGCAGGAGCTCCGAGTAGAACTGGATCACCTCGGCGTCGATTGCGGGATCCGCCGAGCCGATCGCCTCGAGCGACAGCTGCCAGTGCTCGCGGTAGCGGCCGCGGCCGGGCCGCGAGTAGCGGTACATCGGCGCGATCGCGTACGCCTTGACCGGCTGCGGCTCCTGGGCGAGACCGTGCTCGACGTAGGCCCGCGCGATCGGCGCCGTCCCCTCGGGTCGCAGCGTGAGCGAGCGGTTGCTGCGATCGACCAACGAGTACATCTCCTTGTGCACGACGTCGGACGCCTCCCCCGACGTGCGCTCGAAGAGCGCCGTCTCCTCGAACCCGGGCGTGGAGACGCGCGACCAGCCGTACTGCACGCACTGCTCCTCGATCGTGCGGGTGACGCGCCACCACAGGTGGTCGCGCGGCAGGACGTCGTGCGTCCCGCGTGGCGCCTGGAACTTGCTGCTCACGTGCCGGGAGTCGCCGGAGGCGGCGCGGTCGTCCGGCCGGAAGGCGGCGGCTCAGCCGCCGGCACTTCCAGCCTCCGCGCGCAGCTCTGCCAGGAACGGGTTGCGCGCGAGCTCGACGCCGAGCGTCGTCTCGGGGCCATGGCCCGGATGAACCACCGTCTCGGGCGGCAGCTTCTCGGCCAGCATCCGGACCGAGGCGAGCAGCGTGTCCCAGTCGGCGCCGGGCAGGTCGACGCGGCCAACCGAGCCGGCAAACAAGAGGTCGCCGCTGAACAGCTCGCCCTGGGCGTGGAAGGCCACGTGCGCGGGCGAGTGGCCCGGCACCGCGAGGCACTCGAAGGAGATGCCCGCGACCTCGACGGTCTCGCCGCCGCTCACCAGGTGCTCGGGCGAGTGCGGCCGGCCCGGGACGCCGACCGGCGCGAACTCCGGGTATCGCTCGAGCCGCTCCCGCTCGCCCTCCGGCATCCAGACCTCGGCACCAGTCCCTTCGGCGAGATCGGCGACGCCGCCGAGGTGGTCGAAGTGCCCATGCGTGACGAGGATCCCCGCGCACGAGGTGCCGAGGCGCGCCAGCTCGAGGCGAAGGTCGGCTGCGTCCCCGCCGGGATCGATGATCGCGCACTCGGCCGCGCCGCGCTCGCTCCGGACGGCGTAGCAGTTCGTCTGGAGCGGGCCGAGCTCGTATCGGTCGACCGCCAGCGGCATCGCGGCGAGTCTAGTGAACCTCTGGTTAGGCGCAGGCAGGTGCGGGAAGGAGCCGTCCATGCGTCACTGGAGGCTTTCCGAGGTGGCGACACCGAATGGTGCGCGGTCCCCCGTCGTGTTGCACTCGAAGGAGGGCTCCGCGCGGGCGGTGCTCATCGAGCTGCACGCGGGCGAGGCGCTCGGCGACCACCGCGTCAAGGAGTCCGCTCTCGTCCTCGTCCTCGACGGGAGGGTGCGCATCGAGGCCGGAGACGAGTCCATCGATGCGGAGAGCCAGATGCTCTTCCACTTCGAGCCGGACGAGGAGCACTCGGTCACGAGCGAGGCCGGCGCGCGGCTCTTGCTGTTGCTCGCGCCGTGGCCGGGCGAGGGCCATTATCGCGGCGACCAGGCCGAGCGGTCGCCCGTCAGCGCTTCTTAGCCGCCCGGCCCGCTGCCTGCGCATCGGCGCGCCGCTGCCAGCGGTTGTGCGCGAAGCGGTCGAGCACGTACTGGAACGGGACGAAGAGCGCGGTGTAGACCACCGCGAGCAGGAGCGCGCTCGCGAAGTTGTGGCCGCCGTTCCGCGAGCCCACGAGGTAGATGAACACGAAGATGACCGTGCCGATGATCAGGGCGCGCTTCGCCGCGCGCTGCCACGAGGGCGGAGGGGGAACTCGCACCGTGCGGCCGCCGCGCTGCTGCTGGGTCGCCTTCGCCTTGGGCTTCTGCCTGGCGCCGTCACGCTTCTCGGGGGCTGCGACGCGATCCTCGGGCGGCTCCTCGAGCTCGTTTCCCTCGCCGTCGACCCAGACGGTCTCGTACTCGTGCCGGCGCTCCTTCTGCATCCTGCGCCGCTGCTTCCTCGTCGGCATGGGGAGCTAGCGTAGCTCGCCCCCGACGACCACCCCGGCGACGACGCGGCCGCCGAGGTGGTACGCGAGATAGCGCCAGTCGGGCGCGTCGAGAAGCGTGACGTCGGCGCGGTAACCCGGCGCGAGGCGGCCGATCCCGTCTGCGCGTCCGAGCACGTGCGCGGCGTTGACCGTGCAGGCGGCGAGCGCCTCTCCCGGTGAGAGGTGCAGCTGCGTCGCCGCAAGCGAGCAGACGAGCGGGAGGCTCTCGCAGAAGGCGCTGCCGGGATTGAAGTCGGTGGCGAGCGCCACCGCCGCGCCGGCGTCGACGAGCGCCCTGGCGGGCGGCATCGGCCGGTCGAGGAAGAGCGCACTTGCGGGCAGGAGCACGCCGACGACGTCGCTCGACGCGAGTAGTCGGATCCCCTCGTCGCCGGTCGCCTCGAGATGGTCGACCGAGCGTGCGGCGAGGTCGACGGCGAGCGGGATCGCACCCGATTCCGTGAACTGGTCCCCGTGGAGCCGCAAGGCGAGGCCGGTGTCGCGGCAGGCCTCGAGGTACCGCCGGGCCTGCGCCGCGTCGAAGGCTCCTCGCTCGAGGAAGACGTCGGCTGCTTCCGCGAGCTCGGCCGCCTCGGGCAGTACTTCGCGGAGCGCGAAGTCGAGGTAGACGTCGGCATCGTCGAACTCGGGCGGTACGGCGTGGGCGCCGAGCCAGGTCGGTACGCCGCCCGCGTCCCTGATCGCGCGCAGGGACGCGAGCTCTGTCTCTTGATCGAGCCCGTAGCCCGACTTCGCCTCGAAGGTGGTCGTGCCCTCGCGGAGCATCCACGAGCGGTGTAGCTCGACCGCGGCGAGAAGCTCCGTCTCGCCGGCCGCGCGAGTCGCGCGAACGGTCGAGAGGATGCCGCCGCCGGCGGCGTGCAGCTCCTCGTAGCTCGCGCCGCCCGCGCGGAGTGAGAACTCGTCGACGCGATCACTCCCGAAGGCGGCATGCGTGTGGCAGTCGACCAAGCCTGGGACCGCGCACAGCCCGCGGCAATCGAGCTCCGGGACGTCGACGTCGAGCGCAGGCAGGTCGCGCATCCGCCCGACGGCCTCGATCGTGTCGCCGGCGCAGAGGACGAAGGCGTCCTCGAGCACCTCGACCTGGCCGAGCGCGGGCCTGCGCAGCGGCGCGTCGGTCCCGGCAGGCGTTGCCAGCTGCGCGAGGTCGCGCAGGAGCAGCCGCCCAGGAGCCGCGCTCACGCCTCGCCGGGGATGCGCGGGATCCGCAGCCCGCCTTCCTCGGCGGCCTCGAGTGCCTCGGGATAGCCCGCGTCGACGTGCCGCATGACGCCCGTGCCCGGATCGGTGGTGAGCACCCGCCCGAGCCGTTCCGCCTGCGCGTCGCTGCCGTCCGCGAGGACGACCATCCCCGCGTGGATCGCGTTGCCGATCCCGACCCCTCCGCCGTGGTGGACGCTCACCCACGTCGCTCCGGCCGCGACGTTGACAAGCGCGTTGAGGATCGGCCAGTCCGCGATCGCGTCGGAGCCGTCGCGCATCGACTCGGTCTCGCGATACGGCGAGGCGACGGAGCCGGCGTCGAGGTGATCCCGCCCGATCACCACGGGCGCCTTTACCTCGCCGCTGCGAACGAGCTCGTTGATCGCGAGCCCTGCCTTGGCGCGGTCGCCGTAGCCGAGCCAGCAGATCCGCGCAGGCAGCCCCTGAAACGCCACCCGCTCGGGGGCCAGCTCGAGCCACCGCTGCAGGAGCGGGTCGTCCGGAAAGAGCTCCCGCAGCCGGTCGTCGATCGCCGTGATGTCCGCCGGGTCGCCCGACAGCACCGCCCACCGAAAGGGCCCGACTCCCCGGCAGAAGAGCGGCCGAATATAGGCCGGGACAAAGCCCGGGTATGCGAACGCGTCCTCTACACCACCTTCACGCGCCTCACCCCGCAGGTTGTTGCCATAATCGAAAACATACGCGCCGCGCCGGACGTACTCGAGCAGGGCCTCGACGTGGCGGACAATCGACTCGCGGGCCAGCCGGAGGTACTCGCCCGGATCGGACGAGCGGAGCACGGCTGCTTCGTCCACCGAATAGCCGCGCGGCACGTAGCCGTTCAGCGGGTCGTGGGCGGCGGTCTGGTCGGTGATCAGATCGAACTCCTCACCGCGCGCGACGAGCTCCGGCACGACGTCCGCCGCGTTCCCCAGCAGCCCTACGGAGAGCGGCCGGCGCTCGGCCGCCGCTGTCCGAATGCGCTCGAGCGCGTCGTCGAGCGAGTCCGCCGCCTCGTCGAGGTAACGCGTCTCGAGACGCCGCTCGATCCGGTGCGGATCGACCTCGACGCAGAGGATTGCCGCGCCGGCCATCGTTCCGGCAAGCGGCTGCGCTCCACCCATGCCGCCGAGCCCGGCGGTGAGGATCGTCCGTCCACGCAGATCCGGCGAGCCAAAGTGCTTCTCTCCCGCCGCCGCGAACGTCTGATACGTCCCCTGCAGAATCCCCTGCGAGCCGATGTAGATCCACGAGCCCGCGGTCATCTGGCCGAACATCGTCAGGCCTTCGGCCTCGAGCCGCCGGAATTCGTCCCAGGTCGCCCATTTCGGCACGAGGAGCGAGTTGGCGATCAGCACACGCGGCGCGCCCTCGTGCGTGGTGAACACGCCGATCGGCTTGCCGCTCTGCACGAGCAGGGTCTCGTCGGGGCCGAGCTCGAGCAGGGTCGCGACGATCGCCCGCAGCGCCTGGTGATTCCTGGCCGCCTTGCCGGATCCGCCGTAGACCACGAGCTCGTCGGGCCGCTCCGCCACCTCGGCGTCGAGGTTGTTGAGCAGCATCCGCAGCGGGGCTTCCGTGGACCACTGGCGCGCGTTGAGCCGCGGTCCGCGCGGCGCGCGGACGGCCGAGAGGTCGCCCACCAGCGCCTCGACCCGCTCCGCCGTGCCGGCGGTCGTGGTCAATCCAGCTCCCCCGCGTCCGCCTCGACTGCCCTGAGGAGGGAGCCGTCACGAATCGCCGCGGCCACCGCCTCGATGTCCCCTGCGAGCGACCGATCGTGGCGCAGCCGCGGCGACAGCCCGCGCACCGCTGCGCGCGCGGCGCGGCCGCCGGTTCCGGGCTCGAGAGGCGCGTGGAACTCGACCGCTTGCGCGCCTGCGAGCAGCTCGATCGCCACGGCCCGCTCGGAGTTGGCGAGCACCTGCCATGCCTTGAGCCCGGATGCGTTTCCCATCGAGACGTGATCCTCCTGCCCGGCGCTGGTCGGAATCGAGTCGACCGAGGCCGGATGGCAAAGCACCTTGTTCTCAGACACGAGCGACGCGGCCACGTACTGCGGGATCATGAAGCCGCTGTTGAGCCCGCCGTCGGTGGTGAGGAATGCGGGCAAGCCCTCGGAGAGGTTCGGGTTGACGAGTCGCTCGAGGCGCCGCTCGGAGATGTTCGCGAACTCGGCCGCGGCCATCGCGAGAGCGTCGAGCGCAAAGGCGAGCGGCTGGCCGTGGAAGTTGCCGTTGGAGACGAGTACCTCGTCGTCGACGAGGACGAGGGGATTGTCGGTAGCGGCGTTGAGCTCGACGCCGGCGGTGTACTCCGCGTACTCGAGCAGGTCGCGACACGCGCCGTGCACCTGCGGAGCGCAGCGCAACGAGTAGGCGTCCTGCACCTTGTCGCACCAGCGATGGGCCTCGATGATCGCCGAGCCCTCGAGAAGCCGGAGGACGTTGGCCGCGGCGACCCGCTGGCCACGCAACGGCCGGAGCTCGTGGATCTGCGGCAGGAAGGAGGTGCGCGACCCTTGCAGCGCCTCGACCGAAAGCGCGCACGCGACGTCGGCCGCTCGGGCGAGCCGTCGGGCGCGGACGAGGCCGAGCGCGAGCGTCGCCGCCATGAACTGCGTGCCGTTGACGAGGGAAAGGCCCTCCTTCGCCGCGAGCTGCACGGGCTCGAGCCCGGCTCTGGCGAGCGCGTCCGCTCCCGAGAGCCGCTCCTCCTCGACCCACGCCTCCCCCTCGCCGACGAGCGGCAGCGCGAGATGCGCGAGCGGCGCGAGGTCGCCGGACGCCCCGACCGAACCCCGGCTCGGCACGACTGGCAGCACGCCCGCCTCCAAAAGGGCGAGCAGCAGCTCGACGGTCTCGACCCGCGCGCCCGAGTTGCCCTTCGCGAGCGCGTTCGCGCGCAGGAGCATCGCAGCGCGGACGATCTCGTCGGGGTAGGGATCGCCGACCCCGCATGCGTGGGAGCGGAGGAGCCGGAGCTGCAGCTCGGCGGTCTGCTCCTCGGGGATCGCGACGGCGACGAAGCGGCCGAAACCGGTGTTGACGCCGTAGGTGTGCTCGCGGCTCCCGTGCGCGGCGCGCTCGACGAGCTCGCGGGCGGCGTTCATCCGCTGCCGCGCGCGATCGGACAGCTCCGCACCCGTTCTGTCGACGGCGACCGCCCATACGTCGTCCACGGTCAGGTCGTCACCGGTGAGGCCGATCGCCGTACGCTGAGCCACGCTGCGAGTCTAGGACGAGGTTCGCTCCGCCCGTTGTCCTACGTGCGTTCGGCGCGGCTTGGTTGTCTGTCGGGTGTCCGACACTTCCGGTGACGGCGTTACGTGTCTGTCGAGGCTTCGTGCCGACTTCCAGGCGTGCTACTCGTCGAGGAGGCGCAGCTCCAGCACGTGCGAGGGGTCGAGGCCGGCCACGCCGAGCAGCGAGCCCGCCGCCGCGACCGCGGCGCCTGCCGGCAGGAGGCCGACGAGCTCCGAGCCGGTGACGCGAAGCCCTCTCGCCATCGCCTCCCGCTGCACGGCCGCCACGATTTCGTGGAGCGGCGACGCTTGCCAGTCCTCGACGTTGAGGCTCACCTGGACGTGGCCAGCCCGCGGCAGGCGGAGCCCGAGCGCCCGGACCCCCCGGAACCCTCCGTCCCGTTCTCGCACGGCACGCGCCACGTCCCGCACGGCGTCGAGGTCGTCGCCCTCGACGTCGACGTTGAACGCGATCAGCGGCGGGCGGGCGCCGACGATCACGCCGCCCGCCCGCGCGTCGAGCTGCGCCGGGCCGAAGTCGGGGACGAGCTCGCCCGCATCGATACGCCGCTGGAGCTCCCCCGGGCCGCCACGTCGGAAGAACGCAGGCCCGCGGCCGGGAGCAAGGTCGGCGTAGAGGAACACCGGCAGCGCCACCTCCTCCCCCACCCGCCGCGCGAGCTCGAGCGCCGCGGTTCGCGCGCGGTCGGCGTCCGCCTCCCGGATCGGGACGAGCGGGACGACGTCCGCCGCCCCGATGCAGGGGTGCGCGCCCTCGTGCCGGCTCAGATCGATCCGCTTGCGCGCGCACGCGATCCCGGCGAGCAGCGCGGCGACGAGCTCGTCCTCGCCGCCCACGAGCGTGTAGACCGACCGGTTGTGGTCCTCGTCCGAGTGGACGTCGAGCAGGCGGGCGTGTGCCGAGAGCGCGTCGCCGACGGCGGCGATCGTGGCGCGGTCGCGCCCCTCGGAGAAGTTCGGGACGGCCTCGAGCGGCAGCATCGGCACGGACCCTACGCTCCACGGCGATGACCGCCCGCAAGTCGTCCTACCGTTCTTTGGCCTCGCTCGAGCGCGACCTCGCCCGTTGCCGCGCCTGTGTCGAGGCCGGGTACCCCCTCGAGTCGCTCCCCGTGCGGGCGCCCGGCACGAACCAACCTGCGTACATGTTCGGGCAGGCGCCCGGCGTCGTCGAAGGGGAAGAGCGGCTGCCGTGGCGCGGGCGCGCCGGCCGGACGCTCCGCCGCTGGCTCGAGCTCGACGAGGACGCGTTCTACGCCACGTTCTATTGCGCCTCGGTCACGCGCTGCTATCCCGGTCGGGCGGCATCCGGCCGTGGCGACCGGACGCCGACCCCACGCGAGCAGGAGCTCTGCGCGTTCTGGCGGGACTGGGAGCTCGAGTTGCTGCGTCCGGACTTGATCGTCACCGTCGGTGCGCTGGCGCTGCGGCGGCTGCTCGGGCTCCCGTCGCTCACGCCGTGCGTCGGCGAGCGCTACGAGCTCCACGGGACGCCGGTCGTCCCTCTCCCCCATCCGTCAGGCGCCAGCGGCTGGCTCAACGATCGTTCGAACCGCGACCGGCTGGCCCGGGCGGCCGCCCTCGTCCGCCAGGAGCTCGCGCGGCTCTAGAGGATCGAACCCCGTCGCTACATTCAAAGGAATGAGCGCGGTTCCCTACCGCCGCACCTTCGCGCGGCTTCTCTCGTTCCTGCGTCCGTACAAGCGCGGCGTCGTGATCTCGATCGTGCTCGCCGTCGGCTCGCAGGCGGCCCAGATCGCTCTCATCTGGGTGACGGGCCGGGGTGTGATCGATCAGGCGCTCGTCGACCACGACTCGTCCCGGCTATGGCTCTACGTCGGCGCGATCGCCGGCCTCGGCCTCGCCTCGTCGGTGCTCATGCTCGGCCGGCGGCTCATCTCCGGCAGGCAGGCGCTCGACGTCGAGATGGACATGCGCCAGGGGATCTACTCGCACCTCGTGCGCCTCTCGTTCGGCTTCTACGACCGCCACCAGACCGGGCAGCTGATGTCACGCGCGACCGTCGACCTGCAGGGCGTGCGGTTCTTCCTCGGCTACGGGTTGATCTTCTTCTTCCAGAACGTCCTGACCGTGGCCTCCGTCAGCGTCGTGCTGTTCTTCTTCGAGTGGCGGCTCGCGCTCGTGGTGCTCGCGGTGACCCCGTTCATCGTCGCGCTCGCCTACCGCTACAGCCACGTCGCCCACCCCACCCTTCGCGACGTCCAGCAGAAGCTCGCCGACGTCGCGACCGTCGCCGAGGAGAACATCGTCGGCGTCCATGTCGTGAAGGCGTTCGCGCAGGAGCCCACCGAGGAGGAGAAGTTCCGCGGCCGGAACGAGGCCCTCTTCGGTCAGACGATCCGGGCCAACCGTCAGCGCGCGACCTACGTGCCGCTCCTCTCCTTCGTGCCGCTCCTCGCGCAGGCGGCCGTCCTCCTCGTCGGCGCGCGGATGGTCGCCCACGAGTCGCTCTCCGTCGGCTCGTTCGTGTCCTTCAACCTCTACCTCGCGCTGCTCGTGACGCCGCTCCGCTCGCTCGGGATGTGGATCGGCCAGGCGCAGCGGGCGACCGCCTCGGGCGAGCGCATCTTCCAGGTGCTCGACGAGCCGGAGGAGGTCGCAGACAAGCCCGCTGCGGTCGAGTTGCCTCCGGGTGACGGCGAGATCCGCTTCGAGGACGTCTCCTTCGCCTACCTGCCCGGGCGCCCGGTGCTCGAGCACGTCGACCTCGCCCTGGAGGCCGGCACGACGCTCGCACTCATCGGGCACACCGGCTCGGGAAAGACGACGCTCGCCTCGCTCGTGCCGCGCTTCTACGACGTCGAGTCGGGGCGAGTGCTCGTCGACGGCGTCGACGTGCGGGACGTCACGCTCGCCTCGCTGCGGCGCGAGATCGGCGTCATCCCGCAGGACCCCTTCCTCTTCTCCACCACGGTGCGCGAGAACATCGCGTTCGGCCGGCCGGACATGACCGACGCGGAGGTCGAGCGCGTGGCGCGGCTCGCGCAGGCGCACGAGTTCGTCGAGCGGCTCCCTCAGGGCTACGAGACCGTGATCGGCGAGCGCGGGATCACGCTCTCGGGCGGGCAGCGGCAACGGGTCGCGATCGCGCGCGCGCTCGCCGTCGACCCGCGCATCCTCATCCTCGACGACGCCACCGCCTCGGTCGACGCCACGACGGAGGCCCAGATCCGCGCCGGGCTGCGCGAGGTGATGAGCGGCAGAACGACGTTGATCATCGCCCACCGGCTCTCGACGATCGCACTGGCGGACGAGGTCGTCGTCGTCGACGACGGCCGGATCGCCGCGCGCGGCACGCACGACGAGCTGTTCGAGACGAGCTCCGTCTACCGCGAGATCTACGAGCACGGCCTGCTCGAGCGGCAGTTCGCGGATGCGGTCGAGGCGCGCGGTGACGTGGAGGAGGTCGCGTGAGGGTCCACCAGCCCGGCGGCCACTTGATGCGCCAGCGCAGCGCGGAGGTCGAGGACTGGTCGTGGAACTCGACCCGCCGGCGCCTCGGCGTGCTCTGGCGGCTGACGAAGCCGTACCGGCTCCGCACCTTCTTCTCCGTCTTCTCCCTGCTCGCGGCGACGGCGACAGCGCTCGCCCCGCCCTTCCTCGCGAAGTACGCGCTCGACGACGCGATCCACGACACGACCGGCGAGCGGCTCGTGCTCGTCGTGTCGATCTTCGTGGCCGCCGGCCTCGCGAACTGGGGGATGAACTACCTCGAGACGTACATGACCGGCTGGGTCGGCGAGCGAATCCTGGCCGACCTGCGGAAGCAGCTGTTCGCGCACCTGCAGCGTCTCTCGCTCGGCTTCTACGAGCGGAACCGCGCCGGCGTGCTGATCAGCCGGATGACGAACGACGTCGAGGCGATCGACCAGCTCGTCACGGACGGCGTGACGACGCTCGCGCAGAGCACGCTCACGCTCGGAGGCACCGCCGTCCTTCTCTTCGTGCTCGACTGGCAACTCGCGCTCGCGACGCTGACGGTGATCCCGCTCATGATCGTCGGGACGGTGCTCTTCCGCGTCCGCTCGGCGCGCGCCTATGCGGAGGTGCGGGAGCGGCTCGGCCTCGTGACGGCCACGCTCGCCGAGGACATCGCCGGGATGCGGATGGTGCAGGCGTTCGTGCGGGAGCAACGCGCGACGGAGAACTTCGCCGGGGTCGCCCGCCGCTATCGCGACGCGAACATGCAGACGGTCGTCCTCAACGCCCTCTATTTCCCCTTCGTCAGCTTCCTCGCCACGCTCGCCCTGGCCGTTGTCCTCGGCTACGGCGGCCATCTCTATTTCGAGAGGGCGATCACGCTCGGGACGCTCTTCGCCTTCATGCTCTACGTGAACAACTTCTTCGATCCGGTCCAGCAGCTCTCGCAGCTCTACAACACGTTCCTCTCCGCGGCGGCGGCACTCGACAAGATCATCGGCGTCCTCGATGAGCCGCCCGAGGTCGTCGACCGGCCCGGCGCCCGTCCGCTCGAGCGCATCCAAGGCCACGTCGCGTTCGAGCACGTCCACTTCGCGTATGGGCTGCGGGGCGGTGAGCTGGGCGAGGAGGTTTTGCATGGGATCGACCTCGCCGTGCCTGCGGGGACGAGCGTCGCGCTCGTCGGCCACACCGGCGCCGGCAAGTCGACGATCGCGAAGCTCCTCGCGCGCTTCTACGAGCCGACTAGCGGGAGAATCAGGATCGACGGCCGCGACCTGAACGACGTGACGCAGAAGTCGCTGCGCCGCCAGCTCGGGATCGTGCCGCAGGAGGGATTCCTCTTCGCCGGCACCGTCGCCGACAACATCGCCTTCGGCCGGCCGGACGCCCGGCCGGAGGAGATCGTGCGCGCCGCGCAGACGGTCGGCGCACACGAGTTCATCCTGCGGCTCGAGGACGGCTACGAAACGCAGCTCGGCGAGCGGGGCTCGCGGCTCTCGCTCGGGCAGCGGCAGCTCGTCGCCTTCGCGCGCGCGCTCCTCGCCGATCCACGCATCCTGATCCTCGACGAGGCCACGTCCTCGGTCGACATCGGGACGGAGCGGACGATCGAGCAGGCGCTACGGACGCTGCTCGCCGACCGCACCTCGTTCGTGATCGCGCACCGGCTCTCGACGATCCGGGACGCCGACCTCATCGTCGTGCTCGAGCACGGCCGCGTGATCGAGCAGGGCTCGCACGACGAGCTCCTCGCCCGCCGCGGTCTCTACACCAGCCTGTACGGCGACTGGGCCGCCGCCTAGCTCTCCGTCAGCGCTGCACCGGCACGACGACGTCGTTCGCCGCCTTGTCGTGCCAGCACTGCCTCTCCTTGTCCCAGAGCATCCAGAGGTAGCCGAGCAGGATCACGGCCCCGGACACGATGCTCACGACCCAGCGCAGGAACGCCCGCCCGTACCCGATCGAGCCTCCGTTGTCGAGGCCGACCACACGGATCCCGAGGGCCATCTGCCCCAGGGTCTGGCCGCGCTCGGCGCCGATGAACGCCGTGAAGTACGCAGCGGTTACGACGAGCCCGAACGCGAGTCCGGCTCCGTACCCCGCGATCGACCGGAGGATGCCGTTAGCGATCGAAAGGACGATGCCGTCGATGAAGGCGCCGGCGAAGCGGCGCCAGAAGCCGGCGCGAGCCCCTGCGGGCACGCCTGAGTTCATGGTGGTCTCCATCGGGGTCAAGGATGACCGGCTTCCCGGACGGAGGTCGTGTAGTACCGCGTCATCTCGATCCGTTGCAGGAGCGTCGGGTGGTTCTCGAGGAAGACGTAGTCCCACCACGGCGGGCTCGGATCTTCGAGCGTCTCCGACGCGAAGAGCCTGAAGAGCTGCCGGCCCGCAGTGGGATCGTGTGTGGCCCGGAGCGCCGACCAGTCCGCCTCGGCCTCGAGGTGGCGTGTCACCACGTTCTGCAGGGGCAAGGCGACGAGCTGCAGGACGACGTAGACGAAGATCGCGAGCGGGACGGCCTCGGGCACGCCCATCCCGCCGCGCCCTCGCGTGGCGAGCGCCAGTAGCAGCGCCAGCGGAAAGGCGAAGAGTGCGTACCAGCCGAGCGACTTCCAGATGTGGTCGTGCGCGAGATGACCGAGCTCGTGCGCGAGCACGAAGCGGTCCATGCGAGGCGTGAACGGCGGCTGGACGATCGGGTCCCAGAAGAAGACGCGCCGGCTCGCGCCCAGGCCGGTCGCTGCCGCGTTGGGCTCGCTGAAGCCGCTCAGCACGCGCACGGGAACGTGGACGTGCTGCGTGCGCTGGAGCGGCGCCACGTACGGCGCGTGGAACGCCCTGCCGCCGAGCAACCAGGGGGCGATGAAGGCCAGCAGCGTCCTCAGGCCGACGAAGACCGGCGCGGCGAGCAGCCACCACCGCTCGCCGATCCCCTTTGTGCGCGCGAGCCCCATCACGATCCCGAGGGCGATGCAGAGGAGCACGAACTGGGCCCCGAGGGCGAACCAGTTCGTGACCGTGGCGTCCAGGTAGCTGCCGGAGAGCCCGTACCGGTGCCGCCACCAGACGATCAGGATCCCGAACGGCAGCTCCGCTGCCCAGACGAAGGCGAACCCGATCATCCCGAGCAGCATCCCGGTGCCGATCGGCCCCGCTGCCGACTCCCGCATCCACCGCACGCCGTAGCGAGTGAAGACGGCGAGGACCGCCAATTGCGTCATCGTCTTCCCGAGCCAGAAGAGGCGCTCGACATCGCTGAAGTGCTGCGCCCGATGCAGCGCATCCGCCGGAAAAAGCGCGTGCCCGTCGAGGTGCGGCAGGTGGTACGCGGGTAGCGACGACCGCCAGAGCAGCCACGCCGCCACCGCCCAGGCCGCAGCGAGCGGGACGAGGAGCGCCGCGCGGCTCCGGGTCACGCCTCGGTCGTGTCTTCGCCCTCGAGCGGGCTCGCGTGCGGGTAGGCGTCCGTGACGAGGAACAGATACGCGTTCGCCTGGGCGTCGTAGCGCAGCGCGTACGCCGAGAGGTTCCGCAGTCCCCACGGGGCCGAGCCCTTGACGAGCGCGTAGAACCAGGTCAGCAGCGCGGCTACGAGCAGCGCTCCTCCGAGCGCCGTGTCCACGATGAGGGCGGGAATCGCGAGCACGAGCCGGAACCCGGTCTTCCAGCGGTTCTGGCGTTGTGGCCCGTCGAGCTCGAGGTCGAGCGGGTAGACGCCGGGAGCCCCGGTGAAGCCCGGGAACGGGTTCGCGACGAGGAAGAGGAACGCGTTCACGTGGAGCCGATAGCGGATGTACGCCGAGATGAAGCGGTGCAGCGCACCAGCGGGTGTGCCCCTGACGAGCGTGAAGAACCACTGCGCGATCGCGGCGAGAATGGCGAGGATCGCCCAGAGCGTGACCCAGATCAGGTGCGGCAGCGCGAGCAGCAGCCGGAAGAAGACGGTGATCCGCGAGCGCCGCAGGTCGTACGGATCGCCCACGACGCGCACCGGATGGCGCGGCGGCCGGTCGGTGACCGCGACGAGCATCTCCGTCGGGTCGGCGTTGGGGTAGCGATCCGTGACGAGGAGCAGGTATGCCGTCGTCTGCGCCGTGTAGCCGAGGGCGTACGCGCCGGCGTCGCGCAGCCCCTTCGGCATTCGCCCTCGCGCGAGCGTCGCGAACCAGCCGAGAAACGCGCAGACGAGCAGCAAGGCGCCGCCCCCGGTCGAGTTGCTCGTCCGGCCGCGCGAGTTCCCGAGGTTCCCGCCGCTCAGCCCGGCGAGGGTGCTCGAGACGAGAAAGGCCGGGATGAAGAGCAGTCCCCGGAAGAAGATCGTCCAGCGCTTCTGCGAGAGCGGTTCCTCCGGCAGCTCGATGTCGACGGGATACGAGCCTGCCTCTCCCATGAACCCCGGATAGGGATCGGTCACGAGTGAGAGATAGGCGCCGAGGTGCGCCTGGTAGCGGACGTAGCCGCACATCAGCCGGTGGAACCACGGCCGCGGCCGGCCGGTGAAGATCGAGATCAGCCAGTTGACGAAGCCCGTGACCGCGATCCACACGGTCCAGAGGAAGAACCAGATGAAGTGCGGGATCGCCAGGAGCAGGCGGAAGAAGACGGTGAGCCTGTTGCGCCGGTAGTCGTCCTCGACGACGAGACGAACCGGATGTGGATCGTGCATGTGCCCATCTATACGGCATCCGTCAGACTGCGCCTATGGCGATCGACAAGGAGACGGCGGAGCGGATCGAGCAGCCCGTCGACGCCGAAGCCGAGCACGAGACCCGCCTCACGCCCGGCGAAGCGGTCGAGCGCATTCGCATCAACGTGCCGGTGCGCGGCAACCGCAAGCTGCGGACGCTGATCGAGCGCGTCAACGCCGACGACCAGGTCAAGGGCTGGTGGCACGTCTCGAACGTCAACGCGGTCTCCCGCATGGCGATCAACGACCACTCGTGGGTACACATCCAGATCGTCACGAACATCGCGCTCAAGCTCCTGCGCCAGCTCACGAAGCACGGCGTCGAGCCGGGCCTCGTGCGCGACTTCGGCCTCGAGCAGGACGACGCGGAGATCGTCGTCGTCCTCGCCGCGCTCCTCCACTGCGTCGGCATGTCGATCCACCGGCACGGCCACGAGGACTTCTCGCTCTTCCTCGCCGAACCGAAGATGCGGCAGCTCCTCGACGGCCTCTACGACGAGCCCGACAAGACGGTGATCGTGTCGGAGTCGCTGCAGGCGATCATCAGTCACCGAGCCGACGGCGATCCGTTGACCGTCGACGCCGGCATCGTCCGCGTCGCCGACGCGCTCGACATGGCGAAGGGCCGCTCGCGGATCCCGTTCGAGAAGGGCAGCATCTCTATGCACTCGCTCTCGGCGGCGGCGATCGAGGACGTGACGATCACCGACGGCGAGGACCGCCCGATCCTGATCGAGATCCGGATGAACAACAGCTCCGGCATCTTCCAGGTCGACGGTCTCCTCAAGGCGAAGCTGCGCGGGAGCGGCCTCGAGCCGTACGTCGAGGTCGTCGCCCACATCGACACCGAGACCGAGCAGCGCCTCGTGCCGATGTACCGCCTCGAGATCTAAGCCCGGCGGCGAGCCTGGCTACACTGCCCGCGACCCGTTGCGGGGTCGTCTAATGGTAGGACGCCTGACTCTGGATCAGGAAGTTGGGGTTCGAATCCCTGCCCCGCAGCTACAGAAAAACCCCGTTTAAGCAGGGCTTTTCATTTTCTCCGAAATGTCGGTCGAGCAGGCGAGACGGCCGACTGCAAACGGACTGCAAACGTCAGCGGCCGAGCACCAGGGAAGCCACCGACGCGGCCGCCGTTTCCTGCATATCGGGCAGCGCGTCTGTGTAGGTATCGAGCGTGAATGCGGCCGAAAGAGGTAAGCGGCGTCCGCCGGCGCAGCGAAGGAGCGAAGAGGACTCTTCGCGCCACTGGCGGATACCTCGACAGCGCCTGGGGAATCGCCGCGTGAAGCTTGCCGTCAGCCCCCTGCGGGCAAGCGCTCCCCAGGCGCCTACAGGAAACGCGACGACCAGCCTGCCGGTTATGCGACCTCAAGCGCGATCGGCACGAGGTATCCGCGGGTCAGGTGCGAGGGCGGTCGCCCACACCAGGCAGCGCATTCCTTGGGCTGCGAGAATCCGCGTAGGGGTCGCGTGTTCGGCAATTTGACACAGCTCGTCGCCGACGCCTCGGGGTGGGCGTACGCGATCGTTCTTCTGCTGGCGTTTCTCGACGTCTTTCTGCCGGTCGTGCCGAGCGAGACGGCGGTTATCACTGCGGGCGTCGTGGCTGGCGCAGGCGGTCTCAGTCTGCCAATTGTGATTGTCGTCGCGGCTACCGGCGCCTTTCTTGGCGACAACACCTCGTACCTCGTTGGCCGCCGGTACGGTCACCGCGCGACCAGCCGCTTCTTCAGCAAGGGGAAGGGTGCCGGGCGGCTCGACTGGGCCGAGCGCCAGCTGAACGAACGTGGCGGCGAGTTGATCGTCGTCGGACGGTTCATACCGGGCGGACGGACGGTCGTGACGCTTAGCGCCGGCACGCTGCACTACCCGTGGGCCCGCTTCGCACTGTTCGACGCCATCGCGGCGGTCGGCTGGGCGCTGTACGCCTCGCTGCTCGGATACGTGGGTGGCCACGCGTTCGAGGAAGCTCCCTGGAAGGGCCTGCTGCTCGCGCTCGGCATCGCCTTCGCAGTGACCGGCAGCATCGAGCTGGTTCGCTGGGCGCTCCGGCGTCAGAAGACGAGGGAAACGTGATAAGTCGTCGGCGTCATTCCCGAACACTGGCCCAGGCGAGCGTCCCTTCGATTGATCCAGACGTGTCTGGCGGTTGGGGGAAGGCGGCGGACACCCTTGAGTGGGCGGCGGACGGGGTTTTCCGACGGCACGCCGCGTTCGCTGCCTCGCTCGCTGTCGATGGTGACGGCCATGCTGTCTACGCCCTCGGAGCCGATCTACGGCGCTCCCTGCGCCGCTCGACCTTGCGCCGCTCGCGCTCCGCGTAGCTTCTCCGGGTGCAGCCGCTTGAACCGCGCCTCGCGGCAGCGATCCGAACAGACGACCCGCCGACGCTCAGGCAATGGCTCGCCGCAATTTTCGCCCGTCGTCCGCTCCGGCGGACGAGGCCGGCCACGCCGGGCAGCCCGCTCGTCCAAGATCCTCTCCGCGGTTCTCCCGGTAGTACCGCTTCACCCGCTCGGTCTCACACAAGCGACACCACGACCTCCGCTCAAAGGTCTTGGTCCGATCGCGGGCGAGCTGTTCGCGGGGAAGCCGCACCCCACAGCGCGTGCAGGTCCATTCGTCCTCATGCACGAATTCCGCCGGCCTTCTCACCAAATCCGCCCCATTAGCTCCGTCCCCGCTTCGGATTCAACCCGGAAGGAGTTTTCTGTCTGCGGGGGGGTCAGAGTGAGGTCTTCGTACTCGAAGCCGCGCCTGTGGAGCGCGCGAATCTTGCTCTTCACTGCTTGCAGGTGCAGGCTTACCGGGTGAGCTCCTCCCGTCCACGGCGTACAGGCGGGATGAAGCGGCAAGCGGCTCGAGCCCGTGCGGCGGCCGAGCGCGGCCAGGAGTGCGTCGAGAGTCGCGATCCCGCGTCCAAGACCGGGGTCGCGATCAGTGCGTGGCGGCATTACCGCGCGGTCGATGGGCCGCTCCAGTCGGCCCTTCTCTCCGTCTACATCCTGGTGGCCGTCCTCCCGGCCCTGCTCGTCATGGAGGAGTTTCTCGACCCTCATCCGAACTCGCTCGCGAATTCGCTGGTTCATCACGACGCCCTGGGCACCACCTCAGCCTCGAACACCCGATCGAGGGGGACATAGTCGCGGAGCTACCTCCCAGGGCGACGTGCACACCGCGACGA
>JBKPLL010000024.1:0-7660 GCA_046731605.1 Actinomycetota bacterium | reverse complement strand
GGCTCATCCCCGTCCATACAACTACACCTTCTGCTCCGCTTCGCGTCCATCTGCAGCCGTAGGCGTTATTTAGTGTCGCCGTTAGTCGGGCTGCTACAGGTCGAGGCCGCATAGCGCGCTCCTCGCCTGCGCGCCAATTGCGCGCCAATGACACCCTGAGACGACAGGGTTCTGCGGGAGTCGGCGGGATGAACCGGAGGGACGTTTCCCTGCAAGTGCCCAGTTATCGCTCAACTATGCGCTTTTTCGAATCGGCTCGGGTAGGTCTGCAAAACCCAGTACACCGGTTCGACTCCGGTAGGCGCCTTCGCGCGTGGTTGCCCGGAATCCCGCTCGGCGAGGTGATTCCGGGCAGCCGAGCCCCCGCACCGTTCTCCGCACAGGACCGGCCAAGACCGCCAGGTCGCTCCTCACCGAAGACGACCACGTCCAGCACGCGGAAGCGCCGCCCGCCGCCGAAGAACAACTCCTCACCGGCGTTCGCACGGCGCCGTCCGGCCATCCCGGCTCGCGCCAGCTCGATCGCGGCTGCGAGCCCGTTCGGGCCGGAGCCTAGTTTTCAGCCCGTCGCCGTTGTAGCCTCCTCCGGTCGGTGCGAGCGACCAAGGAGTCAATTCATGCGGCGTGGTGCAACTGCGGTTCTGAAGTGGTTCTCGGCGCTCTACGTGGTGCTGATCGTGATCCAGGTCTATCTCGCAGGTGAGGGCATCTTCGGCCTGAACGTGATCAAGCACTCGGAGGACTGCGACAAGCACGGGGCCAATTTGGCCGCCGCACCCTGTATCGGCGATACGACGACGCTCGACGCGCATCGCGCGCTCGGGTTCTTCCTGACGCTCCCCGGCGCAGTCCTCTTCCTGGTCACCGCGCTGATCGCGTGGCACCCCAACACGCGCATTCGGACGGTCTCGATCATCGTGCCGATCCTGACTTTCGTGCAGATGATCCTGCCTGGCACGGGTCGCTGGGGCGCGGCGCTCCACCCTGTTAACGCGTTCCTGATCCTCGGCATGTACCTCTGGCTCTTCCTCACACTGCGCAAGGAGGCGCCCGAGGTGATGACCGAACCGGTGGCCGCCGAGCCGACTGGGTAGAGCCGAGGGCCAGACGAGCGGATCCCCACCGCGCAGGTTCAATAGAGCCTCGCGGCGGGCACGCGGCGTCCGTGGCCGTCGACACTCACCCGCACCTTGCGATGCTCCGAATCCTTTACGGGGCCTGCGCAGCCGCGCACGACGCGTTCCGCGCTAGGGACAATCCGGTAGACGGAAAACTCGTCGCCGACCTTGACGCCATGCTCGAGCGCACGAAGGGCGAGATCGAACGGCTCGACGCGGATTTCGCCGCTCCCAACTAACGGGTGTTACTAACGGGTGTTCGACTACATCCTCTTCGGCGTCGGGGCCGCCCTGGCCGCGGCGGCGATCAGCCTTTGGTGTTACACGCGAATCGCTGAGCACCGCCGAGGCCGCGGAAGGCGCTGGTAGCCGGCGACGGTACGCCGCCAACTCGAGCGCGAGCATCGGCCAGCAGCGATATCTACAGCGGCGGAACATTCGGGCCGATGCGCGAAGACCGAGGATCGATATCGAGCGACGATGGCTTCACGCGATGTTGCTACAGGTCGCGGGCCGCCTCGCCGACCGCCAGCTTGGTCCTGCGGCGCGCTGAGCTACCGAGCCAATCTCGCGGCGAGCTCGAGCAACGGCTACCGCAGGAGAAGCTCGAATGTCGCTAGCCACGCCTCGCTCAGTGTTCTCGGCGAAAGCTCGCTCTTCGGCATTGCGACCGCTCCTAATGTCTCCGCGTCCGTCGGGAAGGGCTCGGTCGCGGACACGAATACCACCGCGATTTCGGGCTTGACCGCGGTCATCAGACGCGCGGTGGTCGGGCCGTCCAGCCCCGGCATTCGCACATCGAGCAGGACGAGATCGGGGTCGAGTTTTGCGAACTCGCCCAGGGCTTCCTCCCCCGACGCGCAACTGCCGACCAGGGCGAACCCGGCCGCGACCACAACCTCAGCGAGTGCCTTCCTCGATTCGTCGTGATCATCCACGACGAGCACACGCACGTGTTCAGCGTGGTTTCCGCCAGTCATTCTCCACCCCAGATTCCCCTTCGGAGGCGGGTGCTAACTCGCTTTGCAGGCAATGCCGACCGCTGCTCCGAGCGAGCTGACACCAGCCGATCATGCGCGATCGGTGCCGCTAATACTGACGTCGCCCGGCGTAGGCGCTCGCGGTCATTCCGAGCTCCTCCAACCGCTTGGCGCAGTCCGGGCAGATCGTGGCGGTCTCGTGATCGGATTGGGCCACCGAGTCTTTCCAGGCCCCATCGGCCCAGATGCGATCGCACCAGGCACATCGCCGTATGAGATGAACCACCACGCCCACCCGTAGTAGCTTGCCACTCCAGTTCGGGCTGATCAAGATCTACTTTCAAGGCGTATGCCGCCGACCCGCCTTGCCTCTAGCTCTTTCCTGAAAAGGCCGAGAGCGGCCCCCAACGGGAAGGGGAAGTATCGGGGACCGCTCGACCCATGGTCATTATGGGGTCGTGGAGGCCGTCAAGGTCGCGGTCGCGCGTCAGCCGCTGCGAATGTCGAGCAACCAAGTAGTGGCGGCGAGTCGGTCCGGGTTAGGAGGCCGTGCTGTCGGAAAGATCCAGGCGGTGGAACGGGATGCGTTGATTCGCGTTGAGGTGCTCTCCAACATGCTCGTGAAAGCGCTAGAAGAGCTGGACGACGGGCGCTTCACCTCGTCACGGCTCCTAGCGCAGCTGCGCGAGGTCGGCGACCGTGCCGCCGAGGAAGTCGATCAGCTCCGCTCGTCGCGCTAACGCCGCGAACTCGAGCGCGACATCGGCCGAAAGAGGTGCGGGTGTGCCGGCTGAACATGTGACGTTTGCCTGCTCGGCGACGTATCTTCCCTGCGATGAAGGGCCTCACGGCCGCGGCTGTGCTCGTCACGATGACGCTCGCTGCCTCTGCCTGCGGTGGCGGCCAGCCGGTTATGTCCGGCACGCCGAGTACCGCGGATGTGACCGACACGGCGGGTCCGGAGGACTCAGTGGCTTCAGGGACGGTCAGTTCGAGCCGTCTCATCCTCGGCGGGCGCGTCCGGTGCACGGCCACCGTCGCCAAATCGGTGCAGGCCGGTGACCCGCTAGGGCTCACGTTCTCCGTGCGCAACGTCTCCAACGATCCGGTCAAGGTCTCGCTCTACCGCGGGGGCCTGTGGCTGGTCGTGAGAGCTTCGGACGGCACGACCTACGACACTAGGGTGCCGCTTCTGCAGGAGCTCGGACCAATGCCGATCCCAACCACGATCCCGCCCGGAACAACGAAGACCGTGCCCGAAATCGGTCTTAGGGTGCGCTGGCGAGGGCCGCTCCACGCCACACCGGGCTGTGGGCAGTCGGCGCTCCCCGTCCTTCCCGTCGGTGTCAACGCGCCAGGACCTCCGCCGGACGACACCACAGCTCTCGCCGACGTGGTAGCCGCCTCGGGTCATCTTCTCGATCACTGCCGCCCGGAGCGGGCCGGAGTCGCGGTGCAGGGCCAGATTTTCCCGCCGAGCGGCGACACCCCGCCCATGTCGGCGACCTGCTCAGTGAGCATCCAGAACGAGGGGCAATTCCTGGTCGCGCAGACCCTTATCGCCAGCCCGCCCGACCTGGCGCTGGCTGATCTACACGTCAACCAGTACGAGCAGCTGTCGTTGCGCCACCCCTCGCCGTACGAGGCGGTCGCCTGGGAGTTCGTCGTGACCAAGGACGGGGCTATTCCTATCGCTGCCGCCGAGGCCGACGCTACAAAGCCCGCCGATCACATGGCCCCCGACTGGACCTGGACCAGCTCGGGAGTGCAGCGGCTAGGTAGCGGCAGCTCGCGCTGCGGTGGCTCAGGCGGCGGCTGGGGCGGGACCGATCCGACGGTCGAGTTCATCTCGGTCTGCCCGCTTGACGCCGGACCCCCAGCGTCATTCCGGAACACTGGCCCAGGCGAGTGCTCACGGCAACAGCTCACCGAAGTTATCGCGGTTCCACGAGCTCGCAGGCCACGGTGATCGCTCCGTTCTCGCGGTGCGTTAGGAACATCACTTCCGTCTGCTTCATCCTGCTCAGAAGCTTCACTGACTCGCCCACAGCCAAGTCCGTGCCGAGCCGAGGAACTCGCAGGTCTTTCCCCGTCCAGCCCTTGCAGCGGATGTGGGTGCCGGTCTTTACGTTCAGGACCGCGGTGGTCGCAGGGTTGCAGGTGACCGCGACGGACCCGTTCAGGAGGCGTGCGAGCTCGATCTCGACCTGGTGCTGAGGACGTTGCGAGGCCGAGCGTCCCGAGAAGTTGCCGACCCCTTGGCTGGCTCTGATCGTGTAGCCGATACGCGGAACGTTGGCGCTCATCCCGCCCTTGCAGGTGATCCGTGTGCCCGTCTTCACGTTCGAGATCGCGGTGGTCCCGGCGATCACCGTGACTGGGCCGGACGTGACGTTGCTGCGCAACGTCACTGTGTACTGGCCAGCGTTGGCCTTCTTGCCCGAGCCACATCCAGCGACCGTGAAGCCGAGCACGGCGAGCAACGCGAGGGCAAGGATCGCCTTCACCGCATCTACTTATACGCCGCCTCAAAGGTCATTCCGGAACACTGACCTAGCAGAGCGCCCTTTGCCCGACCGCCTCTGCTTATGAGATCGTGACGCAGGTGGATCCCGTAGGAAACAAGCGGCTAGTGGAGCTCTTCTACGAGGAGGTGTGGGGACGCGGAACGTGGACTGCGCCGCCGAGGTGTTCGCCGACGACTACGTGCGCCACGATCTTCGCGCGACTCAGGCAGCTCCGGGAGCTGCTGGGCAGGCCCGGATCGCTGAAGCGTTCCGTGCCGCATTTCCGGACCTGCGGTGGCGCGTCGATCTTCTCGTCGCGGAAGCAGACCTCGTCGCTGCGAGGTGGACGGCCTCTGGCACGCATACCGGGATGTGGGCCGGACTTGCGCCGACTGGACGTCGCGCCGAGTTCTCTGGCGTGAACATCTTCAGATTCGGGCCGGCGGGCAAGGTCGTCGAGATCTGGAGTCACCGCGATGACCTCGGTTTGCAAGAGCAGCTCGGGGCTCCGGTGTATGCCGGGGCACCGCCAGTCCCCGAAACGTAGCTTCGCTCCCCTCAGGCATTCCCGAACACTGGCCCAGTCCTCCATCCTGTCCCTTGAGCTGTGGCGGATCGACGTGTGATGCCGTATAAGGCGATGAGATGACGGAGTTCGGGGGACGCCGTGCGGAGCGCGTCCCGCCGCGGACCACTCGCCCAGCGTCAGGCCAGGGCTTGCTCCAGCCGCTCGAGGCTGTCAGTCCACCCGTCGCGATGAAGCGAGCAACGCTCCTCAGTCTTGAACGGCCCCTGCTCGACTACGACGCGAGTGCCCTTTGCCGGCTCGAATGTGACGGTTACAAACGTCTCTTGGTCGTCGGGGTCGGGCTCCTCATAGACGAATGTGAATTCGAGGCGGCGCGGGGCTTCGACGGCGCGGAAGGTGCCACGAATGTGGAAGGCGTTACCTTCTGGCGGCTGTATCGCGAGCCGGTAATCCGCCCCTTCAACCGCGTCGAATCGAAGACCCTCGGCCCTGAACCCGACCGGACCAAACCACTGCGGCAGCCGCCCCGAGTCGACGAAGCCAGCGAATACACGTTCCGGCGGCATCGAAAAGATCTTCTCAAGCCGAAGGCGCGAGCCTGGCTGCGGTTCGTTGCCCGCCACAAGGCGATCATGACACTTCGGTAGCGCCCCTTCGGCTAGGCCACCGGCGGCGGCTCGGACCGCTGCTCCTCGCGCGCAGACGCCTCGGCTTGTCTCGCCTCGGCCGTCGTGCCGGGCTCCGCGCCTGCGACACGCGGGCCGCCGGGCGCCTGTGAGATCGCCTCGACCAGTTCGCCGGTCGACTTCTCCTTGCCCAGATGGGCAACGTCGGCCTGCGCGAGCATGCCGACCAGCTGGTTCTCGCGAATGACGATCGGGAGCCGTCGCACCTGCTCCTTGGCCATCACCCTGAGCGCGTCGTCGAGGTCGTGTTCCGGGGTGAGCGCAGCGACATCGCGCGTGGCCACGTCCCCGACCACCGTTGTGTCGGAGTCCAGCCCGCGGGCGACGCAGCGCACGGCAACGTCACGGTCGGTGACGATTCCGATCAGCCGCTCTCCCTCGTCGACCACCGGCAGGGAGCCGACGTCTTCTTCATCCATCAACCGCGCGGCCTCGCGCACCGTCGTCCGTGCCGTCACGGCGCGCGGCCGCTGCGTCATCAGCTCTGAAATCTTGGTTCCCATCTCTGACCCTCCCTGTGGATTTGGTTGCTTACGACTCCGCTATCCGCTCGGTCGCAAGCCAAACCGGGGTCCGCACGCGGGGCAGTAGGCGTGAAGGTGCGCGTTAGCATCGAGGTGGAGAGTCCAGCCACGCTCGCGGCGATCGTCGGGACACCCGCACCCGGCGCACCAGAGTTGCCGGCGGGCGTCCAATGCCTCGGCGAGACGGTCCCAGCATTCCTGGCGCGTCATGCGCCCATTGGAGCATGCGATGTCATATTGTTTGTAAAATGTAATATGCTCTCGCCTATGCCGATGCTTCACAGCTGCAGCTACACCGGCTGCGAGACGCTTACTCTGAGCCCCTACTGCTTCGAGCACGAGCGGGTCGTCCGCTCCGAGGTCGAGGCCGAGCGGGCGCACACCGCCGCCCGGGACGAGCCCACGGCGAGAGAGGTGGCCGCGGCCGTCCAGCCCGCTACGTAGTCGCCCTACCAGTTCCGGCGGTAGAGCAGGAAGCCGAGCGGGACGACCCCGGCGAGGACGAACCACGGCGCGAGCGCCACGCGCGCGTAGCCGATGACGGAGGTGGAGACGGGGGAGTTGCCGGCCTCGGCCTTGATCGTCTGCTCGAGCTCGCGAAGGTCGTTCTCGCCGAAGACGCGGCCGTGGGCCGCGTCCGCGAACTTGCTCAGCGCGCCGGGGCTCGTGGGGTCGGGCCGGTAGCGGCGATCGACATGGTCGTGTGCGTAGATGCGCTCGCTCGTCGCCCAAACGTGCACGAACAGCGGGTGCACCGTCATGGCGCGGGCGAGGTCGTAGCCGACCGAGTGGATGGGAACCGCCTCGCCGTCGGTGAAGACGACGAGGATCTGATGCTCCACCCCGGGGCTGTAGAAGTGAGCGGTCGGGATCGGGTAGAGCGCCGAGAACGTCGTGGCGCGCCCGTGGTAGATCTGACCGGGGGGCGGCCGGTTGATCCCCACCGACTGGATGAGCGTGCGCCGGAGGAGCCCGTAGTTGGGCGTGGGCATCAAGACCGGGAGGACACGGTCGGTCATCGCCGCCAGGCCCACCGGGATGTCGCCGAGCTTGCGGGCGACCTCCTCGGCCTCCTTCTTCGCGCGCGCCAGCCGGCTCGGTCCATGCGGTCCCGTGCGCGCCAGCATCGACTGTGAGGTGTCGAAGACGAAGAACGCCTGCGTGTCCTGCCGCTGTCCCAGGAGGTGATGACGGACGACGACCGGCTGCGCGGCGGCCACGCCCATGAGCACCGGCAGAAGCGCGAGAGACGCGACCACGCCCGAGAGCTCGCGCCGACCTGGGGTGTTCAGCGAGAAGAGACGGCGGATGTGCTC
>JBKPLL010000023.1:0-62098 GCA_046731605.1 Actinomycetota bacterium | reverse complement strand
CGCGCGTCACGCTGCGCGGTGCGCGGATGTACGAGTTCCTCGACCGGCTCGTCTCGATCGCGCTGCCCCGGATCCGTGACTTCCGCGGCCTCAACCCACGCTCGATGGACGGCCGCGGCAACTTCTCGCTCGGCATCCGTGAGCAGCTCATCTTCCCGGAGATCAACTACGACGACATCCAGCAGGTCCGCGGGCTCGACGTGACGATCACGACGAGCGCCGAGAACGACGAGTACGCCCTGGCGCTGCTGCGGGCGCTCGGCCTGCCGTTCGCGGACGGCGACAGGAGGGAGCAGTAATGGCCAAGACGTCGCTCGTCGTGAAACAGCGGCGACCCCAGAAGTTCAAGGTGCGCAACTACACGCGCTGCAACCGGTGCGGCCGCCCGCGCGCGGTCTTCCGCAAGTTCGGCCTCTGCCGGATCTGCCTCCGCGAGCTCGCGCACCAGGGCGCAATTCCCGGCATGACGAAGTCGAGCTGGTAGGAGAGAAACGGTGCTGACCGATCCGATCGCAGACATGCTCACCCGCATCCGCAACGCCAACAAGGCGCTGCACGAGCACGCGACCATGCCGAGCTCGCGGATGAAGGTGGAGATCGCCCGCCTCCTCAAGGAGGAGGGCTACATCCGCGACTACCACGTGGAGAAGGGCGAAAGCTTCGATACCCTGGTCGTCGACCTGAAGTTCGGCCGCAACCGCGAGCGGGTCATCTCCGGCCTGAAGCGCGTGTCGAAGCCGGGCCGCAGGGTCTACGCGAGGAAGGACCGGCTTCCGCGCGTGCTCGGCGGGATGGGCGTCGCGATCCTCTCGACCTCGTCCGGTCTCGTCACGAGCCGCACCGCGCAGGAGCGCGGAATCGGCGGCGAAGTGGTGGCCTTCATCTGGTAGTGGAATGAGCAGAATCGGCAACGCACCCATCCCTGTCCCGGACGGCGTCACCGTCACGATCGAGCCTGCCCGCGTCGCGGTCGCCGGTCCGCTCGGGACGCTGCAGCAGCAGGTCCCGGCCCGCATGAAGATCGAGCAGCGCGACGGCGAGGTCGTCGTCTCGCGGCCGACCGAACGGGGGGAGGACAGAGCCCTCCACGGCCTCACCCGGACGCTCGTGGCAAACATGGTCCAGGGCGTCACGCAGGGCTTCGAGAAGAAGCTCGAGATCCAGGGCGTCGGCTACCGCGCGCAGCTCAAGGGGACCGACCTCGAGCTCAGCGTCGGCTACTCGCATGCCGTCACGATCAAGCCCCGCACAGGGATCAGCTTCGAGGTTCCGACCCCGACGGAGATCTTCGTCAAGGGGACGGACAAGCAGATGGTCGGCCAGACGGCCGCTGAGATCCGCAAGGTGCGGCCACCCGAGCCGTACAAGGGCAAGGGCATCCGTTACGAGGGCGAGTACGTGAGAAGAAAGGTCGGCAAGCGTGCCTAGCCTCACCGTCAGGGACGCACGCCTGCGGCGCCACCGGCGCGTGCGCGCAAAGCTGCACGGCACGGCCGAGCGGCCGCGTCTCGTCGTCTTCCGTTCCAACCGCGGCATCGAGGCGCAGCTCGTCGACGACGACGCCGGCAAGACAATCGCATCGGCGTCGCATCTCGCGCTCGCAAAGTCGTTCAAAGGCGACAAGACGGCGCAGGCCGAGGCGGTCGGGAAGGCGCTCGCTGCGGCGGCGAAGAAGGCCGGTGTGGACAGGTGCGTCTTCGACCGCGGCGGCTACCTCTACCACGGACGCGTCAAGGCGCTCGCCGACGGCGCGCGCGAGGGAGGACTCGAGTTTTGAGCACGATCGAATACACCGAGACGCGCGAGCTCAAGGAGCGCGTCGTCGAGATCAACCGCGTCGCGAAGGTCGTCAAGGGCGGCCGGCGCTTCTCGTTCACGGCGCTTGTCGTCGTGGGCGACGAGGTCGACCGCGTCGGCGTCGGCTACGGCAAGGCACGCGAGGTGCCGCTCGCGATAACGAAGGCTGTCGAGGACGCGAAGAAGAACCTCTTCACGATCCCGAAGCACGGCACGACGATCACGCACGAGGTGCTGGGCAGGTTCGACGCCGCCAGGGTTCTGTTGCGCCCGGCTTCGGAGGGAACCGGCGTCATCGCCGGCGGCGGCGTGCGCGCGGTGCTCGAGCTCGGCGGTGTCCGCAACGTGCTCGCAAAGAGCCTCGGCACGACCAATCCGATCAACATGGCGAAGGCGACGGTTGCGGCGCTGCAGGAACTGCGCCGGCCCGAGGACGTGGCCAAGATCCGCGGCAAGCGCATCCACGAGGTGCTCCCCCTGCCGGCCAAGCCGGCGGCCGAGGAGGAGGCTTCCGCCGAAGAGGCGGCGCTCGCGGTCGAGGTTGTCGAAGAGCAGCCGGCGGTGAACGAAGAGGCTCCCGCCGAAGAGGCTCCCGCCGAGGAGGCTCCCGCCGAGGACACTCCTGCCGAGGAGCCGGTCGCCGAGGCCGAGGAGCCCGTCGCCGAGCCTGAGCCCGCGACGGAGGCTCCGGCCGACCCCGCCGCGGAGGAGAAGCCGAAGCGGCGCGGCCTGCGCCGGAAGAAGGACGACGCCTGATGGCCAAGCTGCTGATCACCCAGGTTCGGTCACAGATCGGGCAGTCCGAACGGCATCGCGGTACCCTGCGCGCACTCGGGCTCGGCCGCATCGGCCGCAGCGCCGAGCACGAAGAGTCCCCGGTGCTCGCCGGCATGCTCCGCAAAGTCCGCCACCTCGTGAAGATCGAGAACGCCTGACTCCAATGCCCGAGAAGCAGCTCAATCTCTCGAACCTCTCGCCGGCACAGCCCCGCGAGGACCGGAAGCGCGTTGGGCGCGGTCTCGGCTCCGGCAAGGGCCGCTACTCCGGGCGCGGGATCAAGGGCCAGAAGTCCCGCTCGGGCTCGCACAAGATGCCGGCGGGCTTCGAGGGCGGCCAGACGAATATCTACATGCGGCTGGGCAAGCTGCGCGGCGCGACGTCCAAGGACGCGATGCCGATCGGCCCGTTCCGCACACACACCCAGCCCGTCAACCTCCGCGACCTCGACCGGTTCGACGCGGGCGACGAGGTGACGCCCGAGACGCTCGTCGAGAAGCGCCTGATCAAGAACACGCGCACCGACGTGAAGCTGCTCGGCGTCGGCGAGGTGACGCAGAAGCTCACCGTGCGCGTCCACGCGATCTCGGCGTCGGCGCGGGAGAAGATCGAGGCAGCCGGCGGCACCGTCGAGCTCCTGCGCGAGCCGAAGGTCAAGAAGGCGCGCCACCGCAAAGCGAAGCCCGCAACCGCCGAGGAACCAGAGGCGACGGCGGACGAGCAGCCCGAGGCGGCTTCCGACGAGGTCCCGGCCGAAGGGGCCGAGGAGCGGGCCGGGACGGAGGAATAGGTGTTCACCTGGCTCGGCAACGTCTGGCGTGTCCCTGAGCTACGCCGCCGTCTTCTCTTCACGGCCGGCGTGCTCGCGGTCTACCGGCTCGGCTCGTGGGTGCCCGCGCCGGGAGTCGACCAGCAGGCGATCAACCAGTTCTTCACGAGCGGTGCAGGCAGCGGCGGCGCCCTGAGCCTCCTGAACCTGTTCTCCGGCTCGGCGCTCTCGCGCTTCTCGCTCTTCGCGCTCGGGATCATGCCCTACGTCACGGCGTCGATCATCTTCCAGGTGCTCGCGGTCGTCGTGCCCTCGCTGGAGCGCCTCCAGAAAGAGGGCGAGGCCGGCTACGCGAAGATCACCCAGTACACCCGCTACCTCACCGTCGCGCTCGCGGCCGCACAGTCGATCGGCTACGCGTTCCTCTTCAAGCACAGCGGCGCTCTCCCGAACACCAATTCCGGCCGGCTGATCCTGATCGTCCTCACCCTCACCGGGGGCACGACGCTGCTGATGTGGATGGGCGAGCAGATCACCAAGCGCGGCATCGGCAACGGGATCTCGCTTTTGATCTTTGCCTCGATCCTCGCGTACGCGCCTTCGGGCATCAGCGGCTGGATCAACGGCGGGACGTCGGGACGCCTGTTCTTCCCGCTTGTCGCGCTCGGGATCGTCGTCGCGGTCGTCTTCGTGATGGAGGGGCAGCGGCGGATCCCGATCCAGTACGCCCGGCGCCAGCTCGGCAACCGGCAGACGACCGGCGGGTCGACCTACATGCCGCTCAGCGTCGTCATGGCGGGCGTCATCCCGATCATCTTCGCCGCGGCGATCCTCGCCGTGCCACAGACGATCGGCAGCTTCAAGGTCGGCTGGAGCAACTGGCTGACGCAGAACTTCAGCCCGACGGGCTGGAAGTACCTGCTGCTCGAGGCGGTCCTGATCATCCTGATGACCTACTTCTATACGTCGGTCGTCTTCAACCCGGTGGAGCAGGCCGACAACCTGCGCAAGTACAACGGCTACATCCCCGGCATCCGGCCGGGGCCGCCGACGGCGGCCTACTTCGACCGCGTGCTCAACCGGCTCACCTTCCCGGGCGCGCTGTTCCTGGCGGCCGTTGCGGTCGCACCGTCGATCTTCATAGCGGAGTTCCACTTCTCGCAGGCGGTGTACCGCGCCCTCGGGGGCACGTCGGTCCTCATCGTGGTGGGCGTCGCGCTCCAGACGATGCGACAGATGGAGTCACAGATGGTCATGCGCCATTACGAAGGGTTCTTGCGCTGAACGTACTCGTCCTGGGCCCGCAGGGCTCGGGCAAAGGCACGCAGGCGCAGCGGATCAACGCGGTGTACCGGGTTCCGCACATCGCGACCGGCGACATGATCCGCGAGATGAAGGAGGTGCCCAACGAGGTGGGGCGGGAGCTGAAGGCGGTCTACGACCGCGGAGACCTCGTCTCGGACGACCTGATGATCCGCCTGATCCGCGAGCGGCTGTCGCGCGGCGACACCCTGGGCGGCTTCGTCCTCGACGGCTTCCCGCGCACGATGCCCCAGGCGGAGGCGCTGTACGAGCTGCTGCGCGAGCTGGGTCGTGACCTCGACGTCGTCTTCGACTTCCAGGTGCCGGACCGTGACGTGCTCCTGGAGCGGTTGCTCGCCCGCGCCGCGGAGGAAGGCCGTTCCGACGACACGCCCGAGGCGATCGAGCGGCGGCTCGAGCTCTACGAGCGAGAGACCGCGCCCCTGGTCGAGTACTTCCGCTCGCACCAGGCGAACGTCGTGGGTGTCCACGCCGACCGCAAGGTGGACGAGGTCTTCCGCGAGATCGACGACGCGCTCGCCGAGACGCAGCGTCACCGTAAGGTGGAGGCCTAGTGGCGTGATCGTCCGGAAATCAGAAGCCGAGATCGAGGGGATGGCCCGCGCGGGCGCGCTCCTCGCGGAGACCCTGGCCCTGGTGGCCGAGCACCTGGAGCCCGGAGTCGAGATGCGCGAGCTCGACCGCATCGCCGACGAGCACATCGAGTCGAAGGGCGGCTACCCGACCTCCAAGGGCTACAAGGGCTTTCCGGCCGCGCTGTGCATCTCCCCCAACTCGATGGTCGTGCACGGGATCCCCGGCGCCTACCGCGCCCAGGAAAGCGACCTGATCTCGCTCGACCTCGGGGTCACGCTCAACGGGCTCGTCGCGGACAGTGCCGTGACGCTGCCGGTCGGCGAGATCTCACCCGAGGCGCAGCGGCTCCTCGACGTCTGCAAGGAGGGGCTCGCCGCCGGCATCGAGCAGGCACGTGTCGGCAACCGCCTCTCCGACATCTCGCATGCCGTCCAGGTCGTTGTCGAGGGAGCGGGCTTCTCGGTGGTGCGCAGCCTCGTCGGTCACGGCGTCGGCCGCTCGTACCACGAGGACCCGCAGATCCCGAACTACGGGCCGCCGGGCCGCGGCCCCCAGCTCCAGGAAGGGATGACGCTCGCGATCGAGCCGATGATCACGGCCGGCGAGCCGGACGTCTACGTCCACGCCGACGAGTGGTCGATCTCCTCCGTCGACGAGTCCCTCGCAGCCCACTTCGAACACACCGTCGCGGTCACCGCAGATGGACCGAGAGTGCTGACGACAGAAAAAGCCGCTTTGCTACGATGATCGCCTTCGCGCACGGCTCTGCCGTGCGCGTGTTCACGTCCGAGCCTCCTATTCACTGAAGGGAATTTGCCTACCAAGGAAGAGAAGATCGAGGTTGAAGGCGAGGTCGTCGAAGCGCTCCCGAGCACGATGTTCCGGGTGCAGCTCGACGGGGGTGGCCACACCGTGCTCGCGACCATCTCCGGGAAGATGCGGAAGCACTACATCCGGATCCTCCCGGGCGACAAGGTCAAGGTCGAGCTGAGCCCCTACGACCTCAATCGCGGTCGGATCACCTACAGGCACCGCTGACATGAAAGTCCGTCCGTCCGTCAAGCCCATGTGCGAGCGCTGCCGCGTGATCAAGCGGCACGGAACGACCATGGTCATCTGCAGCAACCCCCGTCACAAGCAGAGGCAGGGCTAAATGGCACGCATCGCCGGAGTCAACCTCCCGAACCAGAAGCGGCTCGAGATCGGGCTGACGTACATCTACGGGATCGGCCAGCCGACCGCGCGCAAGGTCGCCGCGGAGCTCGGTCTCAATCCCGACACGAAGGTCAAGGACCTGACCGACGAAGAGGTCACGAAGCTCCGCAACTACATCGACTCGGAGCTCGAGGTCGAGGGCGATCTGCGGCGCGACCGGCAGCAGGCGATCAAGCGGCTCTCCGAGATCGGCGCGTACCGCGGAATCCGCCACCGGCGTGGCCTGCCGGTGAACGGGCAGCGGACGAAGACGAACGCCCGCAGCCGCAAGGGCCCGAAGAAGACCGTCGGACGCGGCAAGAAGGCGGCGAAGTAGCTTGGCGCCTCCTCGCAGAGCAGCGGCCACGCGCGGCCGCACGCGTCGCCGCGTCCGCAAGAACATCGCGATCGGCCAGGCTCACATCAAGACGAGCTTCAACAACACGATCGTTGCCCTGACCGACCGCGAGGGGAACGTCATTGCCTGGGAGTCCGCCGGTTCGGCGGGCTTCAAGGGCTCCCGCAAGTCGACTCCGTTCGCCGCGCAGGTGACCGCCGACGCCGCTGCCCGCAAGGGGATGGAGCATGGCCTGCAGAAGGTCGAGGTCTTCGTCAAGGGGCCGGGTTCGGGCCGCGAGACGGCGATCCGCTCGCTTCAGGCCGCCGGCCTCGAGATCCTGTCGGTCAAGGACGTGACGCCGCAGGCGCACAACGGCGTCCGGCCGAGGAAGAGGCGGAGGGTCTGATGGCGAGGGATCTCGGACCGAAGTGCCGCATCTGCCGCCGCGAGGGGATGAAGCTCTTCCTCAAGGGCGAGCGGTGCCTGACGGAGAAGTGCGCCATCGAGCGCCGCTCGTATCCGCCGGGCGAGCACGGGCGCGGCCGCATCAAGCAGAGCGAGTACCTCCTGCAGTTGCGCGAGAAGCAGAAGGCTCGCCGCTACTACGGCCTGCTCGAGAAGCAGTTCCGCACCTATTACGAGAAGGCGTCCAAGCGCTCGGGCGTGACGGGCGAGGAGCTGCTGCGGATGCTCGAGACGCGGCTCGACAACGTGGTCTACCGCCTCGGTTTCGCCGCCTCTCGCGCCCAGGCGCGGCAGCTCGTCCGCCACGGCCACTTCCAGGTCAACGGCCGGCGGGTCAACATCCCGAGCTACCAGGTGCGGCCGAACGACGTCGTGACCGTCACGGCGAACTCCTCGGCGCAGCAGGTGATCCGCGACGCGACCGATCTCGTCTCGACGGTCGCGCCATGGCTCCAGGCCGACCACGACGGGCTCACCGGCAAGGTGCTGAAGCAGCCCGAGCGTGACGAGATCGATACGCCGGTGCAGGAGAGCTTGATCGTCGAGCTCTACTCGAAGTAACGGAAAGAGGGAGTTTTCTTGGCTACACGCGAAATGGATTTCCAGATCCCGAAGATCGTCCACGAGGACGTGGACGACCACCGCGGGGTCTTCGGGATCGAGCCGCTCGACCGCGGCTTCGGTCACACCTTCGGCAACTCGCTGCGGCGTGTGCTGCTCTCCTCGCTGGAGGGCGCCGCCGTCACCTCGGTCAAGGTCGAGGGGACGGCGCACGAGTTCACGACCCTGCCGGGGGTCCGCGAGGACGTCACCGACATCATCCTCAACCTCAAGAACCTCGTCGCGCGGCTGCACGGCGAGTCCCCCGAGATCGAGGTGCATATCGCGAAGAAGGGCCCGGGCTCGGTCACAGCCGCCGACATCGAGGCGCCGGCAGACCTCGAGATCCTCAACCCGGAGCTCGAGATCGCAAGCCTGTCCGACAAGGGCCGGCTCGAGCTGACGCTGACGATCGGCCGCGGTCGGGGCTACTCGCCGGCGGAGCTCAACCGCGGTCCGCAGCACACGATCGGGGTCATCCCGATGGACTCGATCTTCTCGCCGGTGCGCCGGGTGGCGTACCAGGTCGAGGCGGCCCGCGTCGGCCAGCGGACGGACTACGACAAGCTCATGCTCGACATCACGACCGACGGCTCGGTCGAGCCGAAGGACGCGCTCGCAGAGGCGGCCGAGATCTTGATCCGGCAGCTTGCGATCTTCACCGATCTCGACCGGATCGAGGGCTTCGGCGAGGCCGCGCCCGTCGACGGCGGCGTCACGCCCGAAGCGGCGCTCGCGCACGGTATGGAGAACTTCCCGATCGAGGAACTCGAGCTCGGCGTCCGCTCGTACAACTGTCTCAAGCGGGTCGGGATCGAGACGATCGGCGATCTCGTGATGAAGACCGAGCAGGAGCTCGCGGCGATCCCGAACTTCGGCAAGAAGTCGATCGAGGAAGTACGCGAGACGCTCTCGCAGCACGGTCTCCATCTCCGCGGCGAGAATGGCTCCGGCGGGTTCGAGTAGGCTCGACGTGCGCCACGCCCGCACAGGAAAGAAGCTCGGCCGCGATGCGGCGCACCGCAAGGCGCTGTACTCCAACCTGACGTGCTCCCTGATCGAGCACGGCCGGATCCGGACGACCGAGGCGAAGGCGAAGGCGGTCAAGCCGTTCGCCGAGCAGATGATCACGCTGGGCCGGCGCGGAGATCTCCACGCGCGCCGGCAGGCGCTCTCCGTCCTGCGCTCGCAGGAGACGGTGCACAAGCTGTTCGCCGACGTCGGGCCGCGGATGGCCGACCGGCCGGGCGGCTACTCCCGGATCGTCAAGCTCGGCCACAGGGCCGGCGACGCCGCCGAGATGGTCTACCTCGAGCTCGTCGACTACGAGCCCTAGCCGCTAGCTCCCGACCGGCGTGCCGAGAAGGCTGCCGAGGCCGGCGCTGATGCCGGCGATGATCATGCCGGCGAACGTGACGATGCCGAGCGCGCGGATGAACGTGTCCTCGAAGAACCGCCAGCGCAGGTAGGCGAGCATCAGCAGCTCGAACCCGACGACGGCGACCGCAAAGAAGAGGGCGACGTGGTACTGGGGGATGAGAAACGGCAGCGTGTGGAGGATCCCGCCGAAGAACGTGCCCCCTCCGGTGATCAACCCGCGCGACAAGGGGGTGCCGCGGCCGGTGAGCTCGCCGGTGTCCGAGAGCGCTTCGGAGAAGCCCATGCTGATCGCGGCGCCGAGCGAAGTCGCGAGGCCGGCGATGAACGCATAGCGCGTGTCGTGCGAGGCGAGGACGACTGCGAAGATCGGCGCCAGGGTGGAGAGCGAACCGTCGATGAGCCCGACCATTGCCGGTTGGACCCGTTGCAGAAGGAAGATGTGCTCGTCGCTCATAGAATAGAGTATATCAAGCAGTGTGCAAGTCAGTAGAGCATAAGGCACTCCTGACAAATAGCGTCAGGATGCCCTGACGTGCGCCTCATCCTGACGCTCGAGTACGACGGCACCCCTTTCCACGGCTGGGCCGCGCAACCCGGGCTGCCGACCGTCGAGGCCGCCCTGCGGCAGGCGCTCGGCGAGACATTCGCCTCGGTGGAGAACCTCGCCGTGGCCGGCCGCACGGACACCGGCGTCCACGCGCTCGGCCAGGTCGCCTCGGTCGACGTCGAGGGCGGCCCGCCGCCGGAGCGGGTCGCGGCGGCGCTCAACCCGTGCCTCCCGGACGAGGTCACTGTCGTGTCGTCCGCCGAGGCGCCCGACGGCTTCCACGCCCGCCACTCGGCACGCGCCCGGAGCTACCGCTACCGGATCTTCACGCGCTCGACGCCGTCGCCGTTCGAGCTCCGCCGCAGCTGGTGGCTGCCCCGGCCGCTCGACGAGGACGCGCTCGCGGCTGCGGCCGCCTCGCTCGTCGGCGAGCACGATTTCCGGGCCTTCACGCCGGCCCAGACGCAGCACGAGGTGCTCGTGCGCGCCGTGGAGTGGGCGGAGTGGATCCGGCGCGGCGACCACCTCGATTTCGAGGTCACGGCGGGCAGCTACCTCCGCCACATGGTGCGCAGCCTGGTCGGGACGATGGTCGAGGCCCCTGAGACGATCCCCGGCCTGCTCGACGGCCGCGCGCGCTCGGAGGCGGGAACGACGGCGCCGCCGTGGGGCCTCTACCTCGTCTCAGTCGCCTACTAGGAACGTCGCGATCTCGCCCGGCGCGAGCTCCAGGCCGCCGTCGACGTGGTCCTCCTCGTCGAGACGGATGCGTCGCGCCGGCAGGCTCAGGGTCAGCATTTCCGGCTGCGGGTTCGGGTTGAAGACGCGCAGAACGAGGCCGCTGCCGTCCTCCGCCAGCTTGAGGCACGAGAAGACGACATCGCCGTCGAGCTCGAGCAGCGGCTCGAACGGGTCGCCGCGGAGGAAGTCGGTGCGGTAGTCCTGGCTCGCACGGACCAGAGCCGCGTTCGAAAGCTTCTCACCGTCGAAGCGGAGCGCGTACTCGAGGACGTGGCGTCCGCGGCACTGGCCGTCGGGGGTTGCGATGTCCGGCCCGGCCGCGACCGGGCGCGTCGGTAGCCCGCCCGGCCGCGAGATCGTCCCGACGCTGCGCAGCAGCGTCAGTCGCAGCCCGTCCTCAGAGGCCTCGTACTCCGGCAGTCCTTTGGTGAGGAGGACGAGGGAACCGAGCGCGACCGCACCGAGAGTGTGCGCCGTCGGCACCGGCGGCTCGACCCAGTCCGCGCGCGGACGAGCCACGCCGAGAGGACGCCGAACGACGGCGAACTGGCTCTCCGCGAGCACCTCGTCTGGTGCCCCGTCGGAGCGAACGAGGACACGCAGTCGGTGATTCTCGGCCTCGTTCTCGACGAGAGTGGTCAGCTCGAAACGGTCGAGACCCTGGTTGCGGATCGTCGTCTCGATTTGTACCCCTGGCAGTTCGTGCACCAGGACTCCGCCGCGACTGCTCACCAGCTCCGCCGTTCGGACTTTGCCGCCGGGACAGAACGTGTACAGATCGCCCACATCCGGCTCGTCCTCGAAGACGAGGAGCCTGGCGACGCGTTCGCGGTCGATCCGCGGCCCTCGAGAGGCAAACGGCTTCGGCCGGCCGCCGGAAAGCCCGGCGAGCTCGTAGACCTCTCCGTCGACGAGGCGTCGTCGCCGATACGGGAGTGTGTTCACGAGCGCACCGCCGACTCCGAGCGCTTCCCGCTCCACGAGGTCGAGCGTCCTGCCGAGCTGCTCGTAGCGGACGAGCATGTCCCGATGCACCTCGTCGCACGAGCAGCCGCAGATCGAGTCGTGCGGATGGTTGCGCAGCAGGTCGCGCCAGGCCAGCCGTAGGTCTGCGGCTGGATAGGGCGCGTTGCGCAGCGTCCGCACCGCGGCGGCGGTCTCGATCGAGAGCAGGCGGCTCTCGGTGCGCTCGTTCGCCTGCTTGAGGTAGATCCGAGCCGAGTTGACGCCGCGCAGGACGTTCTGGAGCCGGCTCCCGACCAGCTCTCCCTCGTGCACCGGCAGGCAGTCCGGTGCGGGCGCATGCTCTTCGTAGCGGCCGATCCGGAAGGTCCCCTCGAGGCCCGCGATGATCTCCGGGAGCTCCGGCTCGACCGGCAGATGGTCGGAGCCGTTCGCGAGCACGACCTCGTCCTGGCCCGCTCCGCGCAGGAGGTCGCCGAACCGCTCGACGATCGCGCGCACGCGCTTCTCCGCGTCGTGGTACCAGGTCAGACGGGCGAAGTTGTCGTAGTGCGGGAGCATCTGGCACGCGACCACCTCGGCCGGCCCGGCGCGCCAGCGGAAGACGACGCCGACGTCATCGATCTCGTCTCCGAGGCCGCGCGAGAAGAGAAGGGTGCGGATCCCGAAGCCGGCCAGGATCTGCGGCAGCTGAGCCGGGTGACCGAAGCTGTCGGGGAGATAGCCGGCGCGGCTCGGCTCGACGCCGAAACGCCGGCAGACGCGGCGGCCGAGCAGGAGGTTGCGCACGAGCGGCTCGCCGCCCACGAGGATCTCGTCCGGCAGGACGTACGACGGACCGACCTCGAGGCGCCCGGCGTCCAGCAGCGCCCGCAGCCGTCCCTCGTTTTCCGGCCGCACCTCGAGGTAGTCCTCGAGCACGATCGCCTGCCCGTCGAGCGTGAACGAGGTGAAGGAGGAGTCGCGCTCGAGCGTCTCGAGGACGCCGTCGACGACTGCCCCGAGGCGCAGCCGGAACTGCTCGAACGGCAGGTACCACTCGCGGTCCCAGTGCGTGTGCGGGACGACGAGATAGCGAAAGTCCGACACCTCGGCCAACGATCCGGAGCGTAGTGGGAGCGCCGATACGATCGGCGCATGCGGTTCGAGACCGTCCTCTTCGACCTCGACGGCACCGTCGTCGACTCCGGCGCGATCATCCTCGCCTCGATGCGGCATGCGACGCGCGAGGTGCTCGGCCGCGAGTACTCCGACGAGGAGCTGTTGCAGACCGTCGGCGGCCCCGGCCTGGAGGCGCAGATGCGCGCGCTCGCCCCCGACCAGGTCGAGCTGCTCGTCGACGTCTATCGCGCCCACAACGAGCCGCTCCACGACGACCTCCATGCCTGCGTCGGGATGGAGGACGTGCTCGTGCGCCTGCGCGAGGCAGGACGCCGGCTCGGAGTGGTGACGGCGAAGCGGCGCGCGACCGTGGAGCTCGCCTTCGCCAACGTTCCGCTCGGACACCTGTTCGAGACGGTCGTTGGCGGGGACGAGACGGAGCGGCACAAGCCGGATCCGCAACCGCTCCTCCTCGGCGCCGAGCGGCTCGGGGCGGACCCGGCGGCGACCGCATACGTCGGCGACTCGCCCTTCGACATCCGAGCGGCCAAGGCCGCCGGCATGTTCGCCGTGGCGGTGACGTGGGGCGGGATCCACGACCGGTCGCGACTCGAGGTCGAGGAGCCAGGCGCGATCGTCGACCAGGCCGAGGAGCTCCTTGGCGTCCTCTAACACGACCACGGCCGCCGCTCGGGCCGCGGAGCTGCGCGACGTCCTCAATCGCGCGCTCATCGCGTACCACGTCGAGGACGAGCCGATCATGGAGGACGCGGCCTACGACGCCCTCTTCGACGAGCTCGTCGCCCTCGAGGAGGAGCATCCCGAGCTCGTTACCCCCGACTCCCCGACGCGGCGCGTTGGTGGCTTGTCGGACAAGTTCGCGAAGGTCCAGCACCTGGAGCCGATGGGCTCGCTCGAGAAGGTGACCACCGACGAGGCGCTGCGGAAATGGGACGACGACGTCCGCAAGCGCCTCGGCACAGACGAGCCGGTCGCCTACGTTCTCGAGCCGAAGATCGACGGTCTCGCCGTCAATCTGACCTACGAGGACGGCGTCCTCGTGCGCGGTGCGACTCGAGGCGACGGGATCCAGGGCGAGGACGTCTCCCGCAATCTGCGCACGATCAAGGCGATTCCATTGCGCTTGACGGGCGACGCACCGGCCGTGATCGAGGTTCGGGGCGAGGTCTACCTTCCGCTCAGCGGCTTCCGGGAGCTGAACGAGCGCCTTGCCGGAACGAATCAGAAGCTGGCGCCGAATCCGCGCAACGCTGCGGCAGGAAGCCTGCGGCAAAAGAACTCTGCCATCACCGCAGACCGGCCCCTCTCGATCTGGGTCTACGGAGCCGGCCACCGTGAGGGCGTCGAGTTCGAGACGCAGTTCGCGATGCTCGAGTGGCTGCGCGAGCACGGCCTGCGCACCAATCCGTACGCCGAGCGACTCGAGTCGATCGACGAGATCGCTGCCGCCTGCGTCGCGTGGGAGAAGCGCCGGCTGGAGCTCGACTATGAGATCGACGGTGTCGTGATCAAGGTCGACTCGCTCGACCAGCAGCGCCGGTTGGGCGCTCTGCACTCCCGGCCGCGCTGGGCACGTGCCTACAAGTGGGCCCCCATGACGGCCGTGACGCGGCTGCTCGAGATTCGCATCCGCGTCGGTCGCACCGGCGCTCTCAACCCATGGGCAATCATGGCACCGGTCCAGGTGGGCGGCGTCACGGTCACGCGCGCGACACTGCACAACGAGGAGGACATCAACCGCAAGGAGATCCGCAAGGGCGACGATGTCATCGTTCAGCGAGCCGGCGACGTCATCCCGCAGATCGTCGGTCCCGCCGGTCCGCACCGGCGAGGCACGAGAAAGTTCCGGATGCCGACGCACTGCCCGCTCTGCGGGACGGAGATCGTCAAGCCCGAGGGCGAGGCCATGCACCGGTGCCCGAACCGGGCCTGTCCCTCGCGCGGGCTCGAGACGCTGATCAACTGGACGGCCGTCGCGGACATCGACGGCGTCGGCGAGCAGACGATCCGCACCCTGTGGGAGAAAGACCTCGTCCGCTCGCTGCCCGACCTCTATCGCCTGACGAAGGAGCAACTGGTGGAGCTGGAGGGATTCGCCGAGATCTCGGCGAGCGCCGCGATCGAGTCGATCGAGGGCTCCAAGCAGGTGCCCTTCTCCCGTGTTCTCCTCGGCCTGAACATTCCCGGGATCGGCTGGGTGCTCGCGCGGAACCTCGCGAGCCACTTCGGCAACGTGGACCGCCTGATCGCTGCGACGCCGGAGGAGGTCGCCGAGGTCGAGGGCTTCGGCTCGGACCGGGCCGAGGACGTGGTGGACTGGTTCGCCGACGATCAGAACCGAGCGCTCGTCGAGGAGCTACGCGGCCTTGGCCTGCGTTTCGCGGCGGGGGAAGAGGAGCGGCCGCGCCAAGGCCCGCTCACCGGCAGCACGTACGTCATCACCGGCACGCTCGAAAGCTTTTCTCGAGAGGAAGCGCAGGCCCGGCTGGAAGTGCTCGGCGCGAAGGTGACCAACTCGGTCTCGACGAAGACCACGGGCCTCGTCGTCGGGGAGGAGCCGGGCGCCTCGAAGCTGACCAAGGCGCAGAAGGCCGACGTGCCGATCCTCTCCGAGGGCGACCTGCTGGCTCTGCTCGGCGAGAGCTAGCGCCTACGAGGTCGAGGCCACGGTGCGCGCCAGCACCTGTGCGAAGCGATTCTGCGACGCCTCGGCGTTCTGTACCCGCACAGGACTGCCGTTCTCCAGGATCGAGAAGGCATACCGGTCGCCGACGAAGCCGGAGAGCGTGGACGCGTTGTTGGTGGTGCCCGTCTTCGCTCGGACGAGGCCGTGGGCCGGGCCCGTGCGCATGCGGTGCACGAGCGTGCCGGTCTTCCCTGCGATCGGCAGCGCGAGAAGGAGATATGACCGCAGGTCTTCGTCCTGCCACATCGTCCGCAGCAGCGTGGCGAGGCCGAGGGGCGTCCAGCGGTCGAGGAGCGAGAGGCCGGAGCCGTCGACCACGCGGACCCCGCCCAGCGGCACTCCCGCGTCTCGCAACAGCCGCCGCTCGACCGCGATCCCGGCCGCCGCGGAGCCGAAGTTGCCCTGAACCGCGCCGACCTCCTTGAGCAGCATCTCGGCGTAGAAGTTGTCGCTGTAGACGTCCATGTGGCGCACGAGCGCGGAGAGCGGCGCCGACTGCACCTGGGCGAGCGGCGCGGCCTCGTCCGAGGCGACGCCGAGCGCGGCACCGCCGTGCACCGTGATCCCCGCGCGGCGCAGGTCGTAGCGGAAAAGCTGTGCCGCGGTCAAGGCAGGCCGCGTCGTCTCGTAGCGACCCGTCCAACCGCGGTTGACGATGAGTGCGGAGAGGGCCGGCGACTCGTGGAGGTAGAACTGCGGCTTCCAGCCCAGCCCGGTGCGACGCGTATCGAACCAGCTCTCGTCGCCGAGGATCCGGCCGCTTACGTGCCTGATCCCGGCCGCAGCCACCTGGCGCGCCAGCGAGTTGACCTGGGCGAACGACAGCGCGGGATCGCCGTAGCCCTTGAGCACGAGGTTCCCCTGCCACGTAGTGCCGTCCTGCTGGCCCTCCCCGAGCACGTCGGTCTCGATGCGGAAAGTCGGGCCGAGTGCCGTCAGCGCCGCATAGGTGGTGGCGAGCTTCTCGTTCGACGCCGGCCTGAGCCCGAGCCGCGCGTTGTGGGCGAAGAGCGTCGTGCCCGACTGCAGGTCGAAGACGATCGCGCCGGTCCGCGCGGGGCTGATGTGACGCGCATGCAGCGCCCGCGCGAGTTGCGTCTGGAAGGCGCTGCGCGACCCGGCCTGGGCGGCCGGGACGAGAAAGAATGCGACGATTGCCACTGCCGCTGCGGCGAGACGGAGAAGCACCGTCTTTCCATTTTTCAAGCGGGATGGCAAACGTCAAGTCCGATGGGTCGGCCCACTTTGGAAGATGGGCCGGGCGGCCCATTCCGGTTGGAGCTTCGCGGCCCGATAATGCGTTGCTCGATGCCGCTGCGGGACGAGATCGCGGAGCTCCTCAGGATGCCCGAAGACGGGGCCGGCGCGCCGAGCCTCGACGCGATCGAGACGACGCTCACGGACGGCTATGCCGAGGCGCTCGCGCTCGACGCCGAGCGCTCGCGCATCGAGCGACGGCTCGGTGAGGTGGTGAAGGACGCCGGCGAGGTCTCGGCGCACAGCGTCGCCGCCGAGCTCGCCGAGCTGTCCGTACGGCTCGAAGCGACCGACGAGGAGCTCACGCGGCTCCGCACGCTCCTCCACAACCTCCAGGTGGTCAGACGCCGGCGAAGAGCCGAATCGTCGAGCTCGCGACGCTGACGCTTCGCTCGCTGGGAACGGGACTACGCGGGCCGGAAAAGCGCGGTTTCCGGCCCGCTTCGTGCTGCTTTTCTCTTGGGCACTGCACGGGATGCCGCTGTTGTGCGCTCGCGCGCGGCGGAGGCCGGCGCGAGCGCGGCTGCGGCCTGCGGCTAAGTCGCCGCTTCGCGGCTGGCTTAGCCTCCGGCCCCTGGTGGCATTGTGGTTCGGAACGTTTCTAACCTCTTAGCGTCGAGGCGGCGACGTAACGGTGCGTTACGACGCTGCGGACCAGCGGGCGGACGCGCGCAGCCCATCCGCCCGCGACGGAACCAGGCGTCCGAAGCACACAAGCCCAATGTGCCCTCAGCACGGAGCCACCGGGAGACCGCGCTCTCCCGGTGGCGTAGTTCCGTTCTCCCCGGGCGAAGAGCTGCAGCTCTTCGCCCGGACTCTCAGACAATCCCGCTGCGGACGGCGTAGACGGCCGCCTGGATGCGGTTGTCGATCTGGAGCTTCATGAGGATGTTCGAGATGTGATTCTTGACGGTCTTCGGGCTGATGTGGAGCTCGGCGGCGATGACGGCGTTGTCCTTGCCGTTCGCAATCAGCTTCAGCACCTCGATCTCGCGTTCCGAGAGCTCCGCGCGGATCATCTCCTCGATCTCCGGCTGCGCGCTCGTGGCCCGGATCCGCTGTAGCACCTTCGCGGCGATGTGCGGAGAGATCAGGGCCTCGCCTCGCGCGGCCGCCCGGATGCCCGCGACGAGCTCCTGGATCGACGCGTCCTTGAGAAGGTAGCCGCACGCCCCGGCGAGGATCGCGTCGGTGACGTCGCTGTCCTCGTCCGAGATCGTAAGCATCACGACCCGGGTCAGCGGTGAGACCTCCGCGATGTGGCGCGTGGCCTCGACGCCCCCCATGGAGGGCATGTTGAGATCCATGACGACGACGTCCGGGGTCAGCTCGCTGACGTGCGCGACGGCTTCGGCGCCCGTTGCGGCCTCGCCGACGATCTCGAGCTCTTGCTCCTCGAGCAGGTTGCGTAGGCCCGTCCGGAACAGGTCGTGATCGTCGACGAGCAGCACACGGAGCGGTTCCGTATGCCGTTCGGCCGTTTCCACCAGCTCCGTCACCGCGATTCCCCCTCTCGCGGCCGAAAGTCTAGTCAGTAGAGCGTGACGGTGACGGTCCGGCGTCCCCAGGCTGCGCACTGGGACGGCGTCATCCAGAGGTCGATCGTGTTGCCCGTGATGCCGCCGCCGACGTCCGCGGCGACAGCGTTGCCGTAGCCGGGGACGTACATGCGGGTGCCGAGCGGAATCACAGAGGGATCGACCGCGACGACGCCCTGGCCCACGGGCATCCCGGTTGCGGTGCGGCCCGGCAGGTCGTAGCACGTGGCGCTCACGGTGAGCTGCCGCTTACCCGACGGGGCCGACGTCGTCGGCTGCTGCAAGGCCTGGGACTTCTGCTGGGCGGCTTGCGCCTGCGCCTCGACGCTGCGAACCTGCTGCGCGTGCAGCCGCGCCTGAGCCCGTAGCGAGGCGACGTATGCGCCCCGCGACGCCGCTGCCGCCGTGAGCCTCTCCTCGGCCTGCCTGGCTGCGGCGAGCGAGCGCTCGAGGCGGTGTTCCTCCACGGCTAGCCGGTGTTGAGACAGGAGCAGGCGGAGTCGGGCCGCGGAGGTGGCGTCGACGATCTGCCGGCTCTGACTCGCGACGCGAGACAGATCGTCCAGCCGCCTCAGAGCCGTGCCCAGCGACTTCGCTCCGAGCACGACCGCGACCGGGTCGACGTTCCCTCGCTCGTACAGCGCGCGAAGCTGAACGGCCAGGTGGTGCCGGCCGGTCTCGAGAGACGCACGTGCGGCGTTGAGCTCGGTCCGGAGAGATGCCTGCCGCCGCCTGACGGCTGCGGCCGCCGACTCGAGCGAGGCCAGTCGCGCGCGCCACGCCTGCAGCTGGGAGTCGAGCGCATAGAGGCTGAGGAGCGCCCGATGGGTACGCGAGTCGAGCTGCACCGTCGTGGTGTCGGAGGCGCTCGCCGGGCCGCCGTTCGCCGTCCCGGGAGCCGCCACTGCGGCCGACGCAGCGGTGAGCGCGAGCACCGCTGCAAGAGCGCCGAACCGCGCGGCGCGGGATCTCCTCCCCCGGAGCATGACGGCGGACCGTACTCGACAGCGCGACTTTGTGCGGCAGCTATCGCAGGCCCGATTCCGGGGAATGTTGTGCCAAATTGCAGCATTTTCGTGACGGTTCTCTCTGCGAGCGTCCGCCAGGCTTGTTACCGTCAGGCGCTTGTGACGGGCGGGAGGACGTCATTGCGCGTGCCGCGGCGGCGAGCTGCGCTCTCGGCACTTCTCATCGGCCTGCTGTCGGCGGGCCTGCTCTCGGCGTCCGTTCCGGGCGCGCAGGCCGACTCGATCACCGCGAAGCGCGCGCAGGCCCAGGGCGTTCTCGCCAAGCTGCAGCAACTCGACGCTGCTGCTCAGCTCGCGACCAGCCGCTACCAGGCGGCGAGCCAGAAGCTGCAGCTCGTCGAGCACCGGCTCCGGATCAACCACCAGGCGCTCGGCGTCGCCCGCGGCAATCTGGGGCGGGCGCAGCGCGCGCTCGCGAAACGGCTCGTCGCGATCTACACCAGCCAGGATGAGCAGTCGTCGCTCGCCGTCATCCTCGGTGCCCGCAGCCTCGACGACCTCGTATCCCGTATCGAGACCGTCAACTCGGTGTCGAAGCAGGACTCGGCGCTCATCGGCGAGGTGGTCGCCTTCCACCGGCAGGTGGTGCACCGGCGGGCCATGCTCCGTAGCCAGCGGGCCCGGCAGAACCGGCTGGTCACTGCGCGAGCGGCGGAGCGCAACCGGATCGAGGGGAGGCTCGCCGCCGAGCGGCACCTCTACAACTCCGTCCGCTCCCAGATCGCGCAGATGATCTCGCGGCAGCAGGCGGCCCAGCAGGCGGCTGCCCGCGCCGCACGGGCGGCGGCGGCGCAGGTTGCGACCCCGAAGGTGAGCTACGGCGCCCAGCCCGCCAGCAGCTCGGTTCCAGGCGGCCGCTACGGCGGGGTCGTGGGCGTCGCGATGCGCTACCTGGGCACCCCGTACGTCTACGGCGGGGCGAGCCCCAGCGGCTTCGACTGCTCGGGCCTCGTCATGTACGCCTACGCCCAGATCGGGGTCTCCCTGCCGCACTACACCGTCGCGCAGTACAACTACGCGAACTCCGTGTCGGTATCGAAGAGCCAGCTCCAGCCCGGCGACCTCGTGTTCTTCGCCGGCCTCGGCCACGTCGGGATCTACGTCGGCGGTGGGAGCTTCATCCACGCGCCGCACACGGGCTCGGTCGTTCGCATCGACAGCCTGAACTCAGGCTGGTACGCGTCCGAGTACGACGGCGCGAAGCGGATTCTCGGCTAGACCGGGTCCGCCGCGTAGAGCTGCTCGATCTCGGCCGCGAAGTGCTCGTGGATCACCCGGCGGCGTAGCTTCAACGTCGGGGTGACCTCGCCCTCGTCCTGGGAGAAGTCGCGCGGCAGGATCACGAACCGCTTGATCTGCTCGACCCGGGTACGGTCGCGGTTGACGTCGTCCACGAGCTCCTGCACCAGCTGCTGCGGGTCGCGGCCGCTCGAGGCGACCTCGGCTTCGTCCAGCGTCACGAGTGCCGTGACGTAGGGACGCCGGTCGCCGACGACGAGTGCCTGCGAGACGAAGCGCGAGGTCTTGAGCGCGTTCTCGAGGTTCTGCGGTGCGATGTTCTTGCCGCCGGCGGTGATGATGAGGTCCTTCTTGCGGTCGGTGATCCGTAGAAAGCCGTGGTCATCCAGCTCACCGACGTCGCCGGTGCGGAGCCAGCCGTCGTCGGTCAGGGCAGCGGCGGTGGCCTCGGGCTCCTTGTAGTAGCCGGCGAAGACCGAGTCGCTGCGGATCAGGATCTCGCCGTCGTCGGCGAGCCGGATTTCAACGCCGTCCACCGGCCGGCCCACGGTGCCGATCCGGAAGTCGTCCGGCTCGTTGACCGTGGCCGAGCTCGCCGTCTCGGTCAGGCCGTAACCCTCGATCACCGGCACCCCGAGCGCGTGGAAAAACTCCATCACCTCGGGCGAGAGGGGAGCAGCGCCCGAGACGCCGACCCGCAGACGGCCGCCCAGCCGCTCGCGCACCTTCGCGAACACGAGCCGCTCGGCCAGCCGTTGCTGCAGCGCGAGGACGCCGTTCACGGAACCTCCCTCGCGGCGGGCACGGCTCGCGCGGCCGCCGACGCCGAGCGCCCAAAGGCCGATCCGCGTCCGCAGACCGCCCGCCCGTTCGATCTCGCCGAGCGTGTTCGCGTGCACCTTCTCGTACACGCGGGGGACAGCGGGGAGAACCGTCGGCCGCACCGCGGCCAGAGCCTCGGGCACGCGGGGAACGTCGGCGACGAGCGCGACGGTCGCGCCGCGATGGCTTGCGGACTGGTGGGCGAGCCGCCCGTAGCTGTGTGCGAGCGGTAGGAAGAGGAGGACGACGTCGCCCGGGTGATGGATCGCGTCGCGCACCCGCGTCGCTGCCGTGACGAGATTGCGGTGCGTGAGCATGCAACCCTTGGGCGGCCCGGTCGTCCCGGACGTGTAGATGAGCGTCGCAAGGTCGTCCTCCTCGATCGGGTCCGGCCGCAGGTGCCGCGCGAGACGCCCGTCGGACTCGAGCTTCTCGAGCCAGTCGAACGGGATGATCTCGCGCAGGGTCGGGAGGGAGCCGCGGATCGCGACGAGCTTCCTCGTCTGCTCCTCGTCCTCGGTGAAGGCGAGCACGGCCCCGCAGTGGCCGAGGATGTATTCGCACTCCTTGGCCGAGCTCGTGGGGTAGAGCCCCAAGACCACGGCGCCGATCGACATCACGGCCCAGTCGAGCAGGATCCACTCGAGCCGGGTGCGCGAAAGGATGGCCACGGGGTCGCCGTGGCGGACGCCACGCGCCAGCAACCCCTGTGCGATCCCCTCGACCCGCTCTGCGGCCTCGTCCCAGGAAACGGGCCGCCAGCCGTCTGCCGTCTCCTCGAGATAGGCCGGCTGGTCAGGCGCGTCGCTGACGGCCTCGCGCCAGAGCTCGGGCACGGTGCGCCGCTCCATCTCGCAATCGTATGCAGGGAACCCGATGAGAATCGAGAATTCGGCCGGTCCCCAACTAAACTGGGACCTCTCATGCGGACCATCTGGAACGGATCGATCAGCTTCGGCCTCGTCAACATCCCCGTGGGGCTCGCGCTCGCGACCCAGCGGCAGGACGTCTCGTTCCGCACGCTCCATCGCGAGTGCGGCACGCCGATCAAGCAGAAACGGTGGTGCCCGGTGCACGAGCGCGACGTCGAACCCGACGAGCTCGTCAAGGGCTGGGAGTTCGCGAAAGGGCAGTACGTCCTCGTCGAAGAGGCCGACCTCGAGGCAGTCGCGTTGACCCGCTCGCAGTCGATCGCGATCCTCCGCTTCGTCCGGCTCGAGGACGTCGATCCCGTCTTCTTCGATCGCACGTACTACCTCGCTCCTGCCGGAGGCGACGCGCAGCGGAAGCCCTACGTGCTCCTTCTGCGCGCGATGGAGGACTCTGGGATGGCCGCGGTCGGCAAGTTCGTCCTCTGGGGCAAGGAGAACCTCTGCCTCATCCGCGCCCAGGCCGGCGCTCTGCTGCTCGAGACGCTCTTCTTCGCCGAGGACGTCCGCGCGAGAGACGAGATCGAGCAAGCTGTGGCCGAGACCGACGTGCAGGACGCGGAGCTGAAGCTCGCAGAGCAGGTCATCTCGAGCCTCTCCGGCGAGTGGGCGCCGGAGGACTTCGAGAACGACTACCGGCGCGACCTCGCGCAGATGCTCGAGGCGAAGCTCGCCGGCCAGGAGATCGTCGCTCCGGAGCCGGTCTCCGAAGCGCCCGTTATCGACCTGATGGAAGCGCTGCGCCAGAGCGTCGCCGACGCGCAGAGTCGCCGCTCGGCGGAAGACTCCAAGGACGGGAAGACCCGCTCGAAGGCGGGTTCCCGGTCCCGCAAGACGCCGGCGAAGAAGTCCGCCTGACGCCGGGCGCAGCCGCCTAGGCGGCCGGCTGCTGCTGCTGAGCTAGGTGCTGCTGCGTCATCAGGAACAGGTACTTGTCGATCTTGCCCTGATAGATCGGCACGCCCTCTTCGACGCACACCCGGATCACCTCCTGCCTGTCGAGACCGAACTCCTTCGACAGTTCTTCGGGCGTGAGGTGATTCGCCATAGGTGGCTCCTTCCGGAACGAAAAAACCCGCCGCGCGCATCGCGCTGGCGGGCTAGATCGCACCCTCGCTTGTCATGTTTGCGGACATCACTCTGCCCGCCCTCCAGAAGCATTCATCACGCAAAGAATATGCCTCGGTGGGGACAGACCGCAAACTCCGGCTGGACGGATTCGAGGAGCGCGAGCTCGAGTGGCGCGAAACCCGGCTTCGCTATGCGGTCGGCGGAGACGGAGCTCCACTCGTGCTCGTGCACGGGCTCGGCGGGACGATCGAGAACTGGCGTGCGCTTGCGCCTCCGCTCGCCGCGCGGTACCGCGTCGTCGTCCCCGACCTGCCGGGCCACGGGCGGTCGGCGCCGCTGCCCGAGGCCCGCGACGTCGACGCGCTCGCCCGGGCCGTCCTCGGAATCGCGGACGGCGAGGAAATTCGGAACGCGGTCTGGATCGGCCACTCACTCGGCGGCGTCGTCGCGCTGCGAGCGGCGGCGCTACGTCCCGGGACGGCTCGCGGGCTCGTCCTCGCCGCTGCCGCCGGCATTGGCTCGGCCTCCCGCGTCGCCCAGGTGACGCTCGCCGTGCTCGGCGTCGTGCGGCCCGGACGGCTGATCGCCCCGCACCGGCACAGGTGGTCACGCTCGCGGCTCGGTCGCCGGGCCGCGTTCGGCTGGTGGGGCGTCGCGGATCCCGACGCGCTCGAGCCCGAGCTCGCGGAGGCCTTCCTCGTCGGTCCCGCACACCACACCGACATGCGCCAGGCCGGTCGAGCCCTGCTCGCCTCGGACCCGCGCACCGAGCTGGACCGCGTCAACTGTCCCTGCCTCTGTCTCTGGGGAGCGAGCGACAACTGGGTGCGGCTCGAGGACGGCATCGAGTACGCCCGCCGCCTGCGCGCGCCGTTACGGACGATCGCGGGGTGCGGCCACCTCCTGATCGGTGAGCGGCCGGATGCCTGCCTCGCCGCGATTCACGAGTTCGTCGACTCGCTCGGCTAGACCGCCGCAGGCGCCTCGAACGGGATCACCTCCGCAAGGTCGCCGTCCTCGTCGTCGCGCCTCGGGCCGCCCCCCAGGAACTCGACCCGCCTGGCGACCACCTCGAGCGCGCTCCGCCGCTTCCCGTCCTCCTCCCACGAGCGGGACTTGAGCCGCCCATCGATCGCGATCCGCCGGCCCTTGCCGAGGTACTCCGCACACAGCTCCGCCTGCCGGTCCCACGCCGAGACACGGACGAAGTCCGCGCCGCCGTCCCGATTCGCCCGGTCCACCGCGAGCACGAAGCTCGCCACCTTCTTCTCGGGGCCGACCTCGCGCAGCTCGACCTCGGTCGCGAGGTTGCCGATCAACGTCACCACGTTCATGTCGTGGACGGTAGGCGCGAACCCGTCACGGCAGGGTCGAGGCTTTGTGTCATTTTTGCAGTTAGAGTGGCGCGGCGATGGGCCTCTTTTCAGGACTGACCGGCTTCGGCGGCCGTGACATGGCGGTGGACCTGGGCACCGCGAACACGCTCGTCTACGTGCGTGGCCGGGGCATCGTCCTGTCGGAGCCGTCGGTCGTCGCGATCGACCAGCGCTCCGGCGAGGTGCACGCGGTCGGTGTCGAGGCCAAACGGATGCTCGGCCGGACGCCCGGGACGATTCAGGCGATTCGCCCTTTGAAGGACGGCGTGATCGCCGACTTCGACGTCACCGAGCAGATGCTCCGGCACTTCATCCAGAAGGTGCACCAGTACCGCTTTGCGCACCCACGCGTCGTCGTCTGCGTCCCGTCGGGCGTGACGGGCGTCGAGAAGCGCGCGGTCGAAGAGGCGACGCTGTCGGCCGGCGCCCGCCAGGCGTATCTGATCGAGGAGCCGATGGCCGCCGCGATCGGCGCGGGGCTCCCCGTCGCCGAGCCGACCGGGAACATGATCGTGGACATCGGCGGCGGCACGACCGAGGTCGCTGTCATCTCGCTCGGCGGAATCGTCGTGTCGCAGTCGCTGCGCGTCGGCGGCGACGAGATGGACGAGGCGATCATCAACCACATCAAGCGCGACTACAAGCTCCTCATCGGCCAGCAGACGGCCGAGGAGATCAAGCTCGAGATCGGCTCCGCGTGGGACCTGCGCGAGGAGCTGCAGGCCGAGGTCCGCGGCCGCGACATGCTCACCGGCCTGCCGAAGACGGTTGTCCTCACGTCGGAGGAGGTGCGGCGTGCGCTCGACGAGCCGGTCACGCAGATCATCGAGGCGATCAAGTCGACGCTCGACAAGACGCCCCCGGAGCTGGCAGCGGACATCATGGACCGCGGGATCGTCCTCGCCGGCGGCGGCTCGCTCCTGACGGGCCTCGACGAGCGGTTGCGCCACGAGACGCAGATGCCCGTGCACCTCGCCGAGAGCCCGCTCACGTGCGTCGCGGTGGGCTCGGGCCGCAGCCTCGAAGAGTTCGAGGCGATCCACCGCAGCAACAAAGCGCGTTCCCGCAACGGTCGCCACCGCTACTAGGCACCTGCGGCTCGGTCGGCGGGCGCCCGCGGTAACCTGTTGCGGTGGCTACGCGTAGTCGCAGCGCGCGCGCAGCGGTGCTTGCCTCGTCGGTTCAGCGCTCCAAGACGACCCCGTACCCCTCGAAGGCTCGCAACGCGCTCATCCGCCGGGCGGTCGTCCTCGGCCTGGTCGTCGTCGCGCTGGCGCTCGTCACGGTCTCGTTCCGCTCGCCGACGGCGGGAGCGCTCCACAGCGTTCAGGGCGCAGGCTCGACGGCGTTGCGCCCCTTCCAGGTCGCCGCCACCCGGATCGCGCAGCCGTTCCGCGACGCCTACGAGTACGTTCACGGCCTCGCGAACGCGAAGGAGGAGAACAAGCGGCTGAGGGAGCAGAACCGGAAGCTCCGGGCGAGAGACGTCCACACGGCGGCGCAGGCCGCCCTCGTGCCGAGCCTAACGAGGATGCTCCACTTCGAGCAGGGCTCGACGTTCCCGCGCGACTTCCGCCCGGTCAACACCTGGGTCATCACCCCGCCGGGTAGCGCGTATACGCACACGCTCACAATCGACTCCGGCTCGTCGGAGGGAGTGCGGCTCAACTCACCGGTGGTGAACGGCCCCGCCCTCGTCGGGATCGTCTCGAACGTCTTCCCGGACACGGCTGTCGTGCGGCTGCTCACCGACGACAACACCTACGTCGCCGCATTCGACCCGCGGACCCGGGTGCGCGGGATGGTGCACACCGGGCCGGGCGGAACCCTGATCCTCGACCAGGTTTTCAAGCAACTCAAGGTGAACGAGGGCGACCCACTCGTCACGGCGGGGACGCGCACCGCGCGGTACCCCGACCTCTATCCGTACGGCATCCCGATCGGCCGCGTCTCGTCGGTCGGCGCAACGGACACCGCGACGTTCCTCCAGGTGCAGGTGCGGCCGTACGCGGACTTCGACTCGCTCGACGCGGTCACGGTGCTCGTCCCGAAGAAGCCGCGATGACCCTCGGCGACGGTCTCAAGGCCGCCGCCCTGCTTTTCGTCGCGGCGGTGGCTCAGGTCTCGATCTTCGCGCAGGCCCACGTCTTCGGCGCCGTCCCCGACGTGCTCCTGGTCACGCTCGTCGGGCTCTCCCTGCTGCGCGGCAGCGTGGCCGGCGCCGTCGGAGGCTTCTTCGCGGGGCTCATCGTCGATACGGCCTCTCTCGGCACGCTCGGGCTCACGTCGCTCGTGCTCACGCTCGCCGGCTACTGGATCGGGCGCTACGGGGAGACGACCGGCCGCGACCGCGCGCACGCCCCGTTCCTCTCGGTCGCCGTCGTGACCGTGCTCTACCAGGTCGGGCTCCTGGTCGTGCACTTCGTGCTCGGGGAGAGCGCGCCGGGCGGAGCGGTCATGCGCGGCCTGATCCCCGCGGTCGTCCTCAACCTGATCCTCACCGCGCCGATCTACGCAGTCGTGCGCCGGCTGTTGCGGCCGACGAACCGGGACGAGCTGACGGCAGAGGTGCAGCTCCTTGGCTAGCACCACGACCCGCCCGCCGGCCCCGCTTCCCTCACGGCCGACGCGGCAGGAGCAGGTCGACACCGAGCAGACCGCGGTCCAGCCGTACCGGCTGACGCCCAAGCTCGCGCGGCGCGTCGCGTTGCTCAGCGCACTCGTCGTGATCGGCTTCGCCGCGCTCTTCATGCGGCTCTGGGCACTGCAGGTTCTCTCCGGCTCGCATTACGCCGCGCAGGCGCGGGCCAACCAGGTTCGCTCGGTGCGCGTCCAGGCGCCGCGCGGCCCGATCGTCGACCGGCGCGGCAACCTGCTCGTCACGAACCGGCCAGTGACGGCGGTCGAGCTCTCGCCCGCCGGCATGCCGAAGACCTACGCAGAGCGGGCTGCGGAGGTCCGCAGGATCGCGCAGGTCGCCGGCGTGTCGGTGCGGCGCGTGACGAGGCTGATCCTCGAGCGCGAGCGAGCGAACGACATGCTCGATCCGATCGTCATCCGCACCCAGGCGACGGCGCCCATGCAGGCGTACCTCCAGGAGCGGGCCGCGGCCTTCCCCGGGTTGACGCTCGCCCGAAGCTACATCCGCCGCTATCCGCACGGATCGCTGGCGGCGCAGCTGCTCGGCTACGACGGCCAGGTCTCCAGGGAGCAGCTACGGACGCTTGCCAAGGACGGCTACGAGCCGGGAGACGTGATCGGTCAGACCGGGATCGAGTCGGCACTGGACATGTACCTGCGGGGCGTGCCCGGGCTGGCCCGAGTCCGCGTCGACTCCCTCGGCCGCCCCCGCAGTCCCCGGCTCCTGGCCACGGCGCCCACGCCCGGCCAGACCGTGCGTCTGACGATCGACACGCCGCTGCAGATCGCCGCCCAGAACGCGCTCGAGTACGGCATCCAGCGCGCGCACGTCAGTGGCCAGTGGGCGGCCGACGGCGGCGCGATCGTGGCCCTGAGCCCGAAGGACGGCTCGATCCTCGCCCTCGCATCCTCGCCCAGCTACGACCCGTCGGTCTACAGCGGGCGCGTGACCCACCGCCGGCTCGCCGCACAGGGGCTCACGCCGAAGACGGCCCCGGGCCGAAACTTTCCGGCGCTCGACCGGGCCCTCGACGCCACCTATCCGCCCGGATCGACCTTCAAGCCGCTCACCGCGATCGCGGCCCTGCAGGAGCACCTGATCAAGCCGTACAGGTTCTATCCCTGCACGGGCACGTACGTCTCACCCGCGGACAACTCCCATCGCGTCTGGCACAACTGGGACCGCTTCGTCTTCCAGGGGATGGATCTACCCACGGCGATCGCGCAGTCGTGCGACACGTACTTCTACCGCGCTGCGAACAAGCTCTACCTCCTGCCGAAGGATCGGGGCCAGCCGATCCAGAAGTGGGCGCGCCGCTTCGGCTTCGGCCGGACGAGCGGCTCCGACCTCTCGCCGCAGGTCCGGGGACTCGTGCCGACGATCGGCTGGAAGCAGCGCGCGTTCACGAGGAAGACCGACCCGTCGAACTGGCGGATCGACCGCCTCTGGAAGCCCGGCGACTCCCTCAACCTCGCGATCGGCCAGGGCGACCTGCTCGTGACGCCGCTCCAGATGGCCCGCTTCTACGCCGCCATCGCGAACGGCGGCAGGCTCGTCACGCCGCACATTCTGCTGGACGTCGAGAACCAGAACGGGACGATCGTGCCGACCGCAGCGCCGCCCACGCCCCGGAAGATCCCGGGCCTCGATCCGGCCAACCTGAGAGTCGTCCAGCAGGGGCTCTTCGAGGGAACCCACGACCCGTTCGGCACGTCGTACGGCGTGTTCGGCAACTTCCCCGCGTCGATCTCCGGCAAGACCGGAACGGCGCAGAAGTTCGTCCGTCTCCCGGGCTACACGGGTTACCGGGACCAGTCCTGGTGGTGCGGCTATGGTCCCTCGACCCACGCGAAGATCGTCGTCTGCGCCGTGATCGAGAATGGCGGCGAGGGCGGGGCGGCGGCGGCGCCGGCCGCCGAGCGGGTCTTCGCGAAGTTCTTCCACGTCCAGCCCACGCAACTGGGATACATCCACTCAGACTGATGCTCGAATACGCCGGATCACAACGAGCGGGGTTGCGCGCCGAGCGCGACGCGCCGCACCTGCTCGCCGTTATCCGCTCGCTCGACTGGATCCTGCTGGCGGGAGTCGCTGCGCTCGTCGTGGTGGGGCTCTGGGGCGTTGCGGGAGTCACGAAGTTCGCGGTTGCGAGCGACCCGAGCTACTACCTCAACCGCCAGATCCTCTACGCGTGCGTGGGGGCAGTGGTGCTCGTGGTGGCCGCGTTGATCGACCCGGATCTCTACCGGCGGTACTGGCGGGCGATCTTCGCGGGCACGGCAGTGGTGATCGCGTTCGTGCTGCTGGTCGGGCATGCGGCGCACGGCTCGACGCGCTGGATCAGCCTCGGTTTCTTCACCTTCCAGCCCTCGGAGTTCGGGAAGCTCCTGTTCGTCCTCGCGATCGCGGGGATGCTGGCCGAGCGCGAGCGCGATCTGACGAAGTGGGAGACGACGCTCCGAGTCGTCGGGATCGGGCTCGTCCCGGTAGTGCTCGTCTTCGCGCAGCCCGATCTCGGCACCGCCCTCGTCTACCTCGCCGCGCTCGGCGCGATGCTGTTCGTCGCCGGAGTGCCGTGGCGGCACCTCGCGCTGCTCGGCGCCATCGTCGTGGTCGTCGTGGTCGGCGTCCTCTGGGCCGGCCCCTCCGCCGGGGTCAACGTCCTCAAGGGGTACCAGCAGCAGCGCCTCACGTGCTTCACCCATCCGGCCACGTGCTCGGTCGACCAGCGCTACAACCTCGAGCAGTCGAAGGCCGCGATCGGCTCGGGGCAGTTCAAAGGACGCGGGCCGAACGGCTCGAGCCAGGTCAAGCTCGGCTTCCTGCCCGAGAGCGGAACCGACTTCGTCTTCGCCGGCTTCGCCGAGCAGCGAGGGTTCATCGGCGCCGTGATCCTGCTCGGGCTCTACCTGCTCGTGCTCTGGCGCGGCCTGCGCGTGCTCACCGTCGCCAGAGATCTCTTCTCGGCGATCGTCGCGGGCGGGATCGTGGTCGCGCTCCTGTTCCAGATCTTCGTCAACGTCGGAATGACGATGGGCATTGCGCCGATCACCGGCATCCCCTTGCCGTTCGTCAGCGTCGGCGGCTCGTCGCTGATCGCGAACCTCGCGGCGATGGGCGTGCTGCTCGCGATCCACGCGCGCGGGCGCGTCTCGCGCTACTCCCGGCGGCGCTGATCCCCGTGCCGGTCTCGGCCGGGGCGGTCCGGAAGCTTCTGCGGGACGTCACCTCCGCGGGCTCGCGTCAGCACGTCCTCGCCGTCGGTGGGGCTCCCGGGCTCGCGCCGTTGCTGCGGCAGCAGTTCCTCCGCGGCCATGCTATGCAGAAGGCTGTCCGTGTCGGTGGGCCGGACGGCGCAGCCGTGTACGTGCACGTCCTGTCCGGCGGGGTCGAGGGCCAGGACGTGGCCATGCTGCGCCGGGCGTTGCGCGCGCGCGTCCCCGTGGTGGCCGTCGCGGTCGGCTTCGCCGAGGACGTGACGGTCCCCTACGTGCTCGCGACCGACGTGGTGTGGGTGGATGCGGGCCGGGCCTTTCCGCTCGAGGCCATCGCCCGTGCGATCGCTGCCCGGCTCGGAGAGCACGGCGCGCCCCTTGCAGCGCGCGTGCCTCTGTTGCGCGAGCCTGTGGGCGAGCAACTCGTCGCCTCCTTTGCGCGGAGGAACGGGATCGTCGCAGCGGCGGTCTGGATCCCCGGCGCGGACCTGCCCGTCCTCGCGCTGAACGAGCTCCGTCTCGTGCTCCGCCTCGCGCAGGCTCACGACGCGTCCGGAGAGCTTCGGGATCGGCTACCGGAGGTCGCGGCGACGCTCGGAAGCGCCTTCTTCTTGCGCGCTCTGGCGCGGGCGCTCGGAGTCGTGCCGGCTGCGAGCTGCGCCGTGAAGGTGGGGGTGGCCTATGCGGGGACGCGCGCGCTCGGCGAGGCGGCCCGCCTCCGCTTCGAGCTCGCGCCTACGCAGCGGCCGGCCGGAGCCGCGCGCGCCGCGCCTTGATGGTGCGCAGGCGCTGAGACAGGCGTGCCCAGGCCCACGGCTCGACCTCGTGGTAGCGGCTCTCGGACTGGCTCCGAGTCACCTCGAGGTACTCGAACCACGCATCGGCTTCCTCGATCAGCAAAAGCTCTTCCGCCTCGCGCATTGCCACCACCGTTCACCTCCCGGTCGTGAGTTGGCCGGATCGTAGGTCCGGGCTCGGACGGACCCCCGGCGGGTGCGGTTGCTACCCTGGCGACAAGGCCATGCCAAGCCTTTTCATCGACAACGAGCGCGCGCGCACCTCATCTGAGGTTGCCGGCGCGCGCTTCCACGAAGGAGCAATTTCTTGCCCTGGTTCCGTTTCCGGAAGAAGAAGTCTTCCGACGAGCAACGCCCTGACGTACCCGAGCTCGAGGCCAAGCCCGAGCTGACCGATCCGGCCGCCGACGCGGCCGACTCCGAATCCACCTCGACCAAGCCGAAGCGTCGCCGCGGTAGCCGCGGTGGACGCGGACGCAAGAAGACCGGCTCCGCTACCGCCGGCGCGGCCGCGTCCGCGCCAGAAAGGAAGGACTCGGCGCGGAAGGAGAAGGCGGAGCCCGCAAAGCAGCCGCAGCGCCGGGAGCTCTCCCAGCGCCAGGAGCGCCGTCGCGACCAGTCGTCTCGCCGGCGCCGCGAGCCGCAGCGCCGGGCACCGCTTCCTGCCGCCAAGCGTGAGCTGATGATCTCCGTCGACGTCGGCGAGCGCGACGTCGCAGTTCTCGAGGACGGCCGCGTCGCCGAGGTCTATCTCGAGCGGCCGGAGCGCCGCTCGATCGCAGGCAACATCTATCTCGGACGCGTGGACAACGTCCTCCCCGGGATGGAGGCCGCGTTCGTCGAGATCGGCCTCGAGAAGAACGGCTTCCTCTACGTGGACGAGATCGTCAGCCCCGAGCTCGAGAAGGGCCACGGGCGCAAGATCCAGGACCTCATCTCGCGCGGTCAGACGCTCCTCGTCCAGGCCGTCAAGGACCCGATGAAGACGAAGGGCGCGCGGCTGACGACCCAGATCTCGCTGCCCGGAAGGTTCGTCGTCTTCGTTCCGCAGGGAGAGGGTCTCGGCGTGTCGCGCCGGCTCGACGACGACGAGCGCAACCGGCTCAAGGACATCCTCAAGCGCCTCGAGGTGAAGGAGGGCGGCGTCATCGTTCGCACTGCCGCCGAGGGCGCGTCCGAAGAGGACATCGAGCGTGACCTCGTCTTCCTCCAACGGCTCTGGCGGTCGATCCAGGCGAAGGCGAAGACGGGCAAGGCGCCGGAGCTCGTCTACCAGGAGGCCGAGCTGCCGCTGCGCGTCGTCCGCGACCTCTTCACCGGCGACTTCGAGAAGGCGTACGTCGACGACGAACGCACCTACAGGCGCATCGTCGGCTACCTGAAGAAGACGTCGCCGCACATGGTCGAGCGGGTCGTCCGCTACAAGGAGAAGACGCCGCTGATGGAGGCGTTCGGCGTCGAGCAGGAGATCAAGTCGACGATCGGCCGGCGCGTCGATCTCCCGTCCGGCGGCTACCTCATCTTCGACTACGCCGAGGCGTTCACCGTCATCGACGTCAACACGGGTCGCTTCGTCGGCGGCCGCGGCAAGAACTCGGGCAGCCGGCTCGAGGACACGATCACGAAGAACAACCTCGAGGCCGTGAAGGAGGTCGTCCGCCAGCTGCGGCTTCGCGACATCGGCGGGATCATCGTCATCGACTTCATCGACATGGCCAACCCGAAGAACCGGTCGACCGTCGAGGAGGCGTTGCGCACGGAGCTCGAGCGCGACCGCACGAAGACATACGTTGTCGAGATCTCGCCGCTCGGGCTCGTGGAGATGACGCGTCAGAACGTGACCGACGGGCCGCGCGAGGTCATGACGCGCAAGTGCCCCACCTGCGGCGGCGACGGAATCGTCTACTCCGAGGCCTCCGCGGCGATCGACGTCGAGCGGCGGCTGCGCGCGCTCGCCGCCGGCTCGCGCTCGCAGGCCTTCCGGGTGGAGCTCGCCGACGGGATCGCGAGCGCGCTGGTCGGCCCCGGCGCGCGGCGGCTCATCGAGCTCGAGGCGCTCACGAAGAAGCGCTTCTTCCTGGAGGGCAAGCCCGAGACGCACCTCGATCACTTCGTCGTCCGCAGCGAGGGCAAGCTCGCGGACCTGGCGCCGCCGGCGCCGGTGGCCGAGGACGCGGAGGTCATGCTTCAGCTCGTCGAGGTCGACCGGTACGACGGCGCCGCCGCCGTCGGAAAGCTGGACGGGCTGGACGTGGTGGTCGCCGACATGGCCTCGCAGGTGGGCAAGCGCATGAAGGTGCGGATCCAGCGCGTGCTCGACGGCCGCGTCTACGCCGTCGCGATCCGGAAGACGAAGCCGGCCCCCGAGCCGCTGACTGCCGAGGGCGAGGCCGAGAAGCCGACGCGTAAGCCGCCCGCCCGGAAGGGTGCGACAGTCGTGAAGGACGCCGAGCCTGAGCTGGAAGAGCTCGAGGTTGAAGAACCCGAGGTGACGGAGGAGCCGAAGGCCGCCGAGACCGAGACCGAGGAGTCGGTGGACGCCGCGGAAGCTCCAAAGCCGAAGAAGAAGACGCGGCGCGGCTCGCGCGGCGGTCGCAAGCGGAAGAAGGCCCCTGCGACGGCGGAAGCAGCCGAGGCCGAGTCCGTGGCAGGAGACGCCTCCGCCGAGGAAGCACCCGAGCCTTCGCGCGCCGTCACGATTCACGTCCCCGGCGACGATCTCGGCCGCGACGGCAAGGCCGAGCCCGCAGTGGCGACACCTGCGGAGACCGAGTCCGGGGCGGCCGAAGAGCCGTCTACGGCCGAAGCCGAGGAAGCGGCGAAGCCGAAGAAGAAGACGCGACGCGGTTCACGCGGTGGCAAGAACCGGAAGAAGAAGCCGGCGACCACCTCCCAGAACGGCGCCGAGGCGGCCGCGGAGATCGAGGCGGCTCCCGGGGCCGAAACTGCCTCGGAGGACGGCGACTTCGAATACGTGCCCATGTCCGAGTGGGCCGACGATCTGGAAAGTCGGTAGCTACACTGCTGATCCGCGGGCGCCCAGCCCGCGTTTCCACGCCATGAGCTCCTACGCGATCATCAGTCTCGGCGGCAAGCAGTACCGCGTCTCCGAAGGAGAGCGGCTACTCGTCGACCGCCTGCGCGCGGACGAGGGAGCGACCCTGGAGCCACGAGTCCTGCTCGTCGGTGGCAACGGCACGCCGGATCTCTCGCCGTCGGCGACCGTGACGGCCCGCGTGGTCGGGCACGAGCTCGGCGAGAAGATCCGGATCGGCAAGTACCGCCGCCGGACCGGCTACAAGAGACATGCCGGCCACCGCAGCAAGCTGACGCGGATCGAGATCGAGTCGATCGGCGCCGCCAAGCGCACTGCGAAGTCGACCGCGAAGCCGAAGACGGAGCAGGCAGAGGAGAAGCGCGCTGTGAAGGCAGAGGGGCAGCTCCCGGAGGGCTACGCGTCGATGACGATCGCGCAGCTCTCGGAGGCGGCCGGCGGCTGGAGTCGCGAGCAGATCGAGGCGGCGCTCGAGCAGGAGCGCTCCGGCAAGGCTCGCAAGGGCGCTCTCGCAGCGCTCGAATCCGCACTGGAGGACAAGTAGATGGCGCACAAGAAGGGACTCGGCTCGTCGCGGAACGGCCGCGACTCGAACCCGAAGATGCTCGGCGTGAAGCTCTTCGCCGGCCAGGACGTGACGGCGGGGATGATCCTCGTCCGCCAGCGCGGCACGCGCTTCCGCCCCGGCCCGGGCGCCGGGATCGGCAAGGACGACACGATCTTCGCGATGCGCGACGGCAAGGTCGCGTTCCGCACGAGCGGCGAGCGCCGCTTCGTCTCGGTCGAGCAGCAAGCCTAGTCGAGCAGCAGCTCGCGGGCACGCCTCGCGTCTGCGGTGCGGACGACGATCTCGCGCGGGGAGCCGAGCGAGACCAGGCCGTCTCCTGCGCCGGCGGCGAACGTCGTCGGCCGGAAGTAGCACGGGATGTTCTCGCTGCGGAGCAGCTGGCAGGCGAGCTGCGCCTCGGGCTCGCTTCCGACGACGGTGACGCCGACTTCGTCGTCCATGCGGCCACTCTACGCTTCGCCCGATGTTCCACGATCGCGCACGACTGACGGCGGTCGCCGGCCGAGGCGGCGACGGCTCGATCCATTTCCGGCGGGAGAAGTACGTCCCGCGGGGCGGCCCCGACGGGGGAGACGGCGGCGACGGCGGCGACGTCGTGCTCGTCGCCGACCTCCGGCGGCGCGACCTCTCCGGGATCCGGCCGAACCAGAAGCTTCGCGCGGGGCGCGGCGGGCCGGGTGGGGGACGCGGCTCGAACGGCGCGCGTGGCGACGAGGCGGTGCTCACCGTCCCCGTCGGGACGCAGGTCTTCGAGAGCGACGAGCTCGTGGCCGATCTCGCACACGCGGGCGCTCGCGTCGTCGTGGCTAAGGGCGGCAGCGGCGGCCGCGGCAACCGGCACTTCGCGGGGCCGAGCCGGCAGACGCCGCGCTTCGCCGAGGTGGGCATGATGGGCGAGGAGCGGGAGATCGAGTTGCGCCTGAAGCTCTTCGCGGACGCCGCGCTCATCGGCCTGCCCAATGCAGGGAAGTCGTCGCTGCTGACCCGGATCTCGAACGCGCGGCCGAAGGTCGCCGAGTACCCCTTCACAACGCTCTCGCCGGTGCTCGGGACCGTGGAGTCCTCCGACGGGCGCCAGCTCGTCGTTGCCGACGTCCCCGGCCTGATCGAGGGTGCGAGTGAGGGCGTCGGGCTCGGCCACGAGTTCCTCGCGCATCTCGAGCGCGCCCGCGTTCTCGTGCACGTCGTCGACTCCTCCGAGAACGACGCCGACGAGCGCTGGCGCACCATCGACGCCGAGCTCGCCGCGTACGGGGCCGGCCTGGACGAGCGGCCACAGATCGTCGTGCTGAACAAGATCGATCTCCGTCCGGAGCCTCCGGCGTTCGGCGTCGAGGACGAGCGGATCCTGCGCGTCCTTCGCCTCTCCGCCGCGACCGGCGCCGGGCTCGACGGGCTGCGCCGCGCGCTGTTCGAGCTCGTTCCGCCAGAGGTAGAGGACGAGCCGGCCGAGCCAACGGACGAGATCGTGGACTTTCTCGTCTACCGGCCGCAGCCGACCCGGCGGCCGTTCCGCGTCTACCGCACCGATAGCGGCTTCCGCGTCACGGGCACGCCGCCCGCGGAGGACGAGCTCGAGGCGATCCTCCGCGCGGCCGGCGCGCGGGCGGGGGACGAGGTCGAGGTGGGGGAGGAGCTGCTCGAGTGGGAGTAGCGCTCTACGGCGGGGCGTTCGACCCGCCGCATCTCGGTCATGTCGCCGTAGCCGACGCTGCGCGCGAGCGCCTCGGTACCGAGCGCCTCGTGGTGCTCGTGAACGAGCATCCGGGCCATCGCACGGTCCATGCAGCGGCCGAGGATCGTCTCGCGCTCGCCCGCGCCGCCTTTCCGCAGGACGAGGTTCGTCTCGACCCTCACCCGCGCACCGTCGAGCTCCTGCGTGCCGAAAACCTCGACGACCCGGTCTTCGTGATCGGCGCCGACCAGTTCCGCCACTTTCTCGCCTGGAGGGAGCCTGCCGAGGTGCTTCGGCGAGCCCGGCTCGCAGTCGCCACCCGGCCCGGCTTCCCGCGCAGCGAGCTCGAAACCGTGCTCGAGCACCTCGACCGCTCGGATCGTGTCCTCTTCTTCGAGATCGAGCCGAATCCGAGCTCCTCGACGGCTGCGCGGGCCCGTGTCGCGGCCGGACAGCCGCTCGACGGGCTGGTGCCGACCGCTGTCGCACGGCTCATCGAGGAGCGCGGGCTTTATCGTCTGTGAACCAGGGCTACACTGCAGCAAGCCAAGCGATCCAAGGACACGAGCAGACTCTGACCTCCCTCGAACAGGCCCGTCGCATCGCCGCTCTCGCCCAGGAGAAGTTGGCCGAGGACGTCGTGATCCTCGATATGCGGCCCGGGTGCTCCTTCACGGACTACTTCGTCATTGCGACGGGTCGCAACCCGCGCCAGACCGCCGCGATCTGGGACGAGGTGCACACGCGGCTGAAGCAGGACGAGTGGCTGCTGCCCCAGAGCGTCGACGGGATGCGCGAGGGCGCGTGGATCGTCGCCGACTACCTCGACGTCGTCCTCCACGTCTTCACGCCGGATGCGCGGGAGTACTACCGGCTCGAAGAGCTGTGGAGCGACGTGCCCGCGGTCGATGTCGATGCCGCAGCCGTTTCCTAGGCCGCCGGCCGGATCCCGCGGCGCGTCAGGAGCACGTTGCCGACCTGGGTCGGCAGCCCGTGCACGAGCTTCCCACCGAGCCGGACATCGATGCTGGTGGGATCGCCGATCCGGATCCACACGGGCCCGTTCTGCAGGTTGACGGGCAATGTCTTCCCCTGGAGCAGCGTTCCCTCGTAGACGGTCGGGCCGGCTGCGCTGCTCGAGCGCACCCAGAGCCACGAGTTCCCGCGCGAGGCCACGACGACGGCGCGCGTGGGGAGCGCGGCCGAGTGGTGCTTCGCCTCGTGCTTCTTCCTCGGTGTCGTGTGGTGTGACGCGGTGGTCGTCGGAGCGGAGGTGGTCGGCGGTGCGCCTTGCTTGCCGTCCGAGGAGCCGCTGAGCTGCCAGGCCGTGAACGCCGCGACGATCGCCACGATCACGCCGATCACGGCGACCGGACGGAAGAACCCGACGCCGGCGAAGCGCGAGCCGCCGCGCGCGAATCGCTCGGGCACGAGCTGCGGCTCGTCGGGGCGCGCGAACCGGCTGTTGTACTCCTCGACGTAGAGGCTCCCGTCGAGGCCGAGGTAGTCGGCATATGTGCGGAGGAACCCTTTGACGTAGGCGTCACCGGGGAGAAGCTCCCACCGCTCTTCCTCGAGCGCCTGGAGGTATCGGTCGCGGATCCGGATCGCCTTCTGAACGTCGGCGGGCGTGAGTCCTCGCTTCAGGCGGGCCTCGCGCAGGCTCCCACCGATCTCGAACATGCCGCATTGTCACGGACCTCGTCCACTTATGCGAGTGCCGGTCTCCTCCTCGCGATGCGAGCCAAATCGGTCAGCTCCTCGAGCGCGCGTGTGGCCTCGGCCGCGTCGCGATCGCGCAGCGTCGCGTGGACCGACCGTCCGGCAGTGTCCACGTGGACGCTCGCGAGGCGCAGCCGTCGCTGCACCGGCCCCTGCACGTGCCGGAGGCTCTGCACCTTCTCCAGCGGAACCCAGCTCGTCACGCGACGCAGCCGGCCGCTCGTCGTCGCCACGCAGGTCTCGCTGCGGCCCCAGCTGAGCGCCCGGTAACGGAACGGGCTCTTCCAGAAGACCCGGCGCGGTGGTCGCGACAGCTCGCGCGGCCGGTCGGGAAGAAGGCGATCCACGAGCTCCATTCCGACCGCGCGCGTCGCGACCGGGATGAGCGCGTGGAGCTGGCCGCGCTGGGCCTCGCCCTCGCCCTTTCTGCGCTGCTTCCCGGCAACGTCGACCTCGAGCCGGCACCAGCCGAGCGGGCGCCACAACACGGGCTCGACGAGGCGCACAGCCTGCACGCGCCCGGGCCGGATCACCTCGGCCGTGAGCGCGACGAGCCCGCCGCGCAAGTGGAGGCCGTCGGAGCCCTCCGCGACGGTCAGCCGGTACTGCTGGTTGAACCGGCGCCAGACGAACGTGATCATCGTCAGCGCCCAGACGAAGCCGCCTCCGCCCAGGAGGTCGCCCACCCGGTGTGGAGAGAGGGCGAAGCCCACGAGCAGGCCCACCAGGACGACGACGATCCACCAGTTCTCGAGCAGGATGGAAGCGACCAGGGGGGCAGTCCCGACGGTGGCCAGGACGTGCTGTTTCGTCTCGGCAGGTTCCGGCTCGGACTCGGTTGCGCGCAGCTCCTCGTCGACACGTGCCCCTCGTGCGAGAGCGAGCAGCTGGTCGCGCAGCGGCTCGACCTCGTGCTCGGCGACGTAGGCGAGCCGCGCGGTCGCGCCGGTCGACCCCGCCATCCGCAGGCGCAGCTCGGCAACCCGGAACATCCGCGCCAGCCCGGGTCGTACGACGTCGATCGCCTGGACCTGTGCGAGCGGGAAGCGCAGGGACTGCCGCCGCAGCAGCCCGGTCTCGACCCGCAAGTCGTCACCTTCGATCCGCCACCTCGTGACGAGCCAGGAAACGAATCCGGCGAGCGCGATGGCCGCGACGATCGCGAACTCCGGAATCTCGTTCCCCAGCGTGTCGCGGCCGAACGCGATCGGGATCAGCACGAAGAAGATGGCGATCGTCGCTCGACCACCCCGCACCACGGGCGAGAGCGGATGCAGGCGCTGCCAGCCCTCGGGCCGCGGCCTGCTGCTCACAGGCCGGCCGCCTGTGCCTCACCGAGCTCGGCCAGGCTGTCGCGCAGCCGCGCGGCTTCCTCCCGCTCCAGACCCGGAATGCGCGCGTCCGTGGCGGCCGCGGCCGTATGCAGACGCACGGTCGCCAGGCCGAAGGAGCGCTCGAGCGGACCCGCTGTGACGTCGATGAACTGCATTCGGCCGTAGGGGACCACCGAGAGGCGAGCGAACATGACACCGCGCCGGATGAGCAGATCGTCTTCCCGCTCCGCATAGCCCCACGAGCGGTAGCGCCTGCCGACGAAGCCCAGCAGAATCGCACCGGCCACGAGCGAGGCGGCCGCAAATCCGTACGCCACGCTGTTTCCCCCCGACGTGGCACCTGCGACGGCGAGCAAGACCGCGGCCACGAGGGCCGGCACGCCGATCTCCAGGCGGCGCAGCGTCAAAAGTTGCCGCGAGGGCGTCCGCCACTCTTCCGGTTCAACACCCACCGCGATGGACCCAGCCGGGCTCGAACCGGCGACCTTCGCGCTGCCAGCGCGACGCTCTCCCAGCTGAGCTATGGGCCCCTGGGGCGTCCCAGTCTACCGGCACAGCTGGCCGCCTAGACTCGAAGGCATGAGCCACGAGAGCGCCGAGCTCCTGCTGCGCGGCTACCACGCGTTCGTCGACGGAGACTTCGAGGCGATGGCGGGGATGCTCGATCCCGACGTCGAGTGGGTGCCCTCCGGGGAGTCCGAGGCGATCGTGATCACCCGCGACCGCGTCCTCGAGGTCGTGGCGGATCGCGCCGCCGAGAACTACCACGTGGTCGTCGACCGTGCGATCGGGCTCGCCGACCGCGTCGTCGTCAGCATGCGCTTCTCGCGGATCGAGCTCGATCCCTTCGACGAGCGACCGTTGCAGAGCCGCCGCTCGTATCTCCTCGGCCGCTGGGCCGCCGTGGTGCACACGCGCGACGGACGGGTCGTGCGCGTGGAGGAGCACCCGCATCTCGAGGCGGCTCTCGAGGCTGCGGGGATCGACCCTGAGTAGGTACAATTCCGATACCTACTACAGCTTGGAGTGAATCTGCCGTGACCGATCTGCTGCTCGTCCCGCTCGAAGACACCGTCGTCTTCCCGGGCATGAACGTCACCCTCACCGTCGACGTCGGCGACGAGGACCGCGTCGTGCTCGTGCCGCGTCACGAGAGCGAGTACGCCGCCGTAGGCACCGTCGCCGAGGTGTCAGACCGGGTCCGCATTCCGGGCGGCGGTCGTGCCGTCAGCCTCGAAGGCCTGCATCGCGCCGCCATCGGCGCCGCCCACAGCGACGCGCTCGGCCGGCTGCGCGCCGAGGTAGAGGAGCGGCCCGACGAGAACCCGCCGCCCGTGCAGACGCGCGAGCTCGAGCGCGAGTACCGGGCGGTCGTGGAGGAGATCCTCGACCTGCGCGGCGCCGACGACCGCATCCGCGAGTTCCTGCTTGCGATCACCGAGGCCGGCGCGCTTGCCGACACCTGCGCCTACGCGCCCGACATCACCTTTGCGCAGCGCGTCGAGCTACTCGAGACGCTCGACATCGTGGAGCGGCTGAAGCTCGCCCTCGAGCTCCAGCGCGAGCGGCTCGCCGAGCTGCAGGTCCGCCGCCGCATCCGCGACGACGTCGAGGAGGGCGCGCAGAAGCAGCAGCGCGAGTGGTTCCTCCGCCAGCAGATGAACTCGATCCGCAAGGAGCTCGGCGAGGACGAGGGCTCCGTCGTCGACGAGTACCGCACGAAGATCGACGAAGCCGAGATGCCCGAGGACGTGCGTGCGCAGGCCGAGCGCGAGCTGCGGCGCCTCGAGACGATGGGCGACGCGAGCGGCGAGGCCTCGATGATCCGCACCTACCTCGACTGGCTCATCGCCGTCCCGTGGTCGCAGCGGAGCGACGAGACGCTCGATCCGCAAGGAGCGCGCGAGGTGCTCGATGCGGACCACGCGGGCCTCGACGACGTCAAGGATCGCATCGTCGAGTACCTCGCGGTGCGCAAGCTCCGTGAGGACCGCGGGATCCCGAACGACAAGCGCTCGGGCGCGATCCTGACCCTGATCGGGCCGCCCGGCACCGGCAAGACGTCCATCGGCGAGTCGGTTGCGCGCGCGCTCAACCGCGAGTTCGTGCGCATGTCACTCGGCGGCATTCGCGACGAGGCCGAGATCCGCGGTCACCGGCGCACGTACATCGGCTCGCTGCCGGGCCGGCTCGTCCGCGCGCTGCGCGACGCCGGGACGATGAACCCGGTGATCCTCCTCGACGAGGTGGACAAGGTCGGCGCCGACTGGCGCGGCGATCCGTCCGCGGCGCTGCTCGAGGTGCTCGACCCGGCGCAGAACCACTCGTTCCGCGACCACTACCTCGACGTGGAGCTCGACCTCTCCGAGGTCTTCTTCATCGCCACCGCGAACGTCGCCGACACGATTCCCGGCCCGCTGCTCGACCGGATGGAGGTGATCCGTTTCGACGGCTACACGGTCGACGAGAAGAGCGCGATCGCACGCGGCTACCTCTGGCCGCGGCAGGTGGAACGGAACGGGCTGCGGGAGGACGAAGTCGCGATCTCGGACGAGACGCTCCAGCTCGTCGTCTCCGAATACACGCGTGAGGCTGGTGTCCGCCAGCTCGAGCGCGAGCTCGGCACGGTGCTCCGCAAGACCGCGACGCGCATCGCCGCGGGCCAGGTCGAGACCCCCGTCGAGGTCGACGTGGACGTCGTGCGGGACGCGCTCGGCCGCCAGAAGTTCTTCCAGGAGGCGGCGGAGCGCACAGCGGTGCCCGGGGTCGCCACCGGTCTCGCCGTGACCGGCACCGGCGGCGACGTCCTCTTCGTCGAGGCGACCTCGATGGACGGCTCGAACGGTGAGCTCGTCCTGACGGGCCAGCTCGGCGACGTGATGAAGGAGTCGGCGCGCATCGCGCTCTCCTACGTCCAGTCGCACGCCGACGAGCTCGGGATCGAGCACGATGCCTTCCAGGGGAGGTCGTTCCACGTGCACGTCCCGGCGGGCGCAATCCCCAAGGACGGGCCGAGCGCCGGGATCACGATGACGACCGCGCTCGCGTCGCTCCTCTCCGATCGAGCGGTGAAGCACACGGTCGGGATGACGGGCGAGGTCACGCTGCAGGGCCGCGTGCTGCCGATCGGCGGCCTGAAGCAGAAGGTGCTCGCCGCGCACGCCGCGGGCCTCACCGATGTGATCATCCCCGAGCGAAACCGAGCCGATCTCGACGACGTCCCGGAAGACGTGCGTGAGGCCATGCGCTTCCATCCGGTAATGACCCTCGGCGAGGTGCTCGAGCTCGCGCTCGAGCCGAAGGCGAAGCCGTCGCTCCATGCGGTGTAGGACCTGCCGGCCGCTTCCCGAGGAGGTCGCCCGGGCGGCCGATCTCCTCGGGCGGCGGTGGGCGCTCGCAATCCTCTGGGCGGCGGCCGAAGCAGGCGCCGTTCGCTTCAACGAGTTCAAGCAGACGCTCGAGGGCATTCCCCCGCGGACCCTCGCGGCACGCCTCAGTGAGCTCGAGGAGGCGGGGGTGCTCGAGCGGCGGGTCTTCGACTCGCGCCCGCCGCGCGTCGAGTACCGGCTGACGGAGGCGGGGCGGCGGCTTCGCTACGTCGTGGAGGCGCTCAACGCGTTCGCGGCCTCGGCCTCGGCCTAGGCCGGAGCCATCGCGGCGATCTCGCGCTCGCGGGCCAGGCGCTCGAGGGCCTGCGTCTCGATCTGGCGCACGCGCTCGCGGGTGAGCCCCATCTCGCGGCCGATCGTCTCGAGGGACTTCGGGTCCTGGTCGCCGTCCAGCCCGTAGCGGAGCTTGATCACGCGCTGCTCACGCTCCGGCAGCTTCGAGACCGCGGCGCGCAGCAGGTGCTCGCTGAGGCCGACGACCACCTCCTCCTCGACGTCGCTGTTGTCGGTCGCGACGATGTCGCCGAAGGCCGTGTCGCCCTCGTCGCCGAGCGGCTTGTCGAGGCTCGCCACGGCCCGCGCCGCGGCGCGCACCTCGCGCACGTGCTTGGGGGAGAGCTTGGCGGTCTTCGCGACCTCCTCGTCCGTCGGAGGCCGCTCGAGCTTGAGCGTCAGCTCCCGCTCGGCCCGAGCGATCTTCTGCTCGCGCTCGACGATGTGCACCGGGATCCGGATCGTGCGCGACTTGTTCGCGACCCCGCGCTGCACCGCCTGCCGGATCCACCAGGTCGCGTAAGTGGAGAACTTGTAGCCGCGGCGCCAGTCGAACTTCTCGACTGCGCGGATCAGCCCGATGATCCCCTCCTGGATCAGGTCGAGCAGCGAGAGCCCGTGCCCCTGGTACTTCTTTGCGATCGAGACCACGAGCCGGAGGTTCGAGTTGATCATCTTGTCCTTCGCCCGCTGGTCCCCGCGCTCGATGAGCTTCGCGAGCTCGACTTCCTCGGAGGCCGTCAACAGCGGGTAGCGGCCTGCCTCGTTGAGAAACAGCTGGAGCGAATCGGTCGTCATCGCGGCGACCGTCTCGTTCGAGAAGTGCGTCTCGGTGACATCGGGGAGGCTGCAGTCGTCGGTGAGCTCGATGCCGCGCTCGTCGAACTGCTCGTACAGCGACGAGACCTCCTCCTCGTCGAGATCGAGCTCGGTCACCGCCTGGGTGAACGCGGACAGGTTCACGCATCCCGCCTCGTCGGCGTGCTCCATCAGGACGCGCAGCTGGTCGTGGCTCATGACGTTGCTATTGCCCTCCTTCCCCGTTCGCTAACGCGCTCGGATTCGGGACCGCATCACTGGGTAGAATCCGTTCAGTGAAGGGGCCGGACACCCTCTGGGAGCTCATCTTCATCATGGTGATCCTCAAGATCCCCATCGCATATCTCTGTTACGTGGTTTGGTATGCGATCAAGGCGGAGCCTCGGGGACGCGGCGGCACGGCCGGGGTTCGCGTGACCCCGGATGATCCGCTGCCGGGCCACGACCGCCTGCGCCGTCGCTCGCGCCGCCGGCCGCCGCGGCCGCACGGAGGCCCGGCTCGCGTGTATGCGCGCACTGCGCGCGCGGCCGCCGCGCAGGCCGGTAGGATCGCCGATCGTTGAACGCCGAGGGCGAGACCCTTCACGAGAGCTCGAGCAGCAGGTCGTCGGAGACGGTCGCCGGGTTCCTCTCCGCGATCGCCATCTTCGTGAGCCTCGTCGGGCTCGCGTGGAATCCGCTCCGCTTGATCCTCCCGTCCCTCGCCATCGCACTGATCGCGTCGGGCATGGGACCCGGGAAGGGGCGACTCCAGCTCGCCGCCGTGCTCGTCTGCGCCGCCTGCCTCTTCTTCGGCTTCACGATAGCGGTGGCCTTCAGCAAGCCGCTCTGGTAGCCAGCCTGCGCTGCTACAACGAGACGTGGACATGGAACGTCCCGACGTCGACGGGCTGAACACCGGCTATGCAGCGCTGCTCCTCGAGCAGTACCTCGACAACCCCGGCGCAGTGCCGGAGGAGTGGCGCGACCTGTTCGAGAGCGAACCGGGGCTGCTGCTGCAGCGCCACCCGGGGCTCGCGCGCCTGCTCGAGCGCGCGGCTTCAGACGGGGACGGTCACGCGGCTCCGGTCGCTCCGGCACCCACCGCGCCAGCATCGGCCCCGGCGCCGGCCGCGGAGGAGGACGCGGAGCTGCTTGGCGGCATCGCCGCGTCCATGGCGCTCGTCAAGGCGATCCGGATGCACGGCCATCTCGCCGCGCGGCTCGATCCGCTCGGCTCCGAGCCGCCTGGCGATCCTGCTCTCGAGCCCGAGCGCCTGACCCCGAAGCTGACGCGGGAGCTGCAGGCGCGCATTCCGGCTTCGCTGCTGCGGCTACACGTCGAGGGCGACACGCTGACCGACGCGCTGCCGCGGCTGCTCGAGACGTATACGGGTTCGATCGCATACGAGATCGAGCACATCTCGGATCACGAGGAGCGCGTCTGGCTGCGGCAGGCCATCGAGTCGGGCCGGTACCGGCGGCCACTCTCTCGCGACGAACGGGTCCGGCTGCTCAGGCGTCTCAGCCAGGTCGAGGGGATGGAGCGCTACCTGCGCCGTGCCTTCCTCGGGCAAAAGCAGTTCTCGGTCGAAGGCCTCGACGTGATGATCCCGATGCTCGACGAGGCGATCGAGCTCGCAGCCTCCGACGGCGCCCACGAGGTCGTGGTCGGGATGGCGCACCGCGGGCGGCTCAACGTCCTCGCCCATGTCGTCGGCCGGCCGTACGAGACCATCCTGCGCGAGTTCGAGGGCGAGCGGACGATCGAGGCCGTCGTCTCGAGCGACGAGGGAGGCAGCGGTGACGTCAAGTACCACCTCGGAGCCCAGGGAACACGTTCGACGCCGACCGGCGACATCACGATCACGCTCGTCGCCAACCCGAGCCATCTCGAGGCGGTCGATCCGGTGGTGGAGGGACGGGCGCGGGCCGAGCAGACCGACCGCTCCTCGCGCCAGGGCTATCACGACCCGAGCGTCGCCCTGCCGGTGCTCATCCACGGGGATGCGTCGTTCGCGGGCCAGGGCAGCGTCGCCGAGACGCTCAACCTTCAGGCGCTCGTCGGCTACTCGACCGGCGGCACGCTCCACCTGATCGCCAACAACCAGGTGGGCTTCACCACCGACCCGGAGAGCGGCCGCTCGACGCGCTACTCGAGCGACCTCGCGAAGGGCTTCGACATCCCCATCGTGCACGTCAACGCCGACGACCCAGAGGCGGCGCTCGCTTCCATTCGGCTCGCGCTCGCGTACCGGCGCCGGTTCGGCCACGACGTCGTCGTCGATCTCGTCGGCTACCGTCGGCACGGCCACAACGAGCAGGACGAGGCCGCATACACGCAGCCGCTGCTCGCCGGCGCGATCGCGGAGCATCCCACAGCCCGCGAGCAGTTCGCCGCCCGCCTCGTCGCCGAGGGAGACCTCACGCAGGAGCAGGCGGATGAGCTCGAGCAGGACGTCGTGTCCGAGCTGCGGCGGGCGCACGAGGCGCTGAAGGAGACGTTCGGGCAGGCCGAGCCGCCGCCGCCGAGTGACACGCACATTCCGGCTGCCACCGGCGACGCGGTCGTCACCGCCGTTGCCGCCGACCGATTGCGCGCGCTGAACGAGCAGCTCCTCCGCGTGCCCGACGGCTTCACGCCGAACGCGAAGCTCATGAAACAGCTCGAGCGGCGTCGCGAGACGCTCGAGGGCGGCGGGATCGACTGGGGGCAGGCCGAGGCGCTCGCGTTTGCGTCGCTCCTCGTGGAGGGGATCCCGATCAGGATCACCGGGCAGGACACCGAGCGCGGCACCTTCTCCCACCGTCACGACGTGCTCCACGAAGCGAACACCGGAGCGACCTTCACGCCGCTGCAGCACCTCGACGACGCGGGGGCGGCCTTCGAGATCTACAACTCGCCACTCTCGGAGTACGCCTGCGTCGGTTTCGAGTACGGCTACGCCGCGGCCGCGCCCGAGGCGCTCGTCCTCTGGGAAGCCCAGTTCGGCGACTTCGTCAACGGCGCGCAGATCATCATCGACCAGTTCATCGCCGCCGGGCTGTCGAAGTGGCGGGAGTCCACGCGGCTGACGCTCCTCCTGCCGCACGGCTACGAGGGCAACGGGCCGGAGCACTCGAGCGCCCGGCTCGAGCGGTTCCTCCAGCTCGCGGCGCAGGAGAACCTGCGCATTGCGAACTGCACGACGTCGGGACAGTACTTCCACCTCTTGCGCCGGCAGGCGCTGGATGCGACGGCACGGCCGCTGATCGTCATGACGCCGAAAGGGCTGCTCCGGCTGAAGCAGGCCGGGTCGACGCTCGACGATCTGGCGAACGGCGAGTTCCGGCCCTTGCTCGACGATCCGAGTTATGCCGCTGAGGGGGAGCGGGACCGGGTCGAGCGGCTCGTACTCTGCCAGGGAAAGATCTACTACGACATCGCCGGCCACGAGCAACGCGCGAACGCGCCGGGAGTCGCGGTCGCTCGGGTCGAGCAGCTCTATCCGTTCCCCACCGAGCGAGCGCGGGACGTGTTCGCCGGGTACCCCAACCTCCGCGAGGTCGTCTGGGCGCAGGAAGAGCCGCAGAACATGGGCGCCTGGCGCGCGATCCGGCACCGCCTGGAGGAGACGAAGCCGGAAGGGGTGCCGCTCCTCTACGTCGGCCGGCCGTGGCGCGCGAGCCCGAGCGAGGGCTATCCGACCGCGCACCTCCGCGAGCAGGACAGGATCGTGCGCGCCGCTCTCGGGCTCTAGCGGTCTACTTGCGGCGACGGCGGTCCGTCGCTGCCCTGGCCGCCCGTGAGGCCAGCTTCGGGCCGTGCTTGCGGGCGAGGAGCAGGAGCTGCCGGCGCTGGGCGGGCGGGAGCCGCCGCCAGACGTCCCATGCTGCGATGGTGAGGGCCCACGGCGTCGGGCGGAGCTTGCGGTACTTGGCCATCCCCTGATCCTGGCAGATCGCCGTGCGGCGACGCGGCGGCAGTCGCGCGACTACGGCTTGGGGCCGTGGCCGTTGCCGTGGCCGTTTCCGTTCTGCTTCGGCGGCTTCGACGGCTGGGGAGGCTTCTGCGGCTTCTGCGACTTCGCCGGCTTCGCCGGCTTCGGCTGGCCGTGCGGCGTCGCGGGCTTGGGCGGCTTCGGCTGGTCGTGTGGCTTTGCGGGCTTGTGCGGCTTGGGAGGCTTCTGCGGCGCCGGCCCGTCCTGTGGCTTGGCCGGCTTCGACGGCTTTGGCTCGTGCTGCGGCTTCGGCGGTTTCGGAGGCTTGGGCGGCTTGGGCGACTTCGGTTCGTGCCGCGGTTTCGGCGCCTTCTGCTTGGGCTGGGTCTGCTGGACACCCTCCACCCGCAGCGCGTGTCCCACCGAGTTGCCCGCGACCAAGACCGCGTTCGCGTTTCCCGAGACGATGAGGTCGTGCCCGACCGTGTTGCCACCGTCGGGGCAGCCGCCGCCGATCTCGAAGGAGCCGGCCGAGGCAAGCCCTCCCTGGACGACGAGGTCGTGCCCGACCGTCGTGCTGCAGATCTGGTTGCGGACACCGGCGGAGCCGGTCAGGCCGTCTATCCGGAGGTCGTGGCCGATCGAGTCCCCGTGGATGCTGATGCCCGCCGGGCTGTGCGCGACGAGGTCGTGCCCGACGGTCACGGCCGGGTCGATCAGCGTTCCGCCGGGAGCGATCGTGAGGTCGTGCGCAATCGTGGTGCCGTCCGTGAGCACGCAGGTCGCGCCTCCGGGGACGACGACATCCTTGCCGGTGCCGCCAAAGGTTCCGTTGCAGGCGGTCAAGCCGGGGGCAAGTGGAGCCGACACGCGTCCCTGAATCTGGGGCTGCGGTTGTGGGTCGGGCTGCGGTTGTGCGTGAGGCGGAGGCTGGGTAGGAGGCGGCTTCTGCGTCGCGGGGCTCGTCACGGGGTGGGTCTGACTCGTCGCCTGAGTCGGGCCTGCGGACGGGACGACGCCGACGTGCGTCGCGGCGACCTGCGGGCTCGCGACGGTCCGGGGCGTCGCCTTGTGCCCGGGCAGGCCGGGCGCGAGCACGACGGGAGGCACGGTCATGTTCGGCGCGCCGACGCCGAACTCGTGTCCGGGCGGAGGCCCGACGAGCAGCCGCGGGATGAGAACGGCCCCCGCTACCGCGACGGCGAGCAGGACCCCTGCAAGCAAGCGTTCGGCGAATCCTCTCCGCGCCTGTTTCCCGGCCCTCAAGACCCCCTCGAGCTGGAGCCTCGATCGGCGCGAATATTTCACCGCGGGCGGTCGGCCCCGGAACGCGTCGCCCCCGTGGTCATTGCGGCTCATGTTCCTCCCCTCTCCCGCCGACAACTTCCCAAGGGACTATCGGCAGGAGGGGGGATTCGCTTGAGGTCAAAGGGGTTCAGCTGAGCAGCTTCAAGCTCAAGCTCGTTGCGTATTTCGTGCTGCTCTCACTCGTCCCGCTCGCAGCGACGTACTGGGGATTCAGCACGGTCGCAGGCTCGGGCGAGTCGCGCCAGGTCACGCTCCGGCAGGAGGCAGGGCTGCGGGCGGCGCTCGCGCTCTATGCGGAGCGCGCCGATCGCGCCCAGGCTGAGGCGCAGCGGGAGGCGCGCTCCCGTCCGCTCCAGCGCGCGCTCGAGCGGGGCGACCGCCGGAAACTGCGGCAGATCGTGGCGGACGAGCCGTCGCTCTACGTCGTCGGTGCCGGCGGCCTACGTGCTGGTCACATTCCGCACCGGGCCGCGCGGTTCCCGGTCGACGTCGTGACGGGCACACATCGCCTCGGCCAGGTCGTGGGGACGGTTCCGCTCGACGGACGCCTGGTCGCGCGACTCCGGCATGAGGCGGCCTTCGACTCTGGCGACGTCCTGGTCCTCCTCGACGGGACGCGGATCGTGACGGCGTCGCCGTTCGTGACCGGACACGTTGCCGTCGCCGCCGGGCGAAGTGCGACCGTTCGCGTCGCCGGCACGCGTTATCGGACGTTTGTCGCGCCGGAGCTGCCGACGGTGCCGGGGGCACGGCTCGCGGTGCTGACGCCGAAGGCGCTGATCGACGCCGCCGACGCGCGAACACGCGACCGGCTCCTTGCCGGGCTGCTCGCCTGCCTGGCGCTCGTCGGCGTCGTCGCCTACCTGCAAGGACGAGCGATCGTCCGCAACCTTCGCCGCTTCGCCACGGCCGCCGGCGGAATCGCCCAGGGCCGCCTGCGCGAGCGAGTCCCCGTCCGCGGGCGGGACGAGTTCGCGGCGCTCGGCGCCGCGCTCAACGACATGGCGGAGCAGCTCGAGGCGCGGCTCGCCGAGCTCGAAGCCGAGCGCGGACGCGTCCGCGACGCGCTCGCCCGTTTCGGCGAGGCGCTCGCGGCGACGCACGACGCGAAGCAGCTGCTGCGTATCGTCGCGGCAACCGCCGCCGAGGCGACCTCGGCGCGTGGCAGCCGGATCGTCTCGGCGGACGGCTCCGTCGTCACGAGCGGCGATGCCGACGGAGAGGGTGAGCGGCTGATCCTGCCGCTCACCGCCGCGGGCGAGCAGTTCGGGACACTCGAGCTCGTGGGCGACTCGTTCAGCAAGGAGCAACGGATGAACGCCGCGTCCCTCGCGGCGCACGCCGTCGTTGCGCTCGAGAACGCACGCCTGCACGACATGGTCGAACGCCAGGCGCTCGTGGACGGGCTCACCGGACTCGCCAATCGACGCGCAGCCTCTGACGCGCTCCACGCAGAGGCGGCTCGCGCCGAGCGCCTCGAGACGCCACTTTCGGTCGTCCTCGCCGACCTCGACGCCTTCAAGGTCGTCAACGACGTGCACGGCCACGCCGTGGGGGACGAGGTCCTGCGGGCCTTCGCCGACGTTCTGCGGGAGTCGCTCCGCGAGTCGGACGTCGCGGGACGCTGGGGCGGGGAGGAGTTTCTGCTCCTGCTGCCGGGCGCCGACGAGGAGGGCGCCGCCCAACTCGCCGACCGCGTGCGCGTCGGCTTCGCCTCGCGCAGCATCCCCAGCATCCCCGACCTCCGTCTGACCGCGAGCTTCGGCGTCGCCGAGTACGCGGGAGAGACCAACACCGAGCAGCTCGTCGCGGCCGCGGACAGCGCCCTCTACCGGGCAAAACGGGGCGGCAAGGATCGGGTCGAGCGGGCAGCGCAGGCGGCTTTCTGACACTCTCCAAACCAGAAACCGCGGCCAAGCTCGTTATCATGCGCGCCGACGACGAGCACGACCCCACGGGAGGACACTGTATGCCGGTAGAGACACCGTCTATTTTCGCGCAGGTCATCAAGGAACATCTCGACCTGAAGGAGCGCAACTCGCGGCTCGGAGGCACGATGCCGATCGAGCACTACACGGACGACGGGGATCCGTTCGAGAACCATCCGCTGTTCAAGAGCGAGGAGCAGGCGCGAATCGAGGAGACGATGGACGGCGTCGAGCCCGACTTCAGCGACGCGAGCCTCGAAGACGTCGGCGTCTGGCCGGGCGAGGAGCCGCTCGAGGAGGTCACGGCCGAGACGCGCGAAGCGACCGTCCCCGCCATCGAGGACTCCGCGTTCTGGGGCAACGGCGGCGCACGCGACTTCGACTGGGGCGACTAGCTTCCACACGCTAGCGAGAGTTTCGCTCTCGCTCCCGGGAGGAACGACCGCGTTCACGAGACGCGCTCTCGCGAACGCTCCGTGCTGAGATTTGCTGCCCCGCCGGGGCGGGCGCGACGTCTTAGCCTCAGGCTCGTTCGAGCACGCTCGCGACCAGCTTCAGGTCGCTGACAAACGCTTCCATTTCCCGGTGGCGGGACTCGTCGTCGCGCTGGCGCAGGATGGCGCTCGGGTGGATGGTGGCCGTTACGTGCTCGGCGAGGCCAGACTCGATCCACTCGCCGCGCTGCTTCGTGACGCGGAACTGGCGGCCCAAGAGAGACTGCGCCGCGGTCGCTCCCAGGCAGACGAGCACTCGCGGACGAACCACCGCCAGCTCCGCATCGAGCCAGGGGCGGCAGGCGGCCATTTCGCTCCAGCTCGGCTTCGCGTGGATGCGCCGCTTGCCGCGCGGCTCCCATTTGAAGTGCTTGACCGCGTTCGTCACGTAGACGGCCCGCCGGTCGATGCCGGCCTGGGCGAGCGCCTCGTCGAGGAGGCGGCCTGCCGGGCCGACGAACGGAGCGCCCTCCCGGTCCTCTCGGTCGCCGGGCTGCTCGCCCACGAACATCGCCACCGAGCCGCGAGTGCCTGCGCCGAACACCGTCTGCGTCGCGTCCTCCCAAAGTGGGCAGGCGCGGCACCCGGCAGCGGCCTCGCGCAGCTTGGGCAGGGAGGGGCGGGCCGGGACGAGCCCCGCGGCGGAATCGGGCATTTCAGGCGCATTCCCGGTACTTCCGAGGCGAAGCATCGGGATCCGCGTTCCCCCGCAAGAGGGATTCGTGCCGGGAGTCTCGCACCGATGCTTCGTGCGTCCGCTGCGGTCCACTCCGGGAGTACCGAACTGTGTGTCTGAACTGTGATCGATCGGGGGATCGGTGGTAGTCCGTCCCAGCCATCTGCGGCTGCTGGACGACGATGCGCCGGGCGGGGACCCCACCCTGGTCGAGTCATACCGGCGGCTCGCCGACGTCTTCCACGAGGTGCTCGCCGAGCAGAGCCTCGACGCGCTCCTCGTGCGCATCGCGGACACCGTCGGCGACCTGATCCCGTCGCTCGACACGCTGACGATCTACGAGGCCGACGAGACGAAGCGGGTGCTCAAGCCGGTGCTCGTCCGGGACGTGTACGCCGACGAGATCATGAGCACGACCATCAGCTTCTCCGAGGGCATCACCGGCTGGGCGACGCGGAATCGCGAGGCCGTGCTCTGCAACCAGGCGCATCTCGATCCGCGCGTGCGCACCGTGCCCGGCACGCCGATGGAGCCCGAGGCACTGATCTGCGTCCCACTCATCGCGCGTGGCCAGATCAAGGGTGCGCTCAACATCTACCGCGAGGGCGACGGCGTCGCCTTCAGCGAGACGGAGTTCGAGATCGCGAAGCGCTTCGGCGACGCGGCCGCGCTGGCGCTCGACAACGCCGAGATCCGGGAGCGCCTCGAGCACCAGGCCCGCACCGACTCCCTGACCGGCCTCTTCAACCACAGCGTCTTCTACGAGCGGTTGCTGCAGTCGCTCCAGGAGTCGAGCCGCACGCACATGCCGCTGGCCGTGCTCATGCTCGACATCGACGACTTCAAGCACGTGAACGACGTCCACGGCCACGCCGTCGGTGACGAGCTCCTCCGGTTCCTGGCCGAGGGCCTCCGCGCGATCGTCCGGCCGGAGGACGTGATCTGCCGGCTCGGTGGCGAGGAGTTCGCGGTCGTCATGGACGGCTGCGGCGGCGAGGACGCAGTGCGCGTGGCGGAGCGGGTGCAGAGCCGGCTGGCCGAGGTCGACTTCCCGGGAATCGGCCGGATGACCGTCTCCGTCGGGCTCGCCCTCGGGCCCGAGCACGCCATGAATCCACGCGAGCTTGCGGCGTGCGCAGAGGCGGCGATGATGACGGCCAAGGCCCAGGGCAAGAACCAGGTCGTCCTCTACGACGAGGACGGGGCACGGAGGCCCGACGCGCCGGGCCTCGAGCGGGACGTCCGCTCGATCGCGCACCTGAAGATGCTCCAGAGCCTGACCGGGAGGCTGAACCGGCTCAACGACGTGCGCGAGATCGGCGACGCGATCGCAGCAGAGCTCCGGTCGCTCGTCGACTACCACAACTGTCGCGTCTTCGTCGTCGACGGCGACGAGCTCATTCCGGTCGCTTTCCTGGGCGATCTCACCTCGGGCATGGACGCTCTCTCGCTCGACATCCTCCGCAAGCGCGTCGGGGAGGGAGTCACCGGTCGCTGCGCCGAGCGGGGCGAGTCGATCGTCGTTGCCGACGCCGCGAACTGCGAATTCGGGCAGCTGATCGAGGGCACCGACCCGATCGAGGAGTCGCTCCTCGCGGTGCCGCTTCGCTACGGCAGCCGGGTCGTCGGGGTGATCGTCGTCTCCAAGCTCGGGCTGAACCAGTTCGACGAGGACGACGTCCGGTTGTTGGAGGTGCTCGCGGGCCACGCGGCGGTCGCCGTCGAGAACGCGAGGCTCTACGAGTCGGCGCGGCGCGAGGCCGAGAGCGCGACATCGCTGCTCGAGTTCGGCCGGGAGCTCGCGACCCTGGTCGATCTCGACGATATCGCCGGGCGGGTGACCGAGCTCTCGGCGGAGATCCTCGGCAGCCGCAACACCTCCTTCTATCTCGAGACGGACGGCGAGTTGACGCTGCACGGCCAGCACGGTCATTCCCCGGACAAGGCCGTCGAGCTGCTGAAGCCGGTTCCCGTCGCGGCGATCGACGCCGACCGGGATCCGTACATCACGGAGCCCAGCGACTACGAACCGGTGATCGGAAGGAAGGCGCCGGTCCCGGGGGGTCGCTACGCGGTCGCGCCGTTTGCCGTCGACGGGCGGGCCGGCTTCCTGGCCGCGCTTGTCGAGCAAGAGGACTTCGGAGAGCGCGAGCTGGCGCTGCTGGGCGGCCTCGCCCAGCAGGCGAAGCTCGCGATCGCCAACGCCTCGAGCTACGAGGGTCTCGAGCGGACGTTCGTCTCCACCGTCGAGGCGCTCGCCAACGCGCTCGAGGCGAACGACGAGTACACGTCCACCCACGCCCGCTGGATCACCGATCTCTCCCTGCGGGTCGGCCGCGAGCTCGGTCTCGACGAGCGCACGCTGAAGTGCCTCGAGCTGGGCGCGCTACTCCACGACATCGGCAAGATCGGCATTCCGAGCGACGTGCTCTCGAAACCCGGGCGGCTGACTGCGGTCGAGCGGAAGCTCGTCCAGACGCATCCGGAGCTCGGCGAGCGGATCATCGCCCCGATCGACCGGCTCCAGGCGGTGCGGCCGATCGTCCGCCATTGCCACGAGCGCTGGGACGGCCAGGGCTACCCGGACGGCATCGCCGGCGAGGACATCCCGCTCGAGTCGCGGATCATCTTCGTCTGCGACGCGTACCACGCGATGACGACCGACCGGCCATACCGGCGTCGCCTCAGCCATCGCGAGGCGGTGCGCCGGCTCGCCGAGGGCGCCGGCAGCCAGTTCGACCCGAACGTCGTCGCGGTCGCTCTGCGCGTTCTCGGGCAGCTGCGCGAAGAGAGCTAGCCCGCGACCGCGAGGTCCGGCTCGCCGCCCTCGAGCGTGTGGGCGAGACGGCGGAACGGGCCGTCGACCTCGAGCAGCTCGCGCTCGCTGCCGCGCTGGATGACCTGCCCGTTCTCGACGACGAGGATCTCGTCCGCGCGCCGGACCGTGGAGAGGCGGTGGGCGATGATGATCGAGGTGCGGCCCTTGAGGAGCCGGTCGAGCGCCTGCTCGATCAGGACCTCCGTGGGGCGGTCGATGTTCGAGGTCGCCTCGTCGAGGACGAGGATTCGCGGGTCGGCAAGCAGGGCACGCGCGATCGAGATGAGCTGGCGCTCGCCGGCCGACAGTCCCGCACCGCCCTCGCGCACCTCGTGGTCGAGGCCGCCCGAGAGCCGCGCGGCGACCCGGTCGACGCCGACGGCGGCGGCCGCCGCCTCAACCTCCTCATCCGTCGCGTCCGGCTTCGCGAAGCGGATGTTCGACGCGATGGTCCCGCTGAAGAGGAACGGATCCTGCAGCACGACGCCGAGCTGGCGGCGGTACGAGCGGAGCCGGACGTCACGCAGGTCGTGGCCGTCTACGCGCACGGCGCCCTGGTCCGGGTCGTAGTGCCGCCCGATCAGCCGCGCGAGCGTCGACTTGCCGTGGCCCGACTCGCCGACGAGGGCGAAGCAGGCGCCGGGCTCGAGATGGAACGAGACCCCGTGCAGGACCGGGTCCTTGCCGTAGGCGAAGACGACCGACTCGATCTCGAGGTCGCCTTCCAGACGGGGCAGCGGCGTCGCTCCCCGCCGGTCCTGGATGTCGGGCTCCTCGTCGAGGATGCTCGCGATCTTCACCATCGCGGCACCCGCCGACTGCAGCTGGCCGTAGACGTCCGACAGCTCCTGCAGCGGCTGGAACACGAGCTGTAAGAGGTAGATCGCGGTGATCAGCGTTCCGATTGTGAGCGTGCCCTGCTGGTAGAAGTGCGAGCCGACGACGAGCACGACGACCATTGCGACCACGCCCAGGAACTCGATCGAGGGGAAGAAGGTCGAGAAGATCCGCTGCACGTACGTCGACTGGCGCCGGTTCGCTTCGTTCAGCCCGTCGAACTCCGCCTGGAAGCGGCGCTCGCGGTTGAAAGCCTGGACCACGGCCATGCCCGCCACCGACTCCGCGATCTGGGCGGTCACGGCGGCGATCGTGTTGCGGTACTCGACGTTCGCGGCGTGCGAGACGCGCTGGAACCAGCGCGAGAGGATGAGCGCCGGCGGCAGCACGGCGAAGGAGACGAGCCCGAGCCTCCAGTCGGCGATGAACAGCGCGGTCACCGCGGCGGGGAGGAGGATGACGTTCGAGACGAGGGTCGGCATGCCCTGGGAGAGGACGTCCGAGACCGCGTCGACGTCGCTCGTGAGGCGCGCGATGATCCAGCCCGCCTTCTGCTGCGAGAAGTAGCGCAGCGAGAGGCTCGTGAGGTGGTCGAAGAGGCTGCGCCGGAGGCCGATCACGATCGCCTGGCCGATCGTCGCCAGCCCGCGAATCAGCCGTGCCTGCAGCAGCCAGCCCGCGGCGGCGACGCCGAGGTAGATGATCACGACGATCGTCAGATGGCGCTCGTCATGAGGTGTGATGCCCTTGTCGATCGCGTCCCGGACGAGCAGCCAGCCGCCGGTCTGCGCCGCGGCGTTTCCCGTGGCGACGAGCACCATCAGAAGCGCGAACAGCTTGCGACCTTCCATGTACTGCCAGAGGCGTCTCACGCGGCGATAACCTCGTCCCCGAAGAGCGCGGCGAACGCACCGCCGGCGCGGAGCAGTTCGGCCGGCGAGCCGGACTCGACGATCCGCCCGTCGACGAGGACGACCGCGCGGTCGGCGATCTCGACCGTGGAGAGGCGCTGGGTGGCCACCAGCACGGTGCGGCCGGATAGCGCGGGGCGCAGGCGAGCGACGAGCCGCCGCTCGGTGAGCGTGTCCACGGCCGAGAGCGGGTCGTCGAGCACGACGACGCGCGCCTTCGTGACCAGTGCGCGGGCCAGCGCGACTCGCTGCCGCTGGCCGCCCGAGAGGTTGACCCCGCGCTCGCCGATCAGGGTGTCGTAGCCCTCGGGGAGGTTCGGCGCGAAGGCGTCGACGCCCGCCGCCTCGCAGGCCGCGAGCACCTCGTCCCAGTCGGCGTCCTCGCGACCGGCGGTGAGGTTCTCGCGCAGCGGCACCGAGAAGAGCACCGGGCGTTGGGTGACGAGAGCGACATCCGCGCGCAACTCGGCGATCGGGACGTCGCGCGTGTCGACGTCGCCGACGAGGACGCTCCCGGCCGTCGGGTCGTAGAACCGGGGCAGGAGGTTGAGCAGCGAGGTCTTGCCCGAGCCGGTCGAGCCGCAGACGGCGACGATCTCGCCGGGCTCGACGACGAAGTCGAGGTCGTGCAGCACGTCCGCCTCGCCCCCGTACGCAAAGCTCACGCGCTCGAAGCGCAGGCCGAGCGGCCCCTGCGGCAGGTGCTGAGGAGTCATCGGCTCGGGCAGCGGCTTGATCCCGTCGAGCCAGCCAAAGCTGCGGCCGGCCGAGGCGAGCGCCCGCTGCGCCAGGTCGAGGATCCAGCCGATCGCCTCGAGCGGCCAGACGAGCTGGAGGAGAAGCGTTTGAAAGAGGACGAACTCTCCGATGGTGATGTCGCCGTGAATGACTGCGCGGCCGCCGAAGAACACGACGGCGGCGATCGACAATGCGGGCAGGTAGTAGAGGCCGGGCACGTGTGTCGCTTCGACGGCGGCCTGGTCGAGCGCGGCGGAGCGGACGCCCTCGGCCCGGTCGCCGAAGCGCTCGCGCACGTCGTTCTCGCGCCCGAAGGCCTGCACCATCTCGATCCCGACGACGGCCTCGTCGGCGGCCTCGGTGACGTCTCCCTTCCGAGCCTGCACCCGGCGCGAGATCGGCGACACCCGATGCCCGAAACGGTTGGCGACCCAACCGATCGGCGGCAGCGAGACGGCTGCGTACAGCGTCAGCTGTGGGTCGACGAGGACGAGGACGATCGCGACGGCGATGATCATCATCACGCTCTGCATCCCCTGGACGAGACCCCAGCCGATGAAGAAGCGGATCGGGTAGAGGTCGTTCGTCGCGCGCGAGAGCACCTGCCCGGTCGCGTGCCGGTCGTAGAACGCGCGGGGGTAGCGCAGGTAGGCCTGGTAGAGGAGCTCCCGCATCCGGGCCTCGATCCGGACACCGATCCGCGCGGTGGCGTAGCGGCGGTTGAAGGCGATGACCGCGCGGAACGCGGCGAGGCCGGCGATGACCGCGAGGTACGGCCAGAGAGGCTGCCGGTCCGCGTCGCCGGTCGGGTGGATCGAGTGGTCGATCGCCCGCTGGATCAGGATCGGGATCGCGATCGACAGGAGCGTGTAGACGAGCGAGCAGCCGAGCCCGAAGACGCCGAGCTTCCACTGCTCCGTCCAGAGCCGGAGCAGGCGTCGGAAGGTCGGCAGCATGCCGAGGTCCGAAGGGTCGACTGAGCTCACATACCTAGACAAGGCGAGAAGCCCGACGGAGAAGGCCCCCTGCCTCCACGCGCCGAGCTACCGCCGACGATAGCAGTGCCGGAAGCGGGCTCTAGCGCTGCTTTTTGACCTGCGGATCGGCGACCATGCTGCTCCGGTGGCGCTTGGCCCCCGCGGCCGGCTCGAGATCGGGATCGGTCGCCGGCTGCGGTAACGGCGTCGGAGGTGGCGGCTCGCCCTCGGGCTCCGGATCGCGGGCGGGCTCCGGCTCGCTCGGAGCGGACCCGCTCAGGCGCGCCCGCTCCTCCTGGAGGTGCATGCGCAGTCCGGCGAGCTCACGTTCGACCTTGCGGATCGCCTGCTCGCGCTCGTCGAGCCGCTCTCGTTCGGCCTTGGCGAGGGCGAGCTCCTGCACGGCCTCGCGCTCGCGCTTCTCGGCCTCGGCGATCTTGCGCGCGAGCTCGTCCGAGCGGTCGGGCCCCGGAACTGCTGCGGGTGCGGTCTGGGTGGACGACCGTCGACGGCCTTGCCGGCCGGCGACCTCGAGCCGCAGCTGCTCGAGCTCGCGCTCGCGCGCCGCGACGCGCTGAGCGTGCTCGCGCAACGTTCGCTTCATTTCCTCGACCTGTGCGAGGGCCTGCTCGTAGCGCCCTCGCATGTCCAGCCCTTCGCTCACACTGCAAGTGTGTCTGCCATTGCGGCTGGTGGCAACCGACTTGTGTCCTGAACCGCCCGACCTGACCGATGGCGTCGTCACGCTGAGGCCGCCGCGACCAGGCGATGCGCAGCTGCTCATCGACGGGAGAGACGCCGAGTTCTTCCGGTGGCTCGGCCCCGGTGCCGAAAGTCCGAGCCCGGTTGCTTGCGTCTGGGTCGGTGACGAGCTGGTGGGATGGGTGGACTACGACGTCGAGCGCGACTGGCTCGAGCCAGGCGAGGTGAACGTCGGCTACTACCTCTTTCCGGCCGCGCGGGGAAAGGGTTACGCCGCGCGAGCCGTCGAGCTCCTGCTCCAGCACCTCGACCACGAAACGGATCACACGGTCGCAACGCTCCTGATCCATCCCGAGAACGCCAAGTCGCTCCGGCTCGCTCGCCGTCTCGGCTTCGAAGCAAAGGGCGAGGTCGAGGGCGACGCGTTCTTCGTCCGAAGAGCCAGAAGCGAGGAATGAGTGAGCGCAAGTCCCCCACGGCGGGCGATTGCGCAGTGCTAGGGGAGCACCTACGGTGCGAAGCCATAGCCGCAGGCAAGAGGTCGGCGTGTAGGGCGGCCCACCAGCTGTCCTCCGCCGGCCTCTTAGCGCACGCGACAAGCGAGAGGTACGTCGCGGAGACTTGCCAGAATTCGCGCGTGGCGCCTTACGAGTGGACGGTCCGTGAAGGATCCCTGGACGGACCTTTGGTGATGAGGGAGTACGTCTACGACGTCCCCGACAAAGAACCGGTGGAGGGCCAGGAGCTCTACCTGTCCAACGGGTCCGGCCCCTGGCGCGTCATGGTCGTCGAAATGGTGCCGGAGGTGCCGCGCTCGCCCTACAACATCCTCATAGTGGAGAGCGTCTACTAGTCGGACCGACCGAGCCGCGATGGAGCGTACCGGGATCGAACCGGTGACCTCCGGCTTGCAAAGCCGGCGCGAGAGTCGGTCGACGTCGGTCAGCGGTGGACTCAAGCGCAATTCAGGTGCCCGCAACAACCGGTGTTGGTCTCAGTCGGTCGGTCGAGGCTGATAAGGACGCTGACACAGCTGCGGAATCTGCTCGCGCCGTCTGCGCCATTGGTTTCAGCTGCTGGTGAGAGGATTCGATTGTCCGCTGCCGCCCTGCCAAAGAAGCGGGCCGACAACAAGGGCGAGCGTCCCACCCGACTCGGCGAACAAACTGGCCGCCCGCCGCCTTCGCGGTCATCCCAAGAGGATGAATCCCGCGAAGGCGCCGATTGATGAACTTGACGCCGAAAGCTCGGACACGACGGTCGCGGCGATTGAGCTCGGCCCGGAAGCGCCGGCCGCCGCCGAAGAACAACTCCTCCCCGATCTGGACCATGTCCGGGTAGGTGGCCTCTCCTACGTCGCTGCCGTCGGCGAGGTGTAGCCGGTACGTGAGCATTCTCCTCCGTTTCCGGGGCAGGACGGCGGTGGCGAGCCTACCGGGAGCTACTCGCGCGGCAGGTGAGATGATCGCGAGGTCATGCCGCACGTGGACGTCGCCGGGGTGAGGCTGTACTACGAGCGCGCGGGCAGCGGCGAGCCCGAGCTGCTCTTCGTGCCCGGCTGGTGTTGCGACCACACCGCGTTCCAACCGCAGTTCGACCATTTCGCGCGCGAGCACGCCGTCACCGCCCTCGACCTGCGTGGGGTCGGCCTGAGCGATCGCCCCAGCGAGGGCTACTCGATACCCGCGCTCGCCGACGACGTGGCTGAGTTTTGTGCTGCGCTCCGGATCGGTACGCCAGTCGTGGTGGGTCACAGCCTCGGCGGGATGATCGCCGTGGAGCTTGCCGGGCGATATGCGGCGCTTCCGAGCGCGCTCGTCCTCGTCGACCCCGGGCCGATAGACCCGCGGCCGGAGACGGTCGAGTTCTTCAGCGGATTTGCGGCGGGGCTCGAGGGGCCAGAGGGAGAGACGATCCGTCGCGCCTACGTCGGCGACATGGGAGCGCGCGACGAGCAGCTCGCGCGCTGGATCGTCGACCACATGTGCGCGGTCGAACAGCCGATCGCGGCGGCCGTCATTCGCGGTGTCAGTGAGTGGAACGGCCGCGACCCGTTTTCGCGCTGCAAGCTTCCCGTTCTGCTGCTCCGCTCCTGGATCGGAGCGGACTCCGACGTGCTCCGGCTGCTCGAGATCAAGCCGGATCTGGAGGTTGCCATCACCACCGGGGCCGGGCATTTCCACCAACTCGAGGTGCCCGAACAGGTGAACGCGATGATCGAGCGCTTCCTCGCAGCATCGCTTCGAAGCCCTGACGCGTAGCGCGCGAGCGACGTAGCGTCCTCTCTGGCCGGAGCCGCTATGGGCGCGCGTCTGGCGTTCGGCTCGCCGCGCGCGGGACGCCTACACCGCCTCAGCTTGTAGCAGCCCGACGGCGACTCATCCTCCTCGTGAACGGGATGAGGTCGACCACGCGTAAGTGTCTCCTAGACCTCGACAGGGCCCAGCGAGTCCCTTGAAAGGAGGCTTCGTGGTGCAGGACGAGCCCGCCCTGACGGCCAATGCCCGCCTACCTCAGTCTGCCCCTACGCTAGGAGCATGGAGCCGACGCACCTGCGCCCCCGCCTGAGGCGCTGCCCCCCTGCGATCGGCTCATCCACCTCAACCGCTCCGGTCTCTACCGCCGACACTACGTCGACGAGCCCGATGGTCGCCGCCGCCTCTGCGCCGGGTCCGGCAACGAGTTCGGGCCGCCCGAGCGGCCAGCCGAGCTACGCGGTCTCGACCTGTAGCAGCGTGACGAGCAGCGACTCGATTTTCGCGTCGAACGAACGGCGCCCACC
>JBKPLL010000022.1:0-3241 GCA_046731605.1 Actinomycetota bacterium | reverse complement strand
CTCAGCATGGAGTTTGCGCGAGAAGGCGGTGAAGGACCGACGCCCTACGAAGTCCTGCTGCATGCCGCGATGGTCGGCGACAGCACCCGCTTCACCCGTCAGGACGGGGTGGAGGAGACCTGGCGAATCATGCAGCCGCTGCTCGACGACCCGCCTCCTGTGCACACCTACGAGCCTGGCTCGTGGGGACCGCCTGCAGCCGACGAACTGGTCGCCGGCCACGGCCGCTGGCGCGACCCATGGATCTCGACCTGAGAGGAGCCCGATGACCGCCGTGACGACCTCCGATGAGCCCCAGCCTCAGAGTGCTGCCGCGCCGTCTCCGTTTCCGCCGAGCGCCGATCCTCTTCTGGCTCGTGTCCGCTTTTGCGGTCGTGGGTGAACAGCAGCGGGCCCGTGATCCGATGGAACGGCTCCTGCGCGTGGCCTCGCCGCTCGGCCTCTACGCGGAAGAGTTCGACGCAGCGACCGGCCGGCACCTCGGCAATTTCCGACAGGCGTTCTCGCACCTGGCGCTGATCGAGGCGGTGGCGCGGCTCGTCATTCCAGAGATGATCGCGGAGTACTAGCGCGAGGGAACGCGGTATGGCGTCGAGGCAGGAAACGAATGTCGTCTACGCCGCGGGTATGGCGCAGGGGATCGTGCTCGTCACCTTCCCGGCCGCCAGCGCGGTCTTCACCGACCCGGACAAGTACGACCTCTCCAACACGCAGTACGGCGCGCTTTTCCTGCCGCAGGTGATCACGGCGATCAGTGCCGCGCTCCTAGGGGCCGGCCTCGGAGGCCGCTTCGGCGTCAAGCGGGTGTACCTCGCCGGCCTCGCCGCAGGCCTCTTCTCGATGGGGCTCCTGATCGTGAGCGCGTTCGTGGACAGTCGGCAGTCGCTCGCGTATCCGCTGCTCTTGCTCGCGACCGCGTTTCTCGGGGTGGGCTTCGGGCTGACCGTTCCGGCACTCAACACCTTCGCCGCCGCCTTCCATCCAGGCGCGATCAACCGCGCGATCCTGGTCCTGAACGCCTTGCTCGGCTTCGGCACGGTGCTTGCCCCAGTGTTCGTGGCGATCTTCGTCGGCCTCGGATACTGGTGGGGGCTTCCGGTGACCTCGGCGTGCCTGCTCGCCCTACTGATCGTCGCCAGCGTGCGCCTCCCCCTGCGAACGCCGGCCCCGCAGCCTGCGGAGCCGGCTTCGGCGGCTGGGATTCCGACGCGTTTCTGGGCCTACGCCGGCTTCGCCGTCTTGTACGGCATCTGCGAGACCGTCAACGGCAACTGGTCGCAACTGGACATGACCCGTGAGCTGGGAGCGTCGGCGACCGAGGCGTCGTTGGCGCTCACCCTCTTCTGGGGCATGGTCACGCTCGGGCGCGTGCTCTTCGCCGCGCTCCAGCGCCGTGTGCGGCCGCGCGTGACCTACCACCTGCTGCCATTCGTCCTCGCGGCTGCGTTCATCATCATCGCGCTGCTGCCGAGCGACTCGCCGTGGCTCGGTGTCCTCTTCTTCGGTCTGGCGGGGCTCGGGTGCTCGGCGCTCCTCCCGCTGACGATCAGCTTCGGCCAGGACGAGCTGACCACCTTCGCGGCCGCGGTCGCGGGAGGCGTGATCGCCTGCTACCAGCTCGGCTACGGGCTCGCGGCCTTCGGCATTGGCCCGCTCCTTGACCACGGTGTCGGGCTGCCAACGGTCTATGCGGTCGCCGCTGCTATCGCCCTGGGCCTGGCAGTGACGTCGCAAGTCGTCGCTCGCCGTCCGAGGGCGGCGTCGGTCGGTTTGCTCGGATCGGCAGGCCGGTGACGCCGGCGATTCATCCAAAGGGGGCGATGTCGAGGGCCGCGTCGTGTTATCTGATCGACCCTGGGCCGGACTGAAGGAGAACGCAGTGAGCGCAGTGGCAGCCATCCGGAGCACCGTCCCCGCGCGACTGGATCGCCTGAGTTGGTCTCCCTTCCACACGCGCATGGTCGCCGGGCTCGGAGCCGCGTGGATCCTCGACGGCCTCCAGATCACGATCTCCAGCTCGGTCACAGGGGAGCTCCAGAAACCGTCAACGCTCGGCATGACCTCGTCCCAGATCGGGTTGATCGCCTCGATCTATCTGGTTGGCGAGGTAGTCGGCGCGCTCGTGTTCGGGAAGATGTCGGACCGACTCGGCCGCAAGAGATTGCTGATCACCACCCTGCTGCTCTACCTGGTCGGCACCGGGTTGGCCGCTTTCGTCACCGGCCATCACACCGGCTGGCTCGTCTTCTTCTACGCGACGCGGTTCGTCGCCGGGATGGGGATCGGCGGCCAGTACGCGGCGATCAACTCCGCGATCGACGAGATGATGCCGTCGAGGTACCGGGGCCGCGTCGACATCTGGATCAACGGCTCCTACTGGGCCGGCGCGATCCTCGGCTCGTTCGCGTCGCTCATCTTCCTCAACGCCTTCGCGGCCAACCTCGGCTGGCGTCTGGCGTTCCTGATGGGCCCCGTGCTTGCCCTTGTGGTGATCTTCGTCGGGAGGACCCTGCCGGAAAGCCCGCGCTGGCTGATGACCCACGGCCGGATCGAGGAGGCCGAGCAGGAGCTGGCGAAGATCGAGCAGGCAGCGATCATGATGATCGGCGGCATCGTCGAGATCTTCCTCGGGATCAACGCCGAGGGGAAGTCGCTCGAGTCGATCACGAAGCCCCTTACTTCGACCGACCAGTCGGACGGAGCCGTGCCCCTACCGGACCCGGCCTAGCGCAATGCACGAGGGAGGACACAATGGACGCCTATGACGTGATCATCGTCGGAACCGGTGCCGGCGGCGGCACGCTTGCACGCCACCTCGCGCCGTCGGGCAAGCGGATCTTGTTGCTGGAGCGCGGCGGCTGGCTCGCCCGCGAGCCGCAGAACTGGCTGGCGCAGGATGTCTTCGTCGACAACCGCTACGTCTCCGAGGACACCTGGTACGACGACCAGGGCAAGCCGTTCCAGCCGCAGATCCACTACTTCGTCGGCGGGGCGACCAAGCTCTACGGGGCCGCCCTCTACCGCCTGCGCGCCGAGGACTTCGGGGAGCTCCAGCACCACGACGGGGTCTCGCCCGCGTGGCCGATCTCGTACGACGAGATTGAGCCCTACTACACCAAGGCGGAGCACCTCTACGAGGTACACGGTGCTCACGATGAGGACCCGACCGAGCCCTACGCGAGCGCTCCGTACCCGTTCCCAGCCGTCTCGCACGAGCCGCGGATCCAGCAGCTCTCCGACG
>JBKPLL010000021.1:0-4897 GCA_046731605.1 Actinomycetota bacterium | reverse complement strand
TGTCCGGGTCCTCTCCTTCCACGGCTCGAAGGACAAGCAGGACTTCGAGCTCGTCGGTTACAACTCGCGGCTCGACGAGCTGCAGGCCGCGTTCCTGCGCATCTTCCTGCCGGAGCTGGCGGGCTGGAACGACGCGCGCCGCGCCGCGGCAGCCCGCTACGCCGAGCTCGGCCTCGGCGACCTCGTGGAGATCCCGCAGGACGAGCCGGGTCACGTCTACCACCTCTTCGTCTGCCGGTCGCGCGAGCGCGACGCGATCCGCGCGGCGCTCTCCGAGGCGCGCATTGCGTCGGCGACGTACTACACGACGCCGCTCCATCTCCAGCCGTCCCTGCGTTTCCTCGGCTACGAGCCGGGCTCGCTGCCGGCGACCGAGCACGCTGGCCTGGAGAACTTCTCGCTGCCGCTCTGGCCGGGGATCCCCGTCGAGGCCCAGGAGCGCGTCGTGGACGTCGTGCGCTCGGCCGTCCCCACCCGCGTCTGATGCGCCAGCTGCTCTCGCCGCACCGGCTCTGGCAGTTGTTCGTGGATGCAGGGATCGTCGCGTTCTCCTGGTGGGTGGCCTTCCAGCTGCGCTTCGACAGCGGCCTGCCCCCGAAGTACTCGCTGTTGTTCAACCGGACGATCCTGCTCGTCGTCGGGATCAAGCTGATCGTCTTCATCGCCTTCGGCTTCTACAACCGGTGGTGGCGCTACGTCTCGATCCGGGACATGTGGGCCACGGCGCGCGGCGTCCTCGTGGCGTGCATCGTCGCGGATCTGACCGTGTACCTCGCGGCGCCGGTCCACGGCTTCCGCCTGCCGCGTTCGATCGCCGCCACCGACCTGCTGCTCACCCTCGGCCTCGTCATGGGCTCCCGGCTCCTCGCCCGCACGGCGATGGAACGGCCCGGTCTGACCATGGTCGCGCGCGGCAAGGAAGTCGTCGTCGTGGGTGCAGGTGACGCGGGGCGCCTGATCGTGCAGGAGATGCAGCGCTCGCGGATGCTCGACTACACGCCGATCGGGTTCGTCGACGACGACCCGCGCAAGCGGCACACGCGAATCATGGGTGTACGCGTGCTCGGCACGATCGACGAGCTGCCGCGCGTGCTGCGCGAGCACCGCCCCGACGAGGTGCTGATCGCGATGCCGTCCGTCTCGGGCGAGGTGCGGAGGCGGATCATCGAGCCGGCGCAACAGCTGCGCATCGTGGTCAAGACGCTGCCGGGCCTCTACGAGCTGATCAGCGGAGAGGTCGGGCTCGCCGGCCAGATTCGCCCGGTGTCCGTGGAGGATGTCCTGGGGCGGGAGCAGGTCGAGGTCGACTTCCACGAGGTCGCCGCCTACCTCGAAGGTCACACCGTGCTCGTCACGGGTGCCGGCGGCTCGATCGGCTCGGAGCTCTGCCGCCAGATCGCGCGCGTCCGGCCGTCGCGGCTGATCCTCGTCGACAACGCCGAGGGCCCGCTGTTCGAGATCGAGCGCGAGCTCGTCGCCGAGCGGGGCTTCACCGCCGCGCTGCCGAAGCTGATCGACGTCAAGGACCGGAAGGCGATGCGGCGTGAGGTGTTCGAGAAGTACCAGCCGACGGTCGTGTTCCACGCAGCCGCCTACAAGCACGTCGCCATGCTCGAGACGCACCCCCTCGAGTCGGTGCGCAACAACGTCGTCGGCACGCGCATCCTCGTCGAGCTCGCGGCGGAGTTCGGCGTCGAGCGGTTCGTGTTCATCTCGACGGACAAGGCCGTCAACCCGAAGACCGTGATGGGCCAGTCGAAGGCGCTCTGCGAATGGATCGTGGAGTCGTTCGGGCATCGGCGCGACGTCCGGACCAGCTTCGCCGCCGTGCGGTTCGGCAACGTCCTCAACTCGTCGGGCAGCGTGATCCCGATCTTCCGCAAGCAGATCGAGAAGGGCGGACCGGTCACGGTGACGCATCCCGAGATGACGCGCTACTTCATGACGATCCCGGAAGCGGTCTCGCTCGTGGTGCAGGCCGGCGCGATCGGCGGCCGCGGCCAGGTGTTCGTGCTCGACATGGGCGAGCCGGTGCGGATCGTCGACCTCGCGCAGAACATGATCCGCCTGTCGGGCAAGCAGCCACGCCTTCCCGGCGATCCGACCGAGGGCGCGCGGGACGTCCGAATCGCGTTCGTCGGCTCCCGGCCGGGCGAGAAGATCCACGAGGAGCTCTGGAGCGACGGCGAAAGGGTCGGCGAGACACAGCATCCCAAGATCATGCGCCTGAGCCGGCCGCCGGTCGATCCCGACTGGCTCGCCGGCCAGCTCGCCGAGCTCGAGCGCCTCGCCGACGAGGGCGACACGCTCGAGGTCGTGGGCAAGCTCCGCACCATCGTGGACAAGGCGCAGCGGATCGAGCGGCCCAAGCTCTCGGACACGGGCAGCTACGTGCTCGAGATCGAGCCCGAGATCGAGCACGGCGTCGACACGAACCCCTGATCTTTCTGTGACGGCCCCGGCCGACGGCGGCGTTAGCCTCGGCGACCTGGATACGGACCGGATCCTCGCAGGACTGAACCCCGAGCAGCGCGCTGCCGTCGAGACGACGCGCGGGCCGCTGTGCATCCTCGCCGGCGCGGGGACGGGGAAGACGACCACGATCACGCGCCGGATCGCGTTCCAGGTCGCGACGGGCGCCTTCCAGCCCGGGCAGATCGTGGCCGTGACGTTCACCGACAAGGCGGCGGGCGAGCTCCGCTCGCGGCTGCGCACGCTCGAAATCGACGGTGTGCGCGCTTCGACCTTTCACTCGGCGGCGCTCGCGCTGCTCCGGCACTTCGAGGGCGATCCGGGCCGGATCCTCCCGTCGAAGGCGCCGCTTCTGCGCCGCATCGGGAACTCGCTACCCGGCGCGTTCCGCTTCCGGCCGGCAGGCGACCTTGCGACGGAGATCGAGTGGGCGAAGAACCGGCGTTTCACGCCCGAGACGTACCGCGATCGGCTCGGCGACCACGAGCCTCCGATCCCGCCCGACCTCTCGCTGCGGGTGTTCCGGGAGTACGAGCGGCGCAAGGCTGCGGAGGGGTTGCTCGACTTCGAGGATCTGCTCGAGCGAGCGGTGCGCCTGCTCGAAAGGGACGACGCGGTGCGGGCGGCCGTGCATGACCGGTGGCGAGCCTTCACGGTCGACGAGTACCAGGACGTCAACACTCTCCAGGAGTCACTGCTCGATCTCTGGCTCGGCGAACGCGACGACCTCTGCGGGGTCGGTGACGATTACCAGGCGATCTACGGCTTCACGGGCGCGAGCGCAGAGTGGCTGCTGGCGCTGCCGGGGCGCTTCCCGAATACCCAGGTCGTGCGGCTCGAGCGGAACTACCGCTCCACCCCGCAGGTGCTCGAGCTCGCGAATCGCCTCGTGCCGCGCCTCGGCGGCTCCGCGAAGACGCTCGCGCCGACGGTCCCGGACGGCCCCGAGCCGCTGGTCGGGCCAGCGCTCGGCGTGGCCGCCCACGTCCGGCAGTTGCAGGCCGCGGGGCTGGCGCTCGAGGAGATGGCGGTGCTCCTGCGCACGAACGCGCGCACCAGCGAGTTCGAGGAGGCGTTCCACGATGCCGCGATCCCGTTCCAGGGCGCGTCGCTGCTCGCGCGCGACGCGGCGCGCCAGCTGCTGAAGGCGCTGCGCGGCCGGCGCGGGCCCGCTGCCGAGATCGTGCGCCAGCTCGCCGTCCGGCAGGGGCTCCTGAGTGAGGTGCCGGAGAAGCTCGGCGAGCGCGAGCAGACGCGGCAGGCCGACCTGGCGCGGCTCGTTCGGCTCGCCGAGGAGTTCGGCGGCGAGGTCGAGGGGTTCGTCGAGCTCCTCCACGAGCGCTTCGGCGAGAGCACCGGGCGCGGCGTCCACCTGCTGACGCTCCATCGGGCGAAGGGGCTCGAGTGGGAGGCGGTGTTCCTACCCCGGGTCGAGGAGGGAGAACTCCCGGTGCGACGCGGCGACGTCGCGGAGGAGCGGCGGCTGTTCTACGTCGGGCTGACGCGGGCCAGGAGGCATCTGCTCGTGACGTGGGAGGGCAAGCCGAGCCGGTTCCTCGACGAGCTCGGCGTCCGTGCGGCCGCGCCCGCGCTCGCCCGCCGCGAGAAGCCGAAGCTCGAACAGACACCGGCGGTCGCTGCGCTGAAGGAGTGGCGGCTTGCGCGGGCACGCGCCGACGAGGTGCCGGCCTATGTCGTCTTCAACGACCGGACGCTCGCGGAGCTCGTGGCGCGCACGCCCCGGACGCTCGCGGAGCTGGCGGCGGTGCCGGGGATCGGGCCGGCGAAGCTCGAGCGCTACGGCCCGGAACTGCTGGCCCGCTTGGCGGACGTCGCCGCCTGAGCCGAGCCGCGCGGTTCGTCCGCCTGTCCTGGCAGGGTGCCTCGATGGCTGAGACCTCGTTCGATCGTGTGATCTCCGAGCATCTCGCGCTCTGCGAGCGGAACAAGCGGCTCGAAAGGCAGATGCCGCTCGACGGCTACCGCGATCCCGGCACTCCTGCGAAGGAGGAATCGGCGGCCGCGACAGATGGCCCGGAACACTGGCTCGACCACGAGTCGTCCTGGGACACTTCCCGCGAGCGACCGCTCCCCGAGTTCGACTGGGGCGACGACTGAGCTGCGTCCGATAGCGCCGAGGCAGCACGTCGTCGTCAACCACCTCCACCTGCGCGAACCGGTATCGGACGCGACCGCCGGGGCGGCGCGAGACGGAATCCGACTCGTGGTCGATGCCGGCGCGCTCTCGGCCCGCGTGGCCGTGGTCGACGAGAGGCACCTGATCCTCATCCTCGAATTCGCTACCGCGGACGACGCGGAGCGCATTGCCCGAGAGGTCGGCGGACCGTGGATGCGAGAGAACATCAAACCCTTGCTCGCCGGTGACACCGAGCGCAGCGTCGGCGGAGGCTTGACGGCGCCGCAC
>JBKPLL010000020.1:0-10818 GCA_046731605.1 Actinomycetota bacterium | reverse complement strand
GCGTGAAGGAGCGGTCGACGTGGAGGCGTGCTGGGCCGCCGGCGTCATGGTGCGCGACCCGGGCTGCCGCGACCTCCGCCAGCGCCGCCCGCAGCTCGTCGAGGCCGGCGCCGGTGCGCGCGCTCGTCGCCACGACCGGCGCCCGGGGGACGAGCTCCTCCGCCTCGACACGAGCGAGCTCGAGCGTGTCCTCGTCCACCGCGTCCGACTTTGTCAGCGCCACGACGCCGCGCCCGATCCCGAGCAGCCGCAGGATCGCGAGGTGCTCGTGCGTCTGCGGGCGCGCTCCCTCGCCGGCGTCGACGACGAGGAGGAAGAGGTCGATGCCGCTCGCGCCCGCGACCATGGTGCGGACGAAGCGCTCGTGGCCGGGGACGTCGACGACCGAGAGGCTCGTCCCGTCGGGCAGCTGGAGCGGCGCGTAGCCGAGGTCGATCGAGATCCCGCGCGCGTGCTCCTCGACCAACCGGTCGGTGTTCTTTCCGGTCAGCGCCTCGACGAGCGCCGTCTTGCCGTGGTCGATGTGACCCGCGGTGCCGACGGTCAGCGGCATGTGGCGACAATCGGGCGTTCGAGCGATTCGACCTGGAAGCCCGCCCCCTCGAGTAGCTCGCGCCACTGCCGCTCGTCTCGCTCGCGGCCGCCGGCAAGCACGAGCATCAGCAGGTCGAGCCACTTCGCTCCGTCCGGTTCGTTCCCGGGCCGGATCACGGACTCGTTGATCAGCAGCCGCGCGTGCGGAGGCGCCGCCGAACGGATCGTGCGCAGGATCCGCGCCGCGTCATCGTCGGGCCAGTCGTGGAGGATTCCCGAGAGGACGTAGGCGTCGCCCTCCGGCACCGAGTCGAAGAAGCTGCCCTCGACGAACTCGATGCGCTCGCCGAGCACCGTCTCGTCCCGCACCGTCTCGGGGAGGTCGAGGACGATGCCGCGCAGTCCCGGCCGCCGTCGAAGCAGCTCCACGAGCAGCGCGCCGTTGCCGCCGCCGACGTCGACGATCACCTCGCCCTCGCGCCACTCGAGGGCGGCCAGCCGTTCCGCCGGACGCCCGCGGTCTCCTGCCATCGCGGCGTCGAACGCCGCGCGCTCGGCGGGATGGTTCGCGAGCCACTCCCAGAACCCGGCGCCGAATCGGTCGGGGAACGGGGGCTCCGACGTCGAGGAACCGAGATCGGTCGTGGCCTCGAAGAAGACGCCGCCGAAGAGGTGTGCGAACTCGCTCGAGCCGGGGTCCAGGAGCTGTCGCGAGAGATCGGTGTGCTCGAAGATGCCCGGCTCCGTCTCGCGAAAGACGCCGTCGCTCGCAAGGGCGCGGAGGAGCCGGTGCAGCGTGTCGGGGTTGCCCTCGAGCTCTCCCACGGGCCGCGGCCCGTCGGCGAGCGCTTCTGGAACGCCGGCGTCGACGACGGCCGCCAGCGCCTTCGACATCAACCCGCCCCGGAGAAAGTCCCAGAGCTCGGTCATCCGCGTGCGGCGGCGACCAGGTTCGCGGCCTCCTCGGCCTCCTCGTCCGTCAGCGTCAGGCAGTCGAGGAGCAGGCGGCCGTCGCGGACGATCCCCACGACCGGCGGCTCGCCGGCGCGCAGCGGCGCCGCGAGCGACTCTTCGAGCGCGCACGCGAAGCTCGGTAGCTCGGCGAGCGGCAGCGCGCCGCCGCCGACGCGGCCCACGGTCTCCTCGAGCTCGCCGCCCGTCGCGGCGACAAGCCGCTCGGCGCGCTCGCGCACCGACTTCGCGGCCTGGGTGAGCGTGCGCAGGACGGGGATTCGCTCCGGGGCCTCGAGATGCAGCAGCAGCGTCCCCTCGAGTGCCGCGAGCGAGAGCTTGTCGATCCGGACCGCGCGTTGGAGCGGATGGCTGCGCAGCTGCTCGACGAGCTCGGCCCGGCCGAGCACGATCCCGGCCTGCGGGCCGCCGAGGAGCTTGTCGCCCGAGAAGCAGACGAGATCGGCCCCGGCCGCAAGCGACTCCCGCGCCGTGGGCTCCTGTTGACCCAGTAACACAGTCCTACTAGGTGAGACATGTCCCGAGCCAAGGTCGTCGACGAGCGGGAGGCCGTGGCTGCGCGTAACGGCGACGACCTCCTCGAGGCGGGGCCGCTCCTCGAAGCCGACGATGCGGAAGTTCGACTGGTGCACGCGGAGCACGACGGCCGTTTCGGGCCCGATCGCGCGCTCGTAGTCGGCGGCGCGGGTCCGGTTCGTCGTCCCGACCTCGACCAGCCTTGCCCCGGAACGCGCAAGCACGTCCGGGATCCGGAAGCCGTCGCCGATCTCGATCAGCTCCCCACGTGAGACGACGACGTCGCGGCCTTCCGCCAGCGCGGCGAGCGCCAGAAGGACCGCGGCCGCATTGTTGTTGACGACGAGCGCGGCCTCTGCGCCGGTCAACCGGCGCAGGATCGCCGCGACGTGGTCCTGGCGCGAGCCGCGGGCGCCCTCGGCCAGGTCGTATTCGAGGTTCGAGTAGCCGCGCGCGACCTCGGCGACCCGCTCGATCGCTCGCTCTGCGAGCGGCGCGCGGCCGAGGTTCGTGTGCACGACCACGCCCGTGGCGTTGAGCACCCGCCGCAGGCGGGGCCGCTGCGCATCGGCGAGCTCCTCGCGGAGGCGCGCCGCGAGGTCGCCCGGATCGGCACCGGCCTGGATCTCCCCGCGGGCCCGGTCGATCACCGCCCGAGCCGCATCGACCGCGAGCGGATCTCCGGCCTCGCGCGCGAGCTCGTCCACCGAGGGCAGGTCGCGCAGCTCCATGGCTGGAACGCTACTGCGCGTCGGCCTTGTGCGGCTCGTGCGGACTCGGCGCCCCGTTCCCGGCGCGGAATGCGTCGAGCACCGTCTCGAGCGCGACCTGCGGGTCGTCGGTCAGGGTGAGCAGCGAGAGATCCGCCGCCGAGACCATCCCGTCGGCCAGCGCGCTGCGCCGCACCCACTCGAGCAGCGGTGTCCAGTACGCCTCGCCGAGCAGGACGACGGGGAAGTGGAGGACCTTGCCGGTCTGGATCAGCGTCAGCGACTCGAACAGCTCGTCGGCGGTGCCGAAGCCGCCGGGGAAGACGCAGAAGCCCTCGGCCGCCTTCACGAACATCGTCTTGCGGGCGTAGAAGTGGTCGAAGACCAGCCCGAGGTCGACGTAGTCGTTCATCAGCTGCTCGTGGGGCAGCTCGATGCCGAAGCCGACCGACAGCCCGCCGCCCTCGCGGCAGCCGCGGTTCGCCGCCTCCATCACGCCGGGTCCGCCCCCCGTGACGACGGCCCAGCCCGCCTCGGCGAAGAGCCGCGCCGTCTCGCGCGCAGCCTCGTACGCTCGCGACCCTTCCGGCGCGCGCGCCGACCCGAAGCAGGAGACCGCCGGGCGGTCGATCTGCTCCACGGCTTCGAAGCCCGCCAGGAACTCGTGTCCGATCGCCTCCGAGTTTCGGCGAAGATGCTCGAGCGAGTGGTGCGTCTGGAGGACGTCGCGGTCCTTCATCAGAACGCCCTGCTGTGCCGCGTTGCAAGCACGCACCCCACGAGCACCACGGCGAGAACCGCGTAGAGGATCATGAGCTGGACGGCTCGATTGCGTTCCGGTGCCGAGGCCTCCACCGGGACGCCGTCCTCGTAGCGAATGCGCGGCCGCCGCCACGTCTCGGAGATCGAGTGCCAGGCAGCGCCGCCGTCGAGGAAGCCGACCGGAACCAGGTTCGCGGCGTTGAGCAGGAAGCCGAAGTAGGCGAGCTCGACGAGCAAGTGCGAGTCGCGTGCCGAGCCCAACGCCCAGACCGCCGCGGCGCCGAGCCCGCCGGCGAGGGGGCCCGCGAGCGAGATGAGCGTGTTCCGCCACGGGGACGGATTCAGCTCGTGTCTCACGTAGGCCCCGAAGCCCGGGATGAAGGTGGGCAGGGTGACGCGCAATCCCTGGCGCCGCGCCTCGAAGACATGGCCGAGCTCGTGCACGAGGATCAGAAGGACGAAGCCGAGACCGAACCGCCAGTCGCCGAACCCCACCGAGAAGGCGACGAAGGAGGCGACGAACGTCACGATCGGGACGGCGAGCTCACGGGTGCGGCGGGCGAGCCCGCCTTCCTGCCCCGCCTGCATGCTCACGAGCCTCTCCCGATCCATTCTTCGCCGCCCACGTAGACCTCTTTCTTCCACAGCGGGATCGTCGTCTTGAGCGTCTCGATCGCTTCGCGGCAGGCATCGAGCGCGGCCGACCGATGCGGCGCGGAGACGGCGATCGCGACGCTGGCTTCGCCGATCTCGACCCGCCCGAACCGGTGGTGGACGGCGACCCCGCACAGTCCGTGGCGCTCGGTCAACTCGTCGCCGAGGCGGACGAGCATCGCCTCGGCCATCTCCTCGTAGGCCTCGTACTCGAGGTGGAGCACGTCGCGCCCTCGCGAGCGCCGGCGGACGGTGCCGACGAAGCTCGCGACCGCTCCCGCCTCTGGATCTTCGACCTCTCGCAGCACGGCGGCGACGTCGAGCGGGCCGTCGACGAGCCGGAAGGACCCTCCGGAGACGGGCGGGATGAGCGCGACCTCGTCGCCGTCCGCGAGCTCGTGCCCGCGCTCGACGTACTCGCGGTTCACCGCGTAGAGGAGGCCCGGCGGCTCGTCCCCGAGTCCGAGCGCAGGCCAGACGTCCGCGACGAGGGCGACGTCGTCGAGGTCGACCAGCGCACGACCGGCGCGTTCCCGCAGGCCGGCGAAGAGGCGGACGGTGACGCGCACGCCCTGATCTTGCCTGCGAGGTCAGGTGCCGAGGTAGCTCTCGAGCAGCGCGCCCGGCTCCGGACGCATGTCGGGCCGGAGCGTGTAGGTGTCGTCTCCCTCCCGGATCAGCACGAAGCCGGCCTGACGCAGGATCGCGAGGTGGTGGTGCGTCGTCGACTTTGCGAGGCCCACCTCCTTCGCCGCGTCGCCGAGCGAGAGCGGTCCGTCCTGAAGCCGTCTCAGGAGCTTCAGACGCCTCTCGTCGCCGAGCGCCTTGTAGACCCGGACGAGCTCGGCGGGGTCGCCCCCCGGAGTCTGCGTCCGGTCGGCCGTGATCGGCGGGCAGAAGATCTTCACGCGCTTGTACTCGCTCATGTAGACGACCTCTATTCGACGGATCGCCGTGGTCGCGAGGCCGTCGCCGCAGCCGAGCGGCTGCGCGGTCCCGGATTTTGCGCACGTGAGCCGCCTCGGCTCTCCGGACGTGGGCCGACCACCTCTCGCCTCTGCCCGCCCCTCCGCGGGCAGCGAGCGTGCCGGTCGCACGTAGCGTGCGGCCGGCGCGCTCGCGGTGCCACCCGGCCGCGTAGACCCCTACGATCTGATGCGTGGCTCAGAGCGGCGACCGGCGCACCGAGTCGGGCATCGAGGTAAAGCCCGTCTACACGGCCGCCGACGCGCCGCGCGAGCTCGAGCCCCCGGGCGAATACCCGTTCACCCGCGGGCCGTACCCGGACATGTACCGCGGGCGGCCGTGGACGATCCGCCAGTACGCCGGCTTCGGGTCGGCGGAGGAGTCGAACGCGCGCTACCGGTACCTCCTGCGGCGCGGCCAGACCGGCCTCTCGATCGCCTTCGACCTCCCGACACAGCTCGGCTACGACTCCGACGACCCGCGTGCGCTCGGCGAGGTCGGACGCACCGGTGTGGCGATCGACTCGATCGCCGACATGGAGATCCTGCTCGACGGGATCCCGCTCGGCGAGGTCTCGACCTCGATGACGATCAACGCGCCCGCGTCGCTTCTGCTCCTGCTCTACGAGCTCGTCGCGGAGGGGCAGGGCGTGGCGCCGGACGCGCTGCGTGGCACCGTCCAGAACGACATTCTCAAGGAGTACATCGCCCGCGGGAACTACATCTTCCCGCCGCGCCCCTCGATGCGGCTGACCACGGACCTGTTCGCGTATTGCGCAGAGCGGATCCCGCGCTGGAACACGATCTCGATCAGCGGCTACCACATCCGCGAGGCGGGTTCGACCGCGGTCCAGGAGCTTGCCTTCACTCTTGCGAACGGCATCGCCTACTGCGAGGCGGCCGTCGAGGCCGGGCTGTCGCCCGACGAGTTCGGGGCGCGCCTGTCGTTCTTCTTCAACGCGCACAACGACTTCTTCCAGGAGGTGGCGAAGTTCCGGGCGGCGCGAAGGCTGTGGGCGCGGATCATGCGCGAGCGCTTCGGCGCGACGAATCCGCGCGCGCTCGCCCTCCGCTTCCATGCCCAGACGGGCGGCTCGACGCTCACGGCACAGCAGCCCGAGAACAACGTCGTCCGGGTCGCGATCCAGGCGCTGTCCGCCGTCGCCGGCGGCGCGCAGAGCCTCCACACGAACAGCTTCGACGAGGCGCTCGCGCTGCCGAGCGAGCACGCGGCGCGGATCGCGCTGCGCACGCAGCAGATCATCGCGGCCGAGGCCGGCACGATCGACACCGCCGACCCGCTCGGAGGCTCCTACTACGTCGAGGCGCTCACCGACGAGCTCGAGGCGCGTGCGTGGGAGCTGATCGAGCGAGTGGGCGGCGCGGGCGGCGCGGTCGCGGCCGTCGAGTCGGGCTTCGTGCAGGAGGAGATCGAGCGCGCCGCGTTCGAGTTTCAGCAGCAGGTCGAGGGGGGCGAGCGCCTCCTCGTCGGGGTGAACGCGTTCGAGGAGGAGTCGGGCGAGCGGATCGAGCTCCTCCACATCGACCCGGCCGCCGAGCGGCGTCAGCTCGAGCGGACGGCGCGCCTCCGCGCCGAGCGCAACCCGGAGGAGGCGGCCGGGGCGATCGGGGCCGTGCGCGAAGCCGCCCGGGGGGACGCGAACCTGCTTCCGCCGCTGCGCGAGGCGCTGCGCGCGCGCTGCACGGTCGGCGAGATCTGCGAGGCGTTGCGCGAGGAGTGGGGGATGTACGACGCCGTGCGAGCGCGGGCCTAGTCGCCGCCGCTCCACCAGCCGGGCACGATCTCGGCGTCGTGTTCCTCGGCGATGGGAGCACCGAAGGCGATCAGCGTGATCCCGTCGGACCCGGCCTCGAGGTTGCGCATCACGCCGGGGCCGATGCGGAGGATGTCCCACTGCTGCAGGTCGTGCACCTCGTCGTCGAGCTTGATCCGGCCGGAGCCCTCCGCGATCACGTAGAGCTCCTCCTGCTCCGAGTGCGTGTGGCCGAACGGCGTGCGCACACCGGGCGGGAGCTTCTCGATGCCGACGCCGCCGACCGCGCAGCCGAGCTGTCGCTTCGGGAAGCGGACGTCCATCCCCTCCGGCATCTGGAACTTCGGGGCGACGTTCTCGACGTCGCCGAGGTTGACGATCGTGTAGTCGTTCATGCCGGAGAGGCTACGCGGTCGAGCAGGTCGTCGAGCTCCTGCGCCGCGCCCTCGGCACGCCTCAAGTAGAAATTAAGCGCCGGCCGCGATGGTGCTCACGTCCCCTGAACCGACGAAGGAGCCCCCAATGTTGCACGACGTCCCGACCACCCCGCTTCCCGGCTCGTGGCTGTCGAGCCGGCTCGGCGTCAGCCAGCGCGAGATCGAGCAGCTGCGCGATCGCGGCGAGCTCTTCGCGGTCCGCGACCAGGGCGAGTGGCTGTATCCGGCCTGGCAGTTCGGCCCGGGCGGAAAGATCCCGGCCGGGGTGCGCGAGGCCGTGAAGGCGGCACGCGCTGCGGGCCTCGACGAGACACGGCTCCTGGCGCTGCTCGGCCGCCCCGCCGGCCTGCTCGGCGCGAAGCGGCTGCTCGATCTGCTCTTCGAGGGCCGCTCCGACTTCGTCCTCGAGGCCGTCCGCAGCGCCGCCACAACCTGACCCACGTGCGGGGCCCGCGTACGCTGGCCCGGTGCGCATCCTGCTCGTCTCGCAGATGTACCCGGGACCTGACGCACCCGACCTCGGGACGTTCGTCGCGCAGGTCGAGCGCGAGCTCGTGGGGCGGGGGCACGAGATCGAGCGGGCGGTTCTCGATACGCGCTCCGGCGGCAAGCTCCGCTATCTGACGCTCGCGCGCAGAGCGCGGTGCGCGAGCCGGCCGGACGTGGTCTACGCGCACTTCCTCGTGCCCTCCGGCCTCATCGCTGCCCTCGCGGGCGGCGCTCCGCTCGTCGTCACCGCGCACGGGAGGGACGTCCGGAACATCGGGGCGATTCCGGGAGTGACGGCTGCGACGCGGCTCGTGGTGCGGCACGCGGCGGCGGTGATCTGCGTCTCCGACTATCTGCGGCTCGAGCTCGAGACGAAGCTACCCGAGGCGCGCGGGAAGACGGAGGTCGTGTCGAGTGGCGTCGACCGCGAGCGGTTCGCGGTCACCGATCCGCCGTCAGGGCCGCCCGGCTTTCTTTGCATTGGCGCGCTCGACGAGCGGAAGAATGTCGTCCGTCTGGTCGATGCCTTTTCGCGGCTCGGCGAGGGGACGCTCACCTTCGCCGGGGACGGGCCCCTGCGATCGAAGCTGGAGCGGCGCGAGCGCGTCCGCTTGCTCGGGCGCGTGGCGCACGACGAGATCCCTCGCCTGCTCTCGGAGAGCCGGGTCCTCGCCCAGCCGAGCCTGGTGGAACCGCTCGGGCAGGCGCTGCTGGAGGCGATGGCCTGCGGCCGCTCGGTCGTCGCGACGCGGATCGGCGGCCCGCCCGAGTTCGTTCCGCCCGAGGCAGGCGTGCTCGTCGACCCGCTCGACGTCGGCGCCATCGCGCGCGGCCTCGAGCAGGCTGCGGCGCTGCCGTCCCCGAATCTCGCCGCCCGCGAGGCGACGGAGGAGCACGACGTCCGCCGCCAGGCCGAGCGCATCGAGGCGATCCTCAGCTCTGCCGCTGCTCTAGATCAGCCAGCCTGACCTCGACGAGCGGCCGGATCCGCTCCTCGAGCCCGGCTTCGCGCGCGAGGGCGAGCGCCTGTTCCCAGCTCTGCCGCGCCTTCTGCGGATCGACGCCCTGCTTGAGCCGGTTGTCGCCAGTCACGAGTAGCTTCTGAATCCGCTCATGGGCGCCCTCTTCCACAATGCGACGCTAACAGCGAGGATTACAGGGTGCCCACTCGCACCAAGAAGGCCAGGCCGCTCCGGGTGTTGATCGCGGACGATCATCGGCTCTTCGCCGAGGCGCTCGAGGCGATCCTCGCCACCGACGAGCGGATCGAGGTCGTCGGTCAGGCGGGCGACGGGAGCGAAGCCGTCGAGCTAGCACGACGGCTCGGTCCGGACGTCGTCCTCATGGACGTGAGCATGCCGGTCCTCGACGGATTCGAGGCCACGCGCGAGATTCGCGCGGCGAGCGGTGACACCCACGTGCTCATGCTCACGGGCTCGAACTCGCGGGCCGACGTCGACCGCTCGCGGGAGGCGGGGGCGTCCGGTTACGTCACGAAGGACCGCATCGCCTCGGAGCTGGTGGCGGCGATCGTCGAAGTGACGCATCGACGGCTACCCTGAGCGCGTGCTCACGTTCCTCGCAGTCCTCCAGGTGCTCATCGTCGTCGGCATGACGTCGCTCATCCTCATGCACTCCGGCCGTGACGCCGGCATGGGCGGGATGGGCTTCACCCCGGCGTCGCAGGGCGGAACGCACATCGTCGAGCGGAACCTGACCCGGGTCACGGTCGTGCTCACGGTGCTCTTCTTCGCCAACAGCATCGCCCTCTTCCGCTACCTCTCGTAAGGCTGCAAGCGTCGACGGCGAAGCCGACGACGCGCGGCCGAAGAGCTTTTGGGACTCCGGGCGCTACTATGCGCGGGCTCTCGCGCTGGTGGCGGAATTGGTAGACGCGCTAGGTTGAGGGCCTAGTGGCCTTAACAGGCCGTGGAGGTTCAAGTCCTCTCCAGCGCATTTCAAGGCCGCTTCGGCGGTCTTGTCGTCGGCCCTCGAGTTGACATCGTCCGGAGGAGTCCGTACGCTCCTGCCGAACACTTGTTCGGCTCTGTCCCCGACCTGTGGAGCGTGAGATGCAGACGACAGCCGAGTTGACCGGGCGGCAACGCGAGATCTGGAGCTTCCTCGTCGAGTACGTCGACCGGCACGGTTACCCGCCGACGGTGCGGGAAATCGGCGAGGCAGTCGGCCTTGCATCGCCCTCCACCGTCCACGCGCACCTCGCGAACCTCGAGCGGGCGGGGCTGCTGCGCCGCGACCCCACCAAGCCCCGGGCGCTCGAGCTGGTCGGCCGGGAGAAGAGCTCGGAGCCTCTCGCCGCAGAGCTGCCGAAGCTGCCGCTGCTCGGGCAGATCGCCGCCGGCGGGCCGCTGCTGGCGGACGAAAACGTCGAGGACCAGATCGCGGTGCCCGAGAGCCTGCGCGGAGACTTCCTGCTGCGGGTGAAGGGCGACTCGATGATCGAGGCCGGCATCCTCGACGGCGACGTCGTCGTCGTGCGTCGTGCCCAGGACGCGCGGGACGGCGAGATCGTGGTCGCGCTGGCCGGTGAGGACGAGGCCGCCGACGAGGCGACGGTGAAGCGGTTCTTCCGCGAGAGCGGCCGCATCCGCCTGCAGCCCGAGAACTCGGCACTCGAGCCGATCTACGCGCCGCACGTGCAGATCCTCGGCAAGGTCGTGGGGGTGTTCCGGGAACTTTGAACGCGACGCCGCTCCACCGGACGCTCGAGCAGGAGCTCCTCGCGGTGCTGCGCGGGGCGTCCCTCGAGTGCCCCGTCTGCGGCGAGTTCGTCCTCCACGAGGGTGCGCTCGTCCGCTGTCCCGAGTGCTCGATGCGCCTGCACGGGCGAGTCGAGGGCGCGGGAACCGGGGTACAATCCGGCTTGCAGGCCGGGTGACCGCGGCGCCTTCGGGCGTCGAGGAAAGTCCGGACACCACAGGGCAGGACGCTCTCGCTAGAGAGGCGGCGAAAGCCGACGGAAAGTGGCACAGAAAACAGACCG
>JBKPLL010000019.1:0-43744 GCA_046731605.1 Actinomycetota bacterium | reverse complement strand
GCGCTACGGTTGGCCCAAGTCGGGATCGCCCCTTCGTTGCGGCCGTTGGGGTGGCGCGCCAGGAATGAAGCCGCAAGCAGCCCTCACCGGTGCCCCCGTCCCACACAGGCGGGGACTGAGCATCCGGCCCGCCAGGGTCGGCCTGACCGCCGCGCTCCTCCTGCTGGCGGCCCCACTCGCCGTTGCCGCCTGGGGCCTCGGCAACTATGCGGCGCAGCGCGAGCGAAACAACGCCGACGCGCGGCTCACCGACAGCCTCAACTCCGCCCGCCGCGCCTACGGGCGCGCTCTCTCGAACGTCGACGACGCCGCCGGCGGATTCGCGAACGACCGGGCCGTGCAACGAAGGCTCCTCCACGGCGACCGTCACGTCCTCTATTGGAAGATCAAGGTGGACGCCGATCATCCGGACGGCCAGGTGTCCGGTCCAGCCGATCGTCCAACCGGGGCTGCCGTGGTCCGGTCGGTAAAGGTCGACTTCTTCTCGAGGGCGCACACAACCGGCCGGGTCGTCGTCTTCCTCCCTCTCGACCCTCAATTCCTCGAGTGGCTGACGCAGAACGCCGATTTGGACGGTCATCAGCAACTCGCGCTCGTGCGCGGGGGCAGCCTCGTGGGCGAGGGGCGCACGCTGCCGATCGAGTCCGGGCCGGTGGGTTCCGGGCCGAGGGACATCCGAGCGGCCGGCCTTGGCTATCGGGCGGTTGCCATGCATCTCGGCACCGGCGCGCACGGGATCCAGCTCGCCGCCCTGGAGCGCAGCTCGTACATCGACGCGAAAGCGGACTCGGCGCGCTGGCGCGCGATGGGACTCGGCTTCGGCGTGATCGCGGCGCTGCTCGCCCTCGCGTACTCCGTCTCGCCGTCGATCGCGCGGACGCGCGTCTCGAAGCAGGAGCGTGAGCGTGCGGAGCGTGTGCTCGCGCACGTGGGCGACGGTGTGCTCCACGTCGACCGCGACGGTGTGATCCGGCTGTGGAACCCGGCGGCCGAGGCGATCACCGGACTGCGCTCGGACGCGATCTGCAACCACCCGGCCGAGGAGACGATCCCGGGCTGGCCGGCGATCGCCGCCCGGGTTCCGGTGGCCCGCCGTCCGGGCGACGCGGACGATGCGTGGAGCGCGGAGACCGTGCCGCTCGAGATCGAGGGGCGGGAGATCTGGCTCTCGATCGTCGGCGTCAGCCTCGGCGACGGCATCGTGTACGCGTTCCGCGACGTCACTCGCGATCGGCGGCTCGAGGAGCTTCGCGCCCAGTTCGTCGCCACGATCTCGCACGAGCTGCGCACGCCGCTCGCCTCGCTGCATGGTGCCGCGATGACCCTGTTCGAGCGACAGGACGAGCTGCACGAGCAGACCCGGCGCGACCTGCTCGACATGATCGCCGTCCAGTCGAAGCGGCTTGCCGCCCTGACCGAGGAGATCCTGCTGGCGGGGCAGCTCGACAGCGGTTCTCTCCGCGTCGTCACCAAGCCGTTCGACCCGGAGGAGCTCCTCTGGACGGCGGCCGCGGCGGCACGTCTCCGAGTGGGAGACGAGACCACCATCGACGTGTCGATCCCGGCGGTGCTACCGAGAGTCGAAGGCGACGCCGAGCGCACCCGCCAGGTGCTGGCCAATCTCGTCGACAACGCGATCAAGTACTCGCCTCAGGGTGGCCGGATCGTGCTCGGATTCGAGGCCGACGGCGAGTACGCGCGCTTCACGGTTCGCGACGAGGGCCTGGGCATCCCGCTCGGCGAGCAGAAGCGGATCTTCGAGAAGTTCTATCGGCTGGATCCGGACCACCGGCGGGGCATCGGGGGAAGCGGTCTCGGCCTCTACATCTGTCGCGAGCTCGTCCGCTCGATGAACGGCCGGATCTGGGTCGATTCCGACCCCGGCAAAGGAGCGGCGTTCACGTTCGAGCTTCCCGTGGCCGACCGCGTCACCGCACCGGCCTGAGCTCGGACACGAGCTGGATCGCAGGGAGCCCTGGATCGGCGACGGTGTCCGGATGGAAGAGGTGGGCGAGCTGTCGTATCCCCTCGGCGAGCCGCGGCGCGGGCCGCGAGTAGTAGCCGTCGCCGTCGACCGCCACCGCCCTGCAGGGCCAGGCGATCCCTTCGGCGCGCGCCGCCGCTTCCTCCACGCCGAACCCGCAGGGCCCCACGACGACGAGCTCGGGCTCAAGCGCGAGCACCGCCTCCCAGCTCGTCTGGTGCGACGGCTCGCCCGCCCTCCCCAGCACGCTCACACCGCCGGCCAGCTCGATCATCTCCGGCAGCCAGTGCCCGGGGCAGAACGGCGGCTCGAGCCACTCGGCGAAGAAGACTCGCGGCCGGGGCAACCCGCGCACCGTCGACGCGACCTGCTCGATCGTCTCCACCATGCGGGTCGCGATCTCCTCGCCGCGTGCGACAACCCCGAGCCGCCGGGCGAGGAGCCGAACCGAGTCGACCACTTCGCCGAACGTCCGCGGATCGAGCGAGACCACCTCGGCTCCGACGGGACACGCAGACGCGAGCTCGCCGCTCGACACGGCACAGACGGCGCAGAGATCCTGCGTGACGATCAGATCGGGTTCGAGCGCATCGATCAGCTCCGCGTCGACGGTGTACAGCGAGCGGCCGTCCCGCAGCGAGCTCCGGACGGCCTCGTCGATCTCGAGGCTCGACAGCGACGACGGGTCGATCCGCGCTGCGGTCACGACGGGCGTGCCGATCACGGACGGCGGCCAGCGGCACTCCTCCGAGACGCCGACGAGGGAATCGGCGAGCCCCAGCTCGCAGACGATCTCGGTCGCGCTGGGCAAGAACGAGCAGATCCGCACGTCGTTCGACTCTAGTCCTGCCTGGCCCGGGGCACGAGGGCGTAGATCCGGCCGAGTCCGACGAGGTAGAGCTGCCCGTCACCGGCCACGGCGGGCGAGTACTCGCCGTCCGGCCATTGCTCGAGGAGGCTGCCGCTCGCGCCGCGCAGGGCGTACGTCCGGTGGTCGAAGCTCGAGAAGTAGACGATGCCGTCGACGACCGAGGCAGCTCCCGAGATCGCGGCGCCGGCCCGGAACGTCCAGCGCTCCGCGCCGGTGGATTCCCCGAGCGCGTAGAAGGTGTGGTCGTACGAGCCGACGAGGACGAGGCCGTGCCAGACGGCGGGCGAGGCGTAGACGTAGCTGCCCGTTCCGAAGCTCCACAGCTCACTCCCGTCCCGGGCCGAGAACGCATGAACGCGGCCGTCGAGCGAGCCGACGTACACGCGCCCGGCGTGGACGGAGGCCGTGGAGTAGAAGTTGCCGTGGCCCGAGCTGCGCCACGCGAGGCGGCCGGTGCCCGCGTCGAGCGCGAGCATCTCGCCGGCGTAATTGCCGATGTAGATCCGCCCGTAGGCGAGTGAGGGCGAGGCCTTGATCGGCGCGCCGGTGGCGAAGCGCCAGCGCAGGCGCCCGGTACGGGCGGCGAAGGCGTAGACGTAGCCGTTCTGGTCGGCGACGTAGAGGGTGCCGCCGGCGACGAGCGGCGACGACTCCGAGGGGCCGATCGTCCGCCGCCAGCTAATGCGGCCGGTCTCGGGAGAGAAGGCCACGAGCTCGCCCCCGACCAGCGTCGAGTGGCACTCGTGGTTGCCGATGAAGGCGGCGAAGAGGAGTTGGTCGGCCACCGCCGGCGACGACCAGCCGCAACGGTGGGAGTCGTAGCGCCAGCGGACCCTGCCTGTTGCCCGATCGATCGCGTACAGGCGTCCGTCGAAGGCCTCCTCGAACACGCTGCCGTAGCCGACGACGGGCGGGAACTCGAGCAGGTGCTGCCCGTGGAACGTCCAGACGCGCCGGAACGGCGGGCGGACACCTGGCGCCGCGACCGCCCGCAGGCGAGCGTTGTCGGCGCCGTACGTCGGCCAGGGCAGGGCGGCGGTCGACGGCGGCTTCGGCGCTGGGGCGGTGGTGGTCGGGATCGTGGTCGGCGGCGCGACCGTCGTCGTACCCGGCCGTGGCCGGCTGCTCCCGCACGAGACGAGAGCCGCGGCCGCCGTGATCAGCCCGACCGCCGCGATGGTCCTAGGTATCGCTGCTGTCTGCGCTGAGGTGGCTCCAGAGGTTGGAGACGAATCGTGACAGTGCCGGCCAGTGCGCGCTCGCGCCGAAGTTGATCGCGCCGGCGTCGAACACCGTCGAGCGGCCGCGCGTGTAGATCGTCATCTCGGCCGGCTTGCCGGGCCCGAGCTCGTTCGGGATCTCGGCGAGCACGTGCGTGTGCGGAGGCGAGGCCGCGTTCGGCTCGTCGACCTCGATCCCGTAGTTGCCGACGCGGCTGCCGTCGTGGAGGCCCGTGCCCTCGAACAACCACGGCGCGGCTGCGGTGTTCACGATGCGGTACGGCCTGTTCGGGTACTTGCCCTCGTCCCAGCCGGCGTACTGCGCGCCCACGAGCCCGGCCTCGGGACGCCCGAGGTCGCGCCACCGCGTGCGTCCGGTCATCGTGTCGCCCGAGACCCGGACCCGGTAGAAGAAGTTGTTGGCCGACAGGAACGCAAGATTGCCGCCCGCGTTGCGGTAGCGGGTGATCACGTCGTAGGTGTGGGACGTGACGTACTCCTCGTGGCCGGCAAAGACGATCAGCCGGTAGCGGCTCAGCTGCCGGGCGCTCGCGATGCGCTCCAGGTCGTCGTCGGAGACGAAGTCCGCCCGGTAGCCGCTGTGCCAGTACCAGCGGAGGAAGCCCAGGTCGAAGCGCGAGAACTGCTCGGGCAACCCCGCTGGGACGCGGGCTCCGCTCACCCGGGAGCTCGCGAAGGGATGGGTCAGGTCGATGACGTGAACGGACGGATCGAGATACCAGCTGTCTCCGTCCACGACGTCGTATGCGTGCCACGTGTTCGTCGGCTCCACCACCAGCACAGGCGACGCTCCGAGCCGGCTCGGACGGAGGACGAACGGCGCGTAGTCGGTGCGCTCGCCGCAGCTGAGGCGCGCGACGTAGTCGCCGCTCGCCCAGGTCGAGCCGAGGCGGATGTGGACGAGCCAGCGGCCTCCGGACGGGCGACGCACGACCAGCGGCGCCGTCACCGGCTTCCCGAAGGTGGGCTTGTCCCAGCCCGGCGCGGCTGCGGGGCCCGGCGTTCCGGAGGCGCCGGCCCGAAAGATCTGGAGCGTGGCGCGGTTCGTGTCGCCGCCACGGATGTTCAACACCGCTACCTGGCCGGGCGCGTAGCTGCGCGCTTCGAAGCCGGCGAGCAGGGGAGATGTGCCGGCACGGCCCGACCCGAGCACCACGCTGAAGACGAGCGCGGCTGCGGCCACGACCGCCACTCCCGAAGCGAGGTTCGCTGCTGGACGGAGACGTTGGGGCGCGATGTTCACGGCGCCACCGTCGGCCGCGGCGCCAACCGGGCTCTAACGGCCGCCTAACGGCCGCTAGGAGGGCCTCCTACGAGGGTGCTACAACCTTCGCGCAGTGGTCGAATTCGCCATTCTCGGCCCACTCGAGGCTCGTGCAGACGGCGAGCCGATCCCGCTCGGTGGGCCGAAGCAGCGGGCGCTGCTCGCCATGCTCCTGCTCGAAGCCGGACGGGTCGTCTCGCTCGACCGCCTGCTCGAGGCGTTGTGGGAGGGGAACCCGCCCGCGACGGCCGTGGCGTCGCTGCAGAACTTCGTCGCGCAGCTGAGGAAGGCGCTCGGCCCGGAGGTCATCGAGACGCGCACTCCTGGCTACCTCGTGCGGCTCGGCCCGGAGCAGCTGGACCTCGCCCGCGTCCGGAGCCTGGTGGACGCGGCGCGGGCGAGCGAGCCAATGCGGCGTGCGGCGCTGCTCGACGACGCGCTCGCGCTGTGGCGCGGCGAGCCGCTGGCCGAGTTCCGCTACGAGGCGTTCGCGCGGGAGGAGGTCGCACGGCTCGAGGAGTTCCAGCTCACGCTGGTGGAGGAGCGGGCCGAGGCGAAGCTTGCGATCGGCGCGCACGCGGAGGTCGTCGACGAGCTCGAGGCGCTCGTCCGCACGCATCCGCTGCGCGAGCGGCTGCGGGCCCAGCTCATGCTCGCGCTCTATCGCTCCGGCCGTCAGGCGCAGGCGCTCGACTCGTACCGCGAGGGCCGCGAGCTGCTCGTCGAGGAGCTCGGTCTGGAGCCGAGCCCGCTTCTGCGAGGCGTGCACGCCTCGATCCTCCGCCAGGAGACGTTGGCGGTCGACCGCGGCGCGATCCCGGAGGTGGAGCACTTCGAGGAGGTGGCAGCGGCGCTGCTTGCCGGCAAGGTGACGGTCGTGGTGGGCTCCGATTCGGAGCCGCTCGCCTCGGAGCTCGCGCGCCGCTTCGGCGTAGAGACGGTCACGCCCGAGCTCGCCCGGGTCTCCCAGGCGGTCGCCGTCCTCAACGGCGCCGGTCCGCTCTACGACACGCTCCACACGCTGGTGGAGGGAGACGGCGAGCCGACCGCCGTCCACCGGTTTCTGGCCCGGCTCCCGAGGCTGTTGCGCGAGCGCGAGACGGCGCAGCCGTTGCTCGTCACGACCGGCTACGAGCTCGCGCTGGAGCGTGCGCTCGAGGAGGTCGAGGAGCCCTACGAGACGGTCTGCTACCTCGCGGCCGGCCAGATGCGCGGCAGCTTTTGCCACATCGCGCCGACCGGAGTGGCGAACGTGATCGAGCGGCCGAACGCCTATACCGGCGAGCTCGCGCTCGACGAGCGCACGGTGCTCCTCCATCTGCAGGGCCGCATCGACCGCTCGACCGAGCGTGCCTGGGAGAGCTTCGCCGTGACCGAGGACGACTTCATCCACTACGGCGACGTCGCGCGCCGGCTGCCCGTCTCGCTCGCCGCGCGCCTGCGCCGCACGCATCTGCTGCTGCTCGGCTACACGCTCTCGACCTGGACGCTGCGCGTGGTCCTCGATCGCTTCTGGGGCGACGAGCCGCTGCCGTATCGCTCCTGGTCGGTGCACTCCGGGCCGCAACCGCTCGAGCGGGAGTTCTGGCGGCGCCGCGACGTCGAGGTCGTCGAGATGGCGCCGGCTGCCTACGTCGCGGAGCTCGAGCGCGCCCTGGAGAAGGCGTCGTGACCGGTCTCCCGGAGAGCCCGTACAAGGGCCTCGCCTCGTTCGAGGACTCGGAGCTCGACGCCCTCCTCTTCTTCGGCCGCGAGCGCGAGATTGCGGCGGTCGCGGCGAACGTGCTCGCGAACCGGCTGACGGTGCTCTACGGGCCGAGCGGCGTCGGCAAGAGCTCGCTGCTCGGCGCGGGCGTCGCGCGGAGGTTGCGCGAGCTGAGCGGAGCGCCGGTCGTCGTGCACGACGCGTGGGCGGAGGATCCCGCTGCGCGGCTGAGCGCTTCGGTGGACGCCGAGGGCGGCGGGCTCGGCGCGACGGCCGGCCTCGTGGACACGGTCGCCGCGGCGGCGCAGCAGAGCGGAGAGCTTCACCTGCTGCTCGACAACTTCGAGGAGTACATGCTCTACCACGGTCTCGAGGGACCTCTGAGCACGGCGCTGCCGGAGTTGCTCCGGCGGCCCGGGCTGCGCGTCAATGTACTGCTCGCGCTACGCGATGACGCGCTGGCCGAGCTCGACGACTTCGCGGGCCGGATCCCCGAGCTGTTCTCGAACCTGCTGCGCCTCGACCGGCTCGACCGCGAGGCCGGCCGAGCGGCGATCCTCGGCCCGCTCGTGCGGTACAGCGAGCTTGCCGGAGAGCAGTTCACGGCTGAAAACGCCCTCGTGGAGGCGGTGCTGGACGAGGCGTCGACCGAAGCCGGCGTCGAGGCGCCGTACCTCCAGCTCGTCCTCGAGCGTCTGTGGGAGCGCGAGGGGGAGGAGGGCTCGCGCGAGCTGCGGCTCTCGACGTTCCGCGCGATCGGCGGGGCGCGCGCCGTGGTGCGCGAGCACGTCCGGGGTGCGCTCGACGGGCTGCCGCTCGCCGAGCAGGAGGCGGCTGCGCGCGTCGTGCGCCAGCTCGTCACCCCGTCTGGGCGAAAGGTCTCGCACGAGCCGTCCGATCTGGCCGAGTACGCCCACGTCGAGGACGCCGAGCTGCGGCACCTGCTCGAGCGGCTCGGCCGCGAGCGAATCGTGCGTGGCGTCAACGGGATGCAGGGCGCGCCGACCCGCTACGAGATCTTCCACGACGTCCTCGGCCCTCCGATCCTCGCCTGGCAGGCCGAGCACCAGCTGCGGCGCGAGCGGATGCGCGCCCGGCAGCAGCGGCACCGGCTCTACGCGGTCATCGGAGCAAGCCTCGTCGCCCTCGCGATCGTCGCCGGTGTCGCGGTCTTCGCACTGCTCCAACGGAGCGACGCGCGGACGCAGGCGCGGCATGCTCACGGGGGCGCGCTGGCCGGGCACGCGCTCGCGGACATCCCGACGAATCCGCAGGTCAGCGTCCAGCTCGCGTTGCTCGCGGCGGAGCTCTCCCCCGGACGCCAGACCGCCGACGTCCTCCGCTCCAGCCTCGGCGCGATGCGCGAGGAGAAGATCATCCGGGTCCGCGGGAATATCGTCGCCGCCTCGTTCCAGCCGAAAGGACGCTTGCTGCTCGTGGCGAGCAGCGACGGCGAGCTTGGGATTTACGACACGGCCGGTCGGCGGCTCAGGTCGCACCACGTTCCCGCACTTGCGCTGGCCGTTTGGAGCCCCGACGGCCGCTTCTTCGCCACCGGTAGCTCCCACGGCGCCGTCGCCGTTTGGCAGGCCAGCCCACTCAAGCTCGTGCACACGATCGACACGCCGTCGCCGGTGACGGCCCTCTCCTTCGACCAAAGGACGCTGCTCGCCGCCAGCGGAACCCATGTCCGCCTTGTCGACCTCGAGACGGGGCGGGTCAAGACGGTCGGTTTCCCGAGTGCCGTTGTCGCGAGCGCTCTCGACCCGACGGGACAGGTCTTCGCCGTCGCCACCCGGTTCGGCAAGACGACGACGGCGTCGATCCGCAGTGCGCGCACCGGCCGCGTGATCAGGCACCTGCCCGAGCCTGGCATCCATTCTTTCGCATTCAGCCCCAACGGACGGCTCCTCGCCAGTGGCAGCTATGACCACAACGCGAACATCTGGAATGCCCGTACCGGCCGGCAACGTTACGTCCTGCAACACAGGGGCTACGTTCTCGCCGAGCGCTTCTCATCCGACGGACGCTCGCTCGTGACCTCGAGCCAGGACGGCGCCGCGTACGTCTGGGACGTTGGCACCGGCCAGAGACTGCTGTTTCTCGTCGGTGGCCCCGGTGCCGCGGGCGCCATCAACGCCGCCGCCTTCAGCCCGGACGGAACCGAGGTCGCCACCGCCTCAGCCAACGAGCTAGGGACGATCTACTACAGCAAGGACGGCCGCGTGATCGCGTCTCTCGCCGGCCACAAAGACGCCGTCACGAGCATTGACTTCGACCCGGGCGGAGAAACCATCGCGACCGGCTCGACGGACGGGAGCGCGAGGCTCTGGGCAGCAGTGCCGGAGGGCTGGCTCATCCCGGTCGACACACGCGAGCCGGCGGTGCCGGTGCAGGCAGTCTGGGCCGGGAACCGTCTCGTCAGCTTCGCCGGCCACGAAGCACGGCTGCTCACCAGGTCCGGTCGCCCGGTGAGGTCACTGAAGCTTCCGGCGCCGATCACCGCCGTCGTGACCAGGTCGAGTCGCGTCGCTTTCCTGGATCAACGTGGCAATGTCGCAACGGGCTGGAACGGCAACGGTGTACCTACCGTCGGTCACGCCACCGCGCTCGCCTTCACCAGTGATGGGACACTCTTGGTGGGCTCGAAGGACGGCTTCGTGCGCGGCTACGGACGGAGTGGAACTACCGCTCAGGTCGGCAGCCGCGTCCTTGGGCTCTCTACCGGAGGTGGGCGGTTCCTGGTCCGCCTGCGAGACTCGCTTAGGGTCTATACCGACGCGGGAACGCTCGTGAGCACGATCCACGCCGCCGCTCGGCACGCCGTTCTCTCGCCGGGCGGCCTCGGTGTGGCGACAACGAAGGGGACGGTCGCGGAGTTGTGGGACGCCTCGACCGGAAGGCATCTCCACACGCTGACGGGCCACGGCTCGCTCGTCACCGACGCGGAGTTCTCACCGAACGGCCTGCACCTGGTCACGGTCAGCGACGACAACACGGGACGCATCTGGAACGTCCGCAGCGGACACCTCGTCCGCAAACTGGTCGGTCACTCTCTGCCGGTTCTCACTGGCAGCTACAGCCCCGACGGTCATTGGATCGTCACCGCCAGCTATTACACGGCTGGTCTCTGGAACGCGCGTACGGGCCAGCTCCTGTCTTACCTCGTTGGTCACACCACCCCGAAGCTCACGAGCGCGAGCTTCAGCCCGACGGGCAACTGGATCCTCACCGGCAGCGAGGACGGCACCGCTCGCGTCTATCACTGCGTCATCTGTCAGCCGCTCAGCGGGCTGGAGACGACGGCGAGGGCGCGGATCCGCGCATTGCGCTAGCCGTTCACCGACGGAGGAGCGCAGCGCGGCTCGTGTCGCGCGGCGAGCACGAGCAGGAGCGCGTGCAGCTGCTCGCGCTGCTCGGCGTCGAGTGGCGCGAGGAACTCGTCCTCGAGGCGCCGAGCGAGCGAGCGGAGCTTGCCGAGCGTGCGCTTGCCGTCGGACGTGATGCGGACGAGGTGGCGGCGGCGATCGTCGGGATCGCGCTTACGCTCGACCAAGCTCTGCTCCTCGAGCTCGTCGAGCAGACCGACCAGCGTCCCGCGGTCGTAGCCGAGGGCGTCGGCGATCTCCGCCTGGGTCTCGGGCGCGCTCCCCTCGAGCAGGGCGAGGATCGCGTGGTGGTACGGGTTGAGACCAAGGCGCTCGTACTCGTCCATGGAGCGGCTCTTGGCGGCGAAGCCGAGCCGCTTGAGCAGGAAGAGGCTGGAAGCCACCAGCTCCCGAGGCAGTGTCTGGGTCTTCGTAGCGGACTTCATCTCGATCCCCATTTCCCGGAATAGTGTAGCGTGACCAAGCGTTCCTCCCGTGTATAATTGGTAATACCAACGATTGGAGGAATCACTTGCTTCCCACGATTCATCCCGTTTCTTCCCGGCGGCGCTGGAGCGCACTCGCGCTCATCGTCACCGCGCAGTTCATGGTGATCCTCGACGTTGCGATCGTCAATGTCGCTCTCCCCTCGATCGAGTCCGACCTCGGCTTCTCGGACACGGGACTGCAATGGGTGATCACCGCCTACGCCATTCTCTTCGGTGGGACGCTGCTGCTCGGCGGCCGGCTCGCCGACCTGCTCGGCCGGCGGCGTATGTTCGTGGCGGGTCTTGCGCTCTTCGCCGCGAGCTCCCTGCTCTGCGGACTCGCCTGGTCGTCGGGCTCGCTCGTCGGCTTCCGCGCCCTGCAGGGGCTGGGAGGCGCGCTGCTCGCTCCGGCTGCGCTCTCGCTCCTGATGACGACCTTCGCCGAGGGGCGCGAACGCAACCGTGCCCTCGGGATCTACGGTGCCGCCTCGGGCAGCGGCGCGGCCGCGGGCGTCCTGCTCGGCGGGCTGATCACGTCGTATCTCGGCTGGTCGTGGATCTTCTTCGTCAACGTCCCGGTGGGACTCGCCGCGATCGCGCTCACGCCGTTCCTGCTGCGCGACAGCCGCGCCGAGCTGCCGCACCGCCACTTCGACGTGGCCGGCGCCGCATCGGTCACCGGCGGGCTGATGCTGCTCGTCTACGGGCTGACGCGGGCTGCGAGCGACGGCTGGAGCTCGCCGGTCACGCTCGGGTTCCTCGCCGGCTCCGCTGCGCTGATCGCCGCATTCCTCGCAATCGAGTCGCGGTCGCGCTCTCCGCTCCTGCCGCTGCGGATCTTCCGCCTTCGTGCCTTGTCGGCTGCGAACGCCACTATGGCGCTGGTCGGAGCCGTCACCTTCTCGGAGTTCTTCGTCCTCACGCTCTACGTGCAGGACGTCCTCGACTACTCGGCCGTGGAGAGCGGCGTCGCCTTCGTCGCCTTCGCGCTAGCCGTCGTCGTCGCCTCGAACCTCGCTCAGGCGGTGGTGGGGCGGGTCGGCGTCCGGGCGACGCTCATGATCGGCCTCGCGCTCGCCACGGTCTCGGTCGGGCTGCTCACGCAGGTGCCTGTGGACGGCCGCTACTTCTGGGACCTCTTCCCGGCCTTCGTGCTCGGCGGAACGGGGCTCGGCTTCGCATTCGTGCCGGTCACGATCGCGAGCCTGGCCGGTGTAGAGCGGGACGACGCCGGCGTCGCCTCCGGGCTCGTGAACACGAGCCGGCAGATCGGAGGCGCGATCGGCCTCGCGGCGATCAGCACGATCGCGGCGAGCGCGGCGTCGAGTTACGCCCACGCTCACTCCGTCTCGGTCGCGAGCGCACCCGCCGCGGTCAGCGGCTTCCAGACCTCCTTCGTCGTCCTCGGCGGCCTGCTCGTCGCCGCGTTCGTGGTCGCCGCAGTCTTCCTCCGCCCCGCGCGCGAGCGCGTCGAGCAGGCCGAGGCGGCCGTCGAGCTGAAGGAGGCGGCATGAGCGTACGGGACGACCGCGGGACGCGCCGGCAGCGAGTCGACGACCTGCTCCGCGAGATCGACGCCCAGCGTCGGCAGCAACTTCTGCTCGAGGCCGCAGGCGCACACGCGCCGGGCCTCGAGCGGGAGTCCAAGCGGACGCGGCAGCAGCTCGCCGAGCTCGTCGGCTAGTCGGCGAGGTCGGCTGCGCGGAGCTCGTCGAGCGCCTGCTCGGACTTGCCGAGCTCGAGCCCCATCCCGGCGAGGATGCGATCCGTCTTCGTGAACTGGATCTCGTCGTACTGCACGATCTGGAGGCGATTGCCGCTCGGGTCCCGGATGTCGAAGAAGCGGCCCGGCAGGATCTCGACGCCGGCTTCCTCGAACGCGCGGCGTGCCTCCTCCTTGTCGTCGACGACGAGCCCGAAGTGCGGCTCCTCGGTACGGGGCCCACGCTCGAACAGGGCGAGGAACTGATCGCCCATCCGGAGAAACGCCGCGCCAGGGATCCGGCTCACGTCACTCGGCCGGAAGAGGTCGGTGTAGAACGCGACGGACTCCTCGATGTCGTCGACCTGGAGCGCGACGTGGTTGATCCCGACGAGACGCGGCGTCATGGTAGTCGTCAACGATAAACGGCGATTCTGCATGCCGGGCCGCCGCCGACGCAGCCCGCCGACGCGCGGCTAGGCTCGCCCGCATGGCCCGGCGGTCCAGCCCTGTCCTCTCGGCATCCCAGCTGGAGCAGCTGGCGGCGCTGGGGGAGCGGCGTACGGCGCGCGTCGGCGACGTGCTGTTCCGGGTCGGCGACGCGACGTACCCCTTCATCGCGATCGAGGAAGGCGAAGTGGCGATCGTCGATGCCTCGGACAACGAGATCGTCCGGCACGGCGCGTCGAGCTTCCTCGGTGAGCTGAACCTCCTGTCGGGTCAGTCGGTCTTCCTCACAGCAGTGGTCACCGAGCCGTTGCGCTACATCGCGGTCGACCGCGACTCGCTGCGGGACGTGCTGTTCGAGGACGGCCCCCTCAGCGATCTCGTGCTGACAACCTTCATGTCGCGCCGTGCCGCCCTGCAGCGCGTGGACGGGATCGGAATCGAGATTTTCGGCCCGCGTTCGTCGGAGGCGACGATTCGCCTGGTCGACTTCGCCCGGGCGAACCGGCTCCCGTCCACCTGGCACCACGAGATGCCTGCCGGCGAAGACCCGCCGCTCGTGAGGATTCCGGGCGGCGCCGAGCTGAAGCAGCCCTCGAGCGGAGACGTCCTCCGCGCGCTCGGGATCGGACGCGAGCTGGAGCCCCGGGAGGAGGTCGACCTGCTCGTGGTCGGAGCGGGGCCCGCGGGGCTAGCTGCGTCCGTGTACGGCGCCTCCGAGGGCCTCGACACCCTCGTGGTCGAGAGCACAGCACTCGGCGGACAGGCGGGGTCGTCCACCCGAATCGAGAACTACCTCGGCTTCCCGGCCGGGATCAGCGGCGCCGAGCTCACCAGCCGTGCCGTCTCTCAGGCGCGAAAATTCGGAGCACGCCCGGCGAGTCCGTATCGTGCGGTCGGCATCGAGCCCGGCGACGGTCGCCACGTGGTGCAGCTCCAGGAGGGGCATCAGATCGCCGCGAGGGCGATCGTGCTCGCGACCGGCGCGGAGTACCGGCGACTTCCGCTCGCCGGCCTCTCCGAGTACGAGGGCACGAGTGTTTTCTACGCCGCCGGCCCGCCCGAGGCTCAGCTCTGCGGTGCCGCGCGGGTTGCGGTGGTCGGCGGCGGCAACTCCGCGGGCCAGGCCGCCGTGTGGCTGGCATGCGGAGGCGCGCTCGTCACACTGCTGCACCGGCGTGCCGATCTGCGCGAGACGATGTCGGACTACCTGATCAAGGAGCTCGAGCTGAGGGGCGTCGTCGTTCGCGACCGCAGCGAGATCGCCGAGCTCCACGGCAGCGACGGGCGACTCGAGGCGGTCACGCTCACCGACGGCACGCGCCAGCCGTTCTCATTCCTCTTCCTCTTCCTCGGCGCCCGCCCCTGCACCGAGTGGCTCGGCGACGAGATCGCACGCCACGCGGACGGCTTTCTCCTCACCGGTGACGCCGCCGGAGCAGCGAACCTGCTCGAGACGAGCGTGCCCGGGGTCTTCGCCGCCGGCGACGTTCGCTCGGGCTCTACGAAGCGCTGCGCGGCCGCCGTCGGCGAGGGTTCGATGGCCGTGCAGTTCGTGCACAAGCACCTCGAGGCACAACCGGTGGCAGCGCGATGAGCCCCGCCGCATGCACGCATCTCGACGAGGTCGCGGTGCGCCAGCTCCCGGCCGAGGTGGACGGCTGCGAGGACTGTCTCCGCAGCGGCGGGAAGTGGCTTCACCTCCGGATTTGCCTCACGTGCGGCCACGTCGGCTGCTGCGACAGCTCGCCGAACCGCCATGCCACCGCCCATCACCACGAAACGTCGCATCCGATCATCCGCACGCTCGAGCCGGGTGAGGAGTGGAGTTGGTGCTACGACGACGAGGTCGCGATGGTGATCGAGGTAGTCAGCGGCGAGACCCGAATCCCGCCCTCGCCGCTCCTGCAGTGAGCGACGCGCTCTACACCGGGCACTGCATGTGCGGAGGCGTGCGCTTCGAGGTCACCGCGGAGCCGCTCGGCGCCGGCTACTGCCACTGCACGCGCTGCCAGCGTCGCACCGGCACCGCGGCTTCCGCGCAGGCGCGCCTTGCTCCCGGCTCCTTCCGCCTGCTCGCCGGCGAGGAGCTCGTACGGGAGTACGCGCCCGAGGACGGCTGGCCGAAGTGCTTCTGCTCGGCCTGCGGTAGCGCGCTCTGGAGCAAGTACCCCGAGACGGGAGAGGTCGGGAGCGTCCGGCTCGGACTCTTCGACCCGGGCCACGGGATCCGGCCGCAGTGGCACACGTTCGTCGATTACGCGTGCGAGTGGGAGCCGATCCCCGACGACGGCCTCGAGCGCTACGCCGAAGGCAAGGGCCGCTGAGGCTCTAGACGGGAGGCTCGCAGTCTAGGTCGCGCTGAGCGGGGTGCGACGGCCGGCCGAAATAGAAGCCCTGCGCCTGGTGGCAGCCGAGCCGGCGGACGATCGTGTGCTGCTCGGGGGTCTCGATCCCCTCCGCGACGAGGTTGAGCTCGAGCGCGTGGCCGAGGTCGATGATGCCCTTGAGGAGGACGAGGGCGCCGTTCTCGGTGCCGGCATTCGCCGTGAAGCTCCGGTCGATCTTGACGACGTCGATCGGGAACTGCCTCAGGTACGAGAGTGACGCGTAGCCCGTGCCGAAGTCGTCGAGCGCGAGGAAGACGCCGAGATCCTTGATCTTCTGCAACGTCCGCGCGACGCGCTCGTCGGATGCGAGCAGCGTGCTCTCGGTCAGCTCGAGGGTGAGCAGGTTCGGCATCAGCGCCGACGAGTCGAGCGCGCGGCTGACGTGGCGGAAGAAGTCTGGATGGTGCAGCTGGCGCGCCGAGACGTTCACCGACATGTGCACGGGCCGGCCGTGCAGGCGGTGAAGGTTGGTCGCCTCCGTGCACGCCTCCCGGAGCACCCATTCGCCCAGCGCCACGATGAGGCCGGTCTCCTCGGCGAGCGGGATGAACTCGCCCGGCGGGAGCTCGCCGAGCGTCGGGTGCTCCCAGCGGACGAGGGCCTCGTAGCCGGTGATCTCGTTGCGGTCGAGGTCGACGACCGCCTGGTAGTCGAGCCGGAACTCCTCGTGGCCGACGCCTTCGCGTAGCTCGGCGATCCGCTGCGACCGCTCCACGGCGACGCGGTCGAGCTGCGCGTCGAAGAATGCGTAGCCCAGCTCCGAGTGGCTCTTCGCCCGGTACATGGCGATATCGGCCTCCCTGAGCAGTGCCTCGTCGTCGTTGCCGAAGGCGATGCCGACGCTCGCGCTCGTGTAGAGAGGCCCCGAACCGCTGTCGAGCGGCTTGGCGATCTCGGCGAGCAGCCGCTCCGCGACCGAGACCGCGTCGTCCGGCGTCACGGGCTCAGTCAGGACGACGGCGAACTCGTCTCCGCCGAGGCGTGCGGCCGTGTCGCCGGGACGGACCGAGCGCTCGATGCGCTGGCCGATGTCGCGCAAGACCACGTCCCCGAGGTCGTGTCCCCAGCGGTCGTTGATCGCCTTGAAGTCGTCGAGGTCGATGTAGAGGAGGCCGGTCGCGTGACCCTCGTCGTGCCGGAGCTTGATCGCGTGCTTGAGCCGCTCGTGGAAGAAGGCGCGGTTCGCCAGCCCGGTCAGCGGGTCGTAGAGGGCCAGCTGACGCAGCTGCTGCTCTGCCTCGCGCTCGCGTGTGATGTCGAGGAGGTAGCCCTGCAGGTAGAGCGGCTTCCCGTGCTCGTCGATGACGATCACGCCCTCGTCGCGGAGGTGGACGATCCGGCCGTCGCGGGCGATGAGCCTGTACTCGAGACTGAGCGGCTCGTGGGTCTCGTGCGTGTGCACGTGCGCGGCTAGCACGCGCTCGCGGTCGTCCGGATGGAGCAGCCGTGTGAAGAGCTCGGGATCCGCAGCCCACTCCTCGACGGCGTAGCCGAGGATCGGCTCGATCTGCTTGCTCGTGAAGATGTTCGAGCTGACCGAGTCGACCTCGTCGAGATAGACGACGAGCGGGAGCTGCTCGATCAACGTGCGGTAGCGGCGGCCGACCTCGTCCGGGGTCAGATGGCCGTCGTCGCGCGCGCGAAGAGGAAGCGGAGCCGCAGACACCATCAGGAAATCGGTCACTTTGCGGCACGGCGCCTCCCCCGGACGGGGTACGTGCCCGAGCCGGCGCCGGATGAGGCGCCGGCTCTACCGCTTCAGTTCCGGCCTCAGGTGCCTGCGGGGACCTTGGACGGGTCGGGGACGATCCGGATGTACGGCTTCGGCTCCTCCCACTCCCCGAACAGCTCTTTCGCCTCGTCGTTCGAGACGGAGCCGGCGATGATCACGTCTTCTCCGGGCTGCCACTGCGCCGGAGTGGACACCTTGTGGCTCGCCGTCAGCTGCAGCGAGTCGATCACACGCAATACCTCGTCGAAGTTGCGGCCGGTCGTCATCGGATAGACGAGGATCAGCTTGATCTTCTTGTCCGGGCCGATCACGAAGACGTTCCGCACCGTCTGGTTGTCGGCCGGCGTGCGCCCGTGCGCCTCACCCTCGAGACCGGCGGGCAGCATGCCGTACAGCTTCGCGACCGTGAGATACGGGTCGCCGACGAGCGGATAGTTGGGCGCCGTGCCTTGCGTCTCCTCGATGTCCTTAGCCCACTTCGTGTGATCCTCGGCCGCGTCGACCGAGAGGCCGATGATCTTCACGTTGCGCTTGTCGAACTCCGGCTTGATGCTCGCCATGTAGCCGAGCTCGGTCGTGCACACCGGCGTGAAGTCCTTCGGGTGCGAGAAGAGCACCCCCCAGGAGTCGCCGAGCCACTCGTGGAAGTGGATCGGGCCTTCGGTCGTCTGCGCCTCGAAGTCCGGCGCGGTGTCGCCGATCGTCAGTTCCATTCCCTACCTCCCTTTCTGGCGACCCTAACGGCCGCGTCGAGGGCGTCGCAACGGCAGCGCCCAGTGGCGTAAAACGTCGGTAAGCCCCTGGCCCTTCCGCTTTGTCTGCGCGCCGCAGAGGAGCATGCTCTCGGTGTGAGCCGCCGCCGGCGATCGATCCTGTTCCGCGAGGTCAACGACCGGATCTACGAGTTGCTCGAGTCGACCGATCCCGCTCTGCCGGGAGAGTTCCTCTGTGAGTGCGGTGACGAATGCGACCGGCGCGTCGAGCTCTTGCCGGCCGAATTCGCCGAGTTGCGGGAGCACGGCGAAGCCGTGCGCTCGGCGGCCTGCGTCGAGCCAGGCTCGCCGGTGGCAGGCAAGCACGTTCCGGCGCTCGGCTAGGTCGCGACCGTCGCGAGCTCGCGGGCGGGCTCGACGCGGAGGCCGGTCTCGCGATCGAAGTAATGGAATCGCGACGGGTCGACGGCCAGCCGGAGCGGAGCGCCCGGCCTGGCCGAGGTTCCCGGGTCGACGCGCGTCGTGAACAGCGACCCCTCGACGGCCGTGAGTGTCGCATCCTCGTCCCCGGAGGCATCGCGCGCCTCGCTCACCTCGACGCGCGGAGCCGCAACCGTGAACAGCACATGCGTATCCGCGCCGAGCTCCTCAACGACTTCAACCTTGACGTCCACGCGTGGCAGGTCGGCCTCCGCGAAAGCGGCGTCCTCGAATGCCTCCGGGCGGAGGCCTGCGATCACCTGGCCATCTGGCGGCTTGCTCCCACCGGCGAGCGGGATCGCGTAGTCGCCGAAGCGGAGCTGGCCGCCGGCGATCTCGGCCTCGACGAGGTTCATCGCCGGAGAGCCGATGAAGGCGGCGACGAAGAGGTTGGTCGGCCGCGCGTAGAGCTCCTGCGGCGTGTCGACCTGCTGAATCCGCCCGTTGCGCATGACGGCCACCCGCTGGCCGAGCGTCATGGCCTCGATCTGGTCGTGCGTGACGTAGATCGTCGTCGTGGCCAGCCGGCTGTGCAGGGCCGCCAGCTGGGCGCGCATGCTTACGCGGAGCTTCGCGTCGAGGTTCGAGAGCGGCTCGTCCATGAGGAACGCTTTCGGCTCGCGCACGATCGCGCGTCCCATGGCAACCCGCTGGCGCTGCCCGCCCGAGAGAGCGGCCGGCTTGCGGTCGAGCAGCTGGTCGAGCCCTAGGAGCTGGGCGGCTCGCTCGACCCGCTCGGCGATTTCGCGCTTCGGCGTCTTGCGCACCTTCAGCCCGTAGCCGAGATTCTGGCGCACGGTCATATGCGGGTAGAGCGCGTAGCTCTGGAAGACCATCGCGATGTCGCGGGCGCGCGGAGGCAACTCGGTCACGTCCTGCTCGCCGATCGAGATCGTTCCACCCGTCGCCTCCTCGAGGCCGGCGATCATGCGCAGCAGCGTCGACTTTCCGCACCCGGACGGCCCCACGAGGACGAGGAACTCGCCGCTGTCGATGGTGAGCGAGACGCCGTCGACGGCGACCACTCCGCCGGAGAAGACCTTGCTGACGTTGTCGAGGACGATTTCGGCCATGCGAAGGATCGTGGAGTCTATACCGCATTCGGAGAAAGAAAGCAATGGCATTGACCACTTGGTGAAGTGCCTCTATAGTCGCCTGCACGATGGAGGCGATCGGATCTCCGGCCAAGATGACCAAGCAGAGCGCGGCGCGGCAGCAGGTGCTCGAGCTCATCGAGCGTCTGGGCGTGGGCACCGCAATCCCCTCCGAGCGGCAGCTCAGCGCAGACCTCGGGGTCTCGCGCCTTACCGTCCGCGCCGCGCTCGACGACCTTGCGCGCGAGGGCTACCTCGTGCGTCGCCGCGGTAGCGGCACATACGTTCAGCAGCCCAAGATCTCGCAGCAGCTGACGATGACCTCGTTCAGCGAGGACATGCGCCGCCGCGGGATGGTCCCGAGCAGCACGACCCTTTCGCTTACGCGCGAGCTCGCCGGACCCCGCCTCGGCCGCTTCCTCAACGTGTCTCCAGGAGACGAGATCGTAGTCGTGAAGCGGCTCCGGCTGGCAGACGGCGTCTCGATGGCCATCGAAACGCTCCACATACCGGCCAGCGTCGTGCCAGGCGTGGAACCGCGTGATCTCGACGGGTCGTTCTACGAACTCCTGCGCGCGCGATACGGGGTCGAAATCGCCACCGCAACCCAGACGATCGAGCCGACGGTGACCAACGAGGAGGAGTCGGCTGCACTCGAGGTTCCGCTCCACTCTCCCGCGTTTCTCTTCGAGCGCACCAGCCGCGACGCGACCGGTCGAACCCTCGAGTTCGTCCACTCGATCTACCGCGGCGATCGCTATCAGATCGTCACCGAGCTGACGCCTTCGTAACCGCCCCGACACAGGACCTTGACAAGAGTGGTCTGGTGTGGGAGATTCCCGCCGTGGCCGATTGGTATAGACCACTCGACGCACCGCCGGACGTCGCACGTCTCTCGGCCACGGACGTTCTGGACGCCGCGCTCGCGCGTCGACGCCTCGAGGGAGAGTGGGAATGAGATACCGGGTTCTCGCGGTGGTCGCCGCCGCGATCGCGCTCTCGGTCGTCGCTGCGACGACGGCCCAGAGCAGTAGGGCAGCGGGTCACACGCTTACAGTCTGGCTCCAGGTCGATGCCCAGAACGGTTGGCCGGAGATCGTCGCGGCCGCAAACCACCAGTTCGAAAACTCGCATCCGGGGTGGAACGTCAACATTCAGTACCAGCAGTGGAACGATCATCTGCAGAAGTTCGACGCCACGATCGCCGGCAACGACACGCCGGACGTGATCGAGATGGGTAACACCGACATGACTGCGTACATGGCCGCCGGCGAGTTCGCGAACCTCGGCGCGTACAAGTCGTCGTTCGACAACTCGTCGAAGTGGCTCGGGGGCCTGAAGGCTTCCTCGACGTACGACGGCAAGCTCTACGGAGTCCCGTACTACGCCGGCTCACGCGTGATCACGTACCGCAAGGACCTGTTCAGGAAGGCTGGCTTCAAGAAGGATCCGAAGAGCCTGTCCCAGTTCCAGAAAGAGCTCGTCAAGGTCGGGAAGATGCAGAAGCACGTCAAGGGTTTCTCGCCTCTCTACATTGGCGGCGAGGACTGGTTCACCGGGCTCGGCTTCGTCTTCGACTACGGCGGCTCGATCGCGCACAAGTCACACGGCAAGTGGGTGGGGACGCTCGCATCGAAGAAGTCGATCGCAGGGCTCAAGAGGCTCAAGGCGTTCTTCCGCGCCACACAGTCGCGGTCGACGGCGAACCTCGACGGGACGAATCCCTTCCCGTACACCGTCTTCTCGCAGGGCCGGACCGCCGCGAACTACGGCCCCGCCTGGTACACGTGCTGCACCGGCAAGAAGTACGCGAAGGTGGTCGGACAGTTCGTGATGCCGAGCCACACGAAGGGCAAGCCGATGCCCGGCTTTCTCGGCGGCTCTGACCTCGCGGTGCCGATCCAGAGCAACGCCCAGGCTCAGGCCAGGGCCTGGATTGCCGACTTCACCAGCACCGCCAACGAGAAGGCGCTGGAGCGGAAGGGGAACATCCCGAACGCGACCAACCTGCTTGGCAACAGCGTGAACGAGCGGGCTGCCGCGCGCAGCTGGTTCGTGCCGCAGGCAAAGCACTGGATCGACGTTCAGACGGGCAACGTCCTCAAGACGTTCCTCGCCCAGATGCTCAGCGGTCACCTCACGGTCAAGCAAGCTGCGCGCGTGGCCGACCAGAACATCGCGCAAACCCTCAACGAGCCGTAGACCGCTCCTGAGCAGGAGCGAGCCCACCGCGCTCACCACCGTCGCCGCCGTGACCGCAGGGTCGCGGCGGCGACGGCTGACCGGCCGGCGCATCGCCGGCGGGTCGGTCCCGTACCTGTTGCTTCTGCCGATCGTCCTCGTCCTCGCGGCGATCCTCGGCTACCCCATCTACTACCTCGTCAAGCTGTCGTTCCAGAAGTACGGGCTGCTCGAGCTCGTCCAGCACCAGGGCGAGTACATCGGGCTCGACAACTTCCGCACCGTCCTCCATGACCCGCTCTTCTGGCACGTGCTGCTACGGACGGTCGTATTCACCGCCGTGAATGTGGGCCTGACGATGGTGCTCGGAACGGCTTTCGCGCTGCTCATCGTGAAGGTCTCGACCTGGGTCCGGCTTCTGCTGACGACCGGGCTCGTCCTCGTCTGGGCGGTGCCGCCCGTCGTCGCCGTCCAGGTCTGGGGCTGGATGACGAATAGCGAGAACGGCGTCCTCAACTACGTCCTCACGGACATCCTGCACGTCGGCAACTTCTTCCAGCACAACTGGTACCAGACGACGTTCTCGCAGTACGCAATGGTGACGAGCCTCATCGTCTGGGGCGCTATCCCGTTCGTCACGATCACCGTCTATGCCGCGCTCTCCCAGGTCCCGCCTGAGCTTCTGGAAGCGGCCCAGATCGACGGCGCGCGGGCGTGGCGGATCTTCAAGGACGTGACGCTGCCGGTACTGATGCCGGTGCTCCTCATTCTCACGAGCCTGTCGATCATCTGGGACTTCGGTGTGTTCACCCAGCCCTACCTGCTCATCGGCCCGGGCCAGCAGACCACGTCCAATTACCTGATGAGCACCTATCTCTACTTCGAAGCCTTCGCGAAGTCCGATTACGGAATGGGCGCGGCGATCTCGATCCTCATGCTCGCGATCGTGGCGGCGCTGAGTGTCGTCTACGTGCGGCGGATGCTGCGGGTGGGTGAGGAGACATGAGGCGCCGCCGCTCCGGGCGTCTCGGCTGGAACGTCGTCGGGGTTTTGCTGTTCGTCGTGATGGTCTTCCCCGTCTTCTGGATGATCTCGACGTCTCTCAAGGACAACGACCAGATCACCAGCTTCACGCCGACGTGGTTCCCGCGCCATCCCACCCTGCAGCACTTCGGAGACGCGATCCACCGCCAATATTTCTGGACCGACGTGGGGAACAGCGCCATCGTCGTCCTCGCGACGGTCGCGATCGCCCTCGTGCTCTCGTTCCTCGCGGCGGTCGCGCTCGCGAAGTACGGCTTCAGCGGACGCAAGCTGTTCATCGTGCTCGTGATCGGGATTCAGATGCTGCCGCAGGCCGGGCTGATCATCCCGCTCTACATCGTGCTCGCCGGCCGCCATCAGGTGAACACCCTGACCGGCGTGATCCTCGTCTACCTGACCTTCGCGCTTCCCTTCTGCGTCTGGACACTGCGCGGTTTCGTCCTCGGCATCCCGAAGGACTTGGAGGAGGCGGCGATGGTGGACGGCTCGACCCGTCTCGGGGCGTTCGTGCGCATACTCCTGCCGCTCGTCGCGCCTGGACTCGTCGCCACGGCAGTGTTCGCCTTCATCACGAGCTGGAACGAGTTCATCTTCGCGAACACCCTCCTCCACAGCGGCAACAAGCAGACCATCACGGTCTGGCTCTCCTTCCTCTGGGGTGGGAACCGCTTCGTCGACTGGGGCCAGATCATGGCGGCCTCGACGCTGATTTCGATTCCGGTCGTCATCTTCTTCCTGCTCGTTCAGCGCCGGATCGCCTTCGGCCTGACCACGGGAGCGGTGAAAGCGTGAACTGGTCATGACCACCCCGCCGACCCGGGCCGGCTGTTCGTACTTCGGCGTCAGGCTCCCGCGCCACGTGCGCGGAGACATGACCGACCTCGCAGCCCGGGGCTATACGGGCGTGCTCCACACGTTCTCGGAGAACGACTTCGCCTACTACCGGGACACCATGGCGGAGATCGTCGCGATCTCCCACGCCGCAGGGGTCACCGTCCTGGCGAGCCCGTGGGGGCTCGGCCGCACCTTCGGGGGCGAGGCCGAGAGCCGCTGGGTCGCGTTCCATCCCGAGGAGTGCCAGGTGCTCGACGACGGGCGCCGCGTCGCGGCCGCCTGCCTCAACAGCGCCGCCTACCGCGCTTTCTGCAAGGAGTGGGCCGACTGGGTGCTCGAGTGCGGCGTCGACTCGGTCTTCTGGGACGAGCCCGCGTGGGTCGTCCCCGCGCATGTCGGTATCGACGACGCGACGCGCTGGACGTGCCGTTGCGACCGCTGCGCCGAGCGCTTCGGAGGGCCTGTTCCCGGTGAGCTCACCCCCGAGGTGCGGCGCTTCCGCGAGCAGTCCGTCGTCGACTTCCTGCGCGAGGTCACCGATCACGTCGCGTCCCGTGGCGGCACGAACACGATCTGCCTACTGCCCGCGACCGAGGGCACGCAGGGGCTCGCCGACTGGGACGAGGTCGCCGGTCTCCCGAACCTCGCGTCGCTGGCAACGGATCCGTACTGGAAGCATTGGAACGAGGCTGCAGGCCCGTTCGTCCGGCGCTTCTCCCGCCTCCTGCGCGAGACGGCCGAGCGGCACGGGGTCGGCGCGCAGCTCTGGGTCCCGAGCTTCGGTCTCGATCGGCAGGACATCCCCGAGCTCGAGGCTGCCGTGGCGGCAGCCCGGGAGGAAGGCGTCGACGACCTCTGGACGTGGGGCTACGAGGCCTGTCGGCACATGACTTCTCTCGCCACGCCCGACGCCCCGCTCGTCTGGGACGCGGTGAGCGCCGCGCTCACGTTGCAGCCGCAGACGGCGACGACCGAGGTCGCGCGCGCGGATCTCGCCGATATCGACCTTCGCTCGACGCGTGACCTCGTGCGGCTGCTCAACGACGAGGACGCGACCGTCCCCGCAGCAGTGGGCGAGGCAGGCGACGCGCTCGCCGCGGCGATCGACGCAATCGTCGCGCGCATGCGGCGCGGCGGTAGGCTCGTCTACGCCGGGGCCGGGACGTCGGGGGCGCTCGCGGCGCTCGACGCCGCGGAATGCGGCTCCACCTTCGGCTCGCCCCCCGGCGAGGTCCTCGCCGTCGTCGCCCAGCGGGATGCCGACGAGGACGATCGTGCTGCGGCGACGAACGCACTGCGCGGGCTTGCCCTCCGGTCCGATGACTGCGTCGTCGCCGTCAGCGCGAGCGGCGCCACCCCGTTCGTGCTCGCCGCGCTCGAGGCCGCGCGCGAATGCGACGCACTCGGCGTGGCGGTGGCGAGCGCCCGCGACAGCCAGGCGGCGGCCCTCGCCGAGCACGAGGTCGCAGTGGTGGTGGGGCCCGAAGTGCTCGCAGGCTCGACGCGGCTGAAGGCCGGTACCGCCCAGAAGCTCGTCCTGAACACGATCTCGACCGTGGCGATGATCCGGCTCGGCCGCACGTACGGCGGGCTGATGGTGGGCGTGACACCCACGAACGAGAAGCTCCGCAAACGGGCACGCCGCAACGTCGTGCTCGCGAGCGGTGCCTCCGAGGAGCGGGTGGACGAGGCGCTGCAGGCTGCAGCGGGCGACGCGCGGGTCGCGCTCGTCTCGCTGCTCGCCGGTGTCGACGCCGAAGCTGCGCGGTCGCGGCTCGAGGCGTCCGACGGCTCGGTGCGGAAGGCGGCCGGCCGGTGAGACTGGGCGTCGAGGCTGCACTGGTGCGCGGCGAGCTCGTCCCGGGCGACGTCGACGTCGAGGACGGGCGCATCGTCGCGCTCGGTCTCGCCCGCGGTCCCCGCGGCCGGGTCGCGATTCCGGGTTTCGTCGACCTTCAGGTGAACGGCTACGGAGGCGTCGACTTCCTCTCTGCTTCGAGCGACGACTACCGCCGCGCGGGCGAGTCATTGCTGCTCGCCGGCGTGACCGCGTATCAGCCCACCTTCATCACCTCCGCGGAGGAGACGACGATCGAGGCGCTGCGCGCGATGCCGATGGGCGCGCAGGGGCCGCGGATCCTTGGGGCGCATGTCGAAGGGCCGTTCCTTTCTCCCGACCGCCCGGGCACACACCCGCCCACCCATCTGCGGGCGCCGGACGTCGCGTTGCTCGACCGGCTGCTCGACGCGGGCGTCGTGACCCAGATGACGCTCGCACCCGAGCTGCCCGGAGCCGACGCGCTCGTCGAGCGGCTGCGCGAGCGCGGCGTGGCGGTCGCGGCCGGGCACACGAACGCGACGGCCGAGGAGGCGAATCACGCCTTCGATCTCGGGGTCGGAGGCGTCACGCACGTCTTCAACGCCATGCGCCCCTTCCGCTCCCGCGATCCGGGGATCGCCGGAGCAGCCCTCACGCGGGCCGGCGTGGTGATCTGCATGGTGGTGGACGGCCATCACCTCGCCGACGAGACCGTGCGGCTCGTCTGGTCGTGCGCTGCCGGCCGGGTCGCGCTCGTCACCGACGCGATGGCGGCCGCGGGGACGGGCAGCAACGGAGGCACGTACCAACTCGGCGACGTCGAGGTGGAGGTCGAGGACGGTGCTGCGCCGATGAGGGAGGACGGGACGCTTGCGGGTTCCGTGCTGACGATGATCGACGCTGTGCGGAACCTGCACGCGCTCGGCGTACCGTTCGAGCAGGCTGTGGGCGCGGCGACCGACGTCCCGGCGCGCTTCCTCGCTCGCGGCGACGTCGGCTTTCTCGAGCCCGGCGCGCTCGCGGACGTCGTGGTGCTCGACGACCGGCTCGAGATCCAGACTGTCCTCTGCTCGGGACGGACCGATGTCGTGGCTCGAGACTGAGCTGCGCGAGCAGCCGGAGGCGCTCGCCCGCCTCCTCGAGCGCCAGGCGGAGGCGGCGCGAACGGCCGCGCGGCTCTTCCACCGGCGCGACCTCCGCTATCTCCTGATCGCATCCCGCGGCAGCTCTTCGAACGTCGCGCGCTACGCGCAGTACCTCCTCGGGCGCGCGCACCGCGTGCCGGTCATGTTCGCCACGCCGTCGCTGTACACGATCTACGGCCAGCCGCCGCGTCTCGACGGCGGTCTCGTGGTCGGGATCTCGCAGTCCGGCGCCTCGCCGGACGTCGTCGCCGTGCTCGCCGAGGCGAGGGAGCAGGGACGGCCGACGCTGGCGCTGACGAACGACGTCGAGTCACCGCTGGCGCGGACGGCCGAGGCCGTCCTGCCGCTCGAGGCCGGGCCGGAGCAGGCGGTCCCCGCGACGAAGACCTACGTGAACTCGCTCGGTGCGGTCGCTCTTCTCTTCGCGAAGCTGGGTAAGGACGCGGCAGCACGGGACGAGCTCGCGCGCATGCCCGAGGCGCTCGCGGCGCAGATCGAGCTCTCGCTGGCAGATACGCCGTCGCTCGAGGAGTACCGCGACGCCGTTGGCCTCACGGTCGTCGCGCGCGGGGTCAATTACGGCACCGGCTTCGAAGTCGCGCTCAAGATCCGCGAGCTGTCCGGGCTCGTCACGGAGGCGTACTCGCCCGCCGACCTGATGCACGGTCCGATCGCCGCGATTCAGCCGGGCTGGCCCGTCGTGGTCGTCGCGCCGAGCGGCCCGGCGCGGCCGAGCGTCGAGGAGATCGTCCCGCCGCTCCGCGCGCGCGGGGCGCGGTTGGTGGCGGTCTCGGACGTGCGCGCGGTACTGCGACGCGCGCAGACGAAGCTGGTGCTGGCGCCCGGCGTCCCGGAGTGGCTCAGCCCGCTCACCGCCGTCGTGCCCGGCCAGGTGACCGCGATGCGCCTCACGAGCCTCCGCGGCCTCGACCTCGACAGCCCGGTCGGTCTCCGGAAGGTGACGCTGACGCGTTAGTCCCGAGAACGACGAGGCGGCCGCGCCCCCGAACGCGGCCGCCTCGAGTCGTCTAGAGGTGTGGGCCGGATCGGGCCCCCTACCGCTGGCTAGTGACGAGCCTGGTCGATGATGTGCAGCGCCTTCGCGTTGGCGGTCAGCGTCGCCGCCAGGGTTGTGTCGCCCTTCCTGTGCAGAGGAGCCTTGAACTTCAGGACTCCCTTGACCGGAGCGGTGAGCGTCGTCGCGCCGTTCGGGAAGGTGATGCGCGTCTTCATCGTGGTCGCGAACGTCAGGCTCTGTCCCTTCAACGAGCTGTGGAAGTTCGAGTGCCTCACGTCGATCGTGATCGAGCCTTCCTGGTCGGCTGTCGCCGCCGTGTAGCTCGTGAGCATCCCCTTGAGGACGTACATGACCATCGGATTCGACTTGCCGTGTGTCCCTGTCTTCGCCGGCTTGGCGAACGCGACGCTTGTTGGAAGCGCCACAGCTGCCACGAGCAGAACGATTGCCTTCTTCATGCTGTCTTTTCTCCTAACGTCGCCCGACTGTGCCCGCATCGTGTGCGACGGCTGTCAGCTAAACCCCAGGGTCTCGTAACGTCCCTGTAAAAGCGGCCGTGCGCTCTACGAGGTGGCCGGCGCCTTCAGAACCACGACATGGATCTTCGTGGCCAGGGCCGGAAGCTGGGTGACGAGGTCGCCGGTGATCCTCTTCGGAGCCCGGACCGTCATGTAGCCCTTGGTTCCGTCGACGATCTCGTGGTGGGCATTGCTACCACGCCTGAACGTGACCCTCGACTTCGTCGTGAGCGTGAACGTGAGGGATTGGTTTTTCAGTGCACGAGCGTGGTAGTTCGAATGCTTGACGTCGATCGTGATCGAACCGGTGGCGCTGTCGCTCGCCTCCGTGTAGGTCGAGAGCGTCCCCTTGAGGATGTACTGAACCTTCGGCGCCGACTTGCCCTTGTTGGGATTTCCCTGAGCGAGCGCAATGCTCGTGGGAAGCGCCACTGCCGCAATCAGGAAGATGATGACCTTTTTCATGCTCTGACCTCTCTATTCGCCCCCGACTCTGCTGCACATCGTGGGTGCGGCGTATCAATTCGGGCACAGCCCTTCGTAAGGTTGATGTAAAGCGGCAGCGCTCCCCCTAAGCAAGTTCGGCGGGCGCGCGGGCAAGGCGGCGCAGCAGGGGAAGGGCCAGGAGCCCGATGACGAGGGTGGGCAGGACGATCACCCCGCGGTAGAGGAGCACGGCCGCAACCACGTGCGCGTTCGAGGCGCCGAAGCCCACGAGCGTGCCGATCATCCCCAGCTCCACGACTCCGATCCCGCCGGGCGTGAGGGGCAGCGAGCTGATCACGCGCCCGATCGCCCACGCGAGAAACGCCTCGCTCAGCGGCAGGTCGGCGAACGAGATCCCCACCGCCCGCAGGCAGAGCTCGAACACGACGAAGGCGGTCAGCTGGTTGGCCAGGGTGGCGGCGGTCAGCCTCGGCCAGCGTCGGCGGAGCAGCATCAGCCGTTCCGCCCGGAGCCTGACCAGGGCCTCCCCGCTCCACTCCGGCGGTGTCCGATGGAAGAAGCCGGCGACTAGTCCGGCGGCGCGGGCCGCGAAATCGCCGAGCCACTGGGCGGCTCCCGCGCTGCGCAGGGCCGCGACCGCGAGCCCGACGATCAGCGCACCGCACGCTGCGCTCACGCCGGCGATCACGAGCGTCGAGCTCGACAGCTGGCCCGTGGCGAAGACGAGGATCGCTCCCACGAGCGGGTAGACCAGGATCATCACCTGGCTCCAGATGCCGGTCACCGCGACGGCGAAGGCGGCGGCGCCCCGCTCCACACGCAGCCTGCGCAGAAAGCCGAACGAGAGCGCCATCCCGAGCGGGGCGCCTCCCGGGAGCACGGTCGTCAGCGCCGTCGAGGCCTGGGTGAAGGCGAGCGCGGCGAGGAACGACAGTTGCGGGAGCACGGCTTGCCAGGGCAGCGCCGTGGTCACGATGTCGAGCAGCGATGCGGTCCCCAGCGCTGCGATCCAGGGCGCGGACACGGTCCCCAGCTGGTGCGCGACGTCCCCGTAGCTCGCGATGCGCGGGACGACTTCGAGGAAGACGATTGCGGCGAGCGCGACGCCGAGCGCAAAGCGGAGGATGGCCCGGCGGCTACTCCGCATGCGGGCAGTCTAGGAACCGGCCCCGCGCGCACGCGCTGCTAGCCTCACGTCCCGATGCGCGTCCTGATCACGGGCGGGGCCGGCTTCATCGGCTCGCACCTCGCCGACCGGCTGCTCGCGGAGGGGTACGAGGTACGGGCGCTCGACAACCTGGATCCGCAGGTCCACGGGGACGGGCAGCGGCCCGACTACCTGGACGCGGCGGTCGAGCTTCAGGTCGGAGACGTTCGGGACCACGAGGCCGTGCGGGGTGCGCTCGCGGGGGTCGAAGCCGTCTACCACTTCGCGGCCGCCGTCGGTGTAGGCCAGTCGATGTACGAGATCGAGCGGTACACGTCCGTCAACTCGATCGGAGCCGCGGTCGTTCTCGAAGAGGCCCTCGAGCGGCGGGACGCGATCCGCAAGCTCGTCGTGGCCTCGTCGATGTCGATCTACGGCGAGGGGCAGTACCGGAACCCACGCACCGGCGAGAGCGGGATTGCGCCCGGGTTGCGACCCGAGAACCAGCTCGCGGCACAGCGATGGGATGTGGTCGGAGACGACGGCGGGCCGCTGGAGCCCGAGCCGACCGGCGAGACGAAGCCTCTGCGCCCGACGTCCGTCTACGCCGTGAACAAGCGCGATCACGAGGAGCTGTTCCTGTCGGTCGGCGCCGCCTACGGCATCCCGGCGGTCGCGCTCCGGTTCTTCAACGTCTACGGCGAGCGGCAGGCGCTCTCGAACCCGTACACCGGCGTGGCCGCGATCTTCTCCTCGCGGCTTCTCAACAACAACCGCCCGCTCGTGTTCGAGGACGGCAGGCAGACGCGCGACTTCATCGACGTGCGCGACCTCGTGCGCGGCTGTGCGCTCGCGCTGGCCACCGACGGCGCGGACGGGTGCACGCTGAACCTCGGCACCGGCCGCGCGACCTCCATCGTCGAGGTCGCTCAGACGATCGCGGCCGGGCTCGGCAAGGAGATCGAGCCCGAGATCGTCGAGCAGTACCGCGCCGGGGACATCCGGCACTGCTTCGCCGACACGCGGCTGGCGGAGGAGCGCCTCGGATTCCGCTCGGAGATCGCGTTCGAGGACGGGATGCGCGACCTGCTCGTGTGGCTGGAGGGTCAGGAAGCGGTGGACGCCGTAGACGCCGCCCGCGAGGCGCTCCTTGCCCGCGGCCTCGCGCGTTGAGCTCCGTCCCGGACCTCTCCGTCTCACTCGTCAACACGAACTCGCGGGAGCTGCTGCTCTCTTGTCTCGAGTCGCTGCAGGGAACCAGCGCCGAAATCGTCGTGCTCGACAACGCGTCGGAGGACGGGTCCGCGGCCGCCGTCCGCGAGCGCTTCCCGGGCGTCCGGGTGATCGAGCAGCGGCACCGGGCGGGCTTCGGCGCCAACCACAACACGGTGATCCGCGCAACGACCGGCCGCTACGTCTTCGTGCTCAACGAGGACACGACGAGCGGGGACTGGGGCTTCGAGCGGATGGTCGCGCACCTCGACGCGAACCCGCGGGTCGCGGCGCTCGCGCCGAGGCTGGTGTATCCGGACGGGCGGCCGCAAGCCTCCGCGTGGCGCTTTCCGTCGCCGGCCGCCGCCGCTCTCGGCCTGCTCACGCTCGGCCGCGCGGGGATCCTCCAGTCGGGAGGGAGCGAGACCCGCGACGTCGACTGGGCCATGGCGGCCGCGCTCCTCGTCCGCCGTGAGGCGCTAGACGAGGTCGGCCTCTTCGACGAGGAGTTCTTCATCTACTCGGAGGAGACGGATCTTCTGCGGCGGCTGGGCAAGGCCGGTTGGCGGACGCAGTACTTCCCGCAGGTCACCGTCGTGCATCACGAGTCCCAGTTCAGCGCCGGGATCCCCGAGCGGAGGATCAACGAGATGTGGCGCGGGAGGCACCGCTACTGGGATAAGCACCACTCTGCGGTGGGCTCCCGCGTCGCCGCGCTCTGCACCGGGGGGCAGTACGCGGCACGCGCGCTGCTGCGCGCGGGAGACAGCGACTTCGCCGGCCGGATGCGGCTCCACGCGCGCGACGCGATCCGTGTTCGAGGCCCCGGTCTGCGCGAGCTCGCGGAGGACTGGAACCGGCAGCACGAAAACCTCTAGCGCTCGAGCTTGTGTTCGGGCACACTTGGCGTCCAGCGACACAACGCTCCGGGGGCGCAGGCGCCGTGACGGCGATACAGCGAACGAGGTTCAACAGGTCCGAGGCACCGAGCAGATCGCGTGCGTCCCGCGTGCACCGGCCTCCCCATCTCGTGGACGGGGCATGGCGGAGCCGCGTCCGGCACCGTCCGGAGCCGGGCGGCGGCAGCGGAGGCGAACCGCGGGAGGAATCGGCCCCGGTCGTCCTCCTCGTCGACGACGAGCGCGCGATTCGCACGATCTGCCGCGTCAACCTCGAAGGCGACGGGCTCGCGGTGACCGAGGCCGCGGACGGGGTCGAAGCGCTGGAGCACGTCGCGCAGGAGCGCCCGTCGCTCGTCCTCCTTGACGTGATGATGCCGAGCGTCGACGGCTGGAGCGTCGCCGAGCAGCTGGCCGCGGACGATGCGACGCGGGAGATCCCGGTCGTCTTTCTCTCGGCTCGCGCCGCGCACGAGGATCGTCTGCGCGCGCAGGAGCTCGGCGCGGTCGGCTACGTCGTCAAGCCGTTCGACCCGCTCGAGCTCGCCGGAATCGTGCGAGACGTGCTGGAGCGCGTTGCGAGGGGCGAGCGCGAGCAGCTCAACCGGGAGCTCTCGGAGCGCAATTGATCGCAGACGCTGCGCCGTCCGGACACGCCACTGCGAGCCGGTGGCCCCACCTCAGGTTGCGCTGGGGCGCGGCCGCGCTCGTCGCGCTCGGGGCGCCCGCCGTCGTGACGCTGCTTGCCTTCACGAGCGTCCGTACCGTCGTGCCGGGTCTGCTCTACGTGGTCGCGATCATCATCGCCACCGTCGTCGGCGGCCGCATCGGCGGCCTCGTCGCGGTCGTGGCGTCCGCTTTTCCCTTCTTCTACTTCTTCGCGTCGCGCTACGACCGGACCGAGCTGAACGCCGAGGGCGCGACCGCTCTGATCGTGTTCGTGGTGGCGGCGCTGTTCGGCAGCGAGGTGCTCGGGCGCGAGCGCGCGGCCCGCGAGCGGGCGGAGCTCGCCATGCTGCAGAGCGCGAGCGCGCTCGACGCGGCAACGCGGCTGCAGTATGTCGCGGATGCGCTCTCGACCGTACACACGCCGCAGGAGGTGCTCGACGCCGTTCTCACCGAGGGCGTCCGCGCAGCCGAGGCCCGCGGCGGGCTGATCGCGACCGTGAGCGACGACGGCGAATGGCTCGAGGTGATCGCATCACGCGGGTACGACATGAAGTACATCGAGCCGTTCCGGCGCTTCCCGGTCAGTGGGAACTACCCGCTGTCGGAGGCGGTGCGGACGGGCGAGGGCGTCTTCATCGGCTCGGAGGCTGAGCGGGACGCGCGCTATCCGGAGCTGATCGGCCGCTCGCAGCCCGGCCACGGCCTCGTGTGCGTCCCGCTGATCGGCGAGCGCGGCACGATCGGCGGGCTCGTCTTCTCGTTCCCGACCGACCAGGAGTTCACCCCCGAGCGACGGGCGCTGAAGATCGCGCTGGGCCGCCAGGCCGCGCTCGCTCTCGAACGGGCACGCTTCTCGGCGGCCGAGCGCACTCTGCGCGAGCGGCTTTCCTTCCTCGGCGAGGCGACGGCGTTGCTCACCTCGTCCCTCGAGCTCGACCGAACCCTCGCGCGTCTCACCGAGCTGGCGGTTCCCCTGCTCGCCGACTGGTGCACGATCTCGATGCTCGTCGAGGAGAGCGGGGAGATCGAGCAGGTCGTCGTCGCGCACCAGGACCCCGAGCGCCGGCGCTGGGCCGAGGACATGCGTGAACACTCCCGCACGATCCGGATCGACGACGAGTTCGACCTCACGGCGCGGGTGATCCGCACCGGCGAGCCAATGTTTCTCCGCGAGATCCCGCAGGAGCTGCTGGACGAGGCCGTGCGGCGCGATCCCAACGCAGCCCGCGCACTCGAGGAGATCTCGCTCCGGAGCGCGATCACCGTGCCGCTTCGCTCGGGCGAGCGGACCTTCGGCGCGCTCACGCTCGTCTCGGAGACCCGTGAGCTCGAGGACTCCGAGTTCGAGCTCGCGCAGGAGCTCGCCGCGCGCGCCGCGATCGCCGTCGAGAACGCGAGGCTCTACCGGGAAGCCGAGCGCCGCGCCGAGGCGGCCCTGGCCCTCGCGTACGTCGGCGACGGTGTCGTGCTGCTCGACCGCGACGGCCGCGTTCGCTTCTGGAACTCGGCGGCCGCGGCGATCACCGGAGTCCGGGAGGCGGACGCGGTCGGCCGGCATCCGGCCGAGGTCGTGTCGAAGTGGGAAGAGTTGACCCGGCTGGCGGAGCTCGCCGACGCCGAGGCACCCGAGCGTGCGCGCTCGGTGACGGTGCCGATCGAGACCGCCTCGGGCGATCGGTGGGTCGCGGTGACGGGCGTCGCGTTCGACGAGGGCATCGTCTACGCGTTGCGCGACGTCAGCGACGAGCAGGCGCTCGAGCGCGCGCGCAGCGACTTCGTCGCGACCGCCTCGCACGAGCTCCGCACGCCGCTCGCCGCGGTCTACGGTGCCGCCCGCACCCTGCGGCGAACCGACATAGAGATCCCGTCCGAGCAGCGGGACCGCTTCCTCGAGATCATCGTGAGCGAGACCGAGCGGCTGACTGCCATCGTCTCCCAGATCCTGCTCGCCGGCCAGCTCGAGGAGGGCCGCGTGGATGTGACGACGACGGCGACCGACCTGCAGCCGCTGGCCGAGAGCGTGCTCGATTCGGCCCGCCTCCGGGCGCCCGAGCAGATCGAGCTACGGCTGGAGCGGAACGGCGACCGCGCGGTGGCGCTCGCCGACGAGGACAAGCTCCGCCAGGTGCTCGTCAACCTGCTCGACAACGCGATCAAGTACTCGCCGGACGGCGGAGACGTGACGGTCGAGCTCAACGGAGGGCACGGCCGTGTCCGGGTGGCGGTCCGCGATCGCGGGCTCGGCATTCCGCCGGGCGAGCAGGAGCGGATCTTCGAGAAGTTCTATCGGCTCGATCCGGCCCTCACGCGCGGCGTCGGCGGCAGCGGTCTCGGCCTCTTCATCTCGCGTGAGCTGGTCTCGCGGATGGGGGGCAGCCTCACCGTGCGGTCGCAGCCCGGCGACGGCGCCGCATTCGTGGTCGATCTGCCCGCCGCTTAGCCGGATCTCACCTCAGGCGGCAAACTTAAGGACCAGTGCTCCCTCGGCAAATGTCCTCCGCATCCCTGGCGGCTGCAAACCACCGCGATGCGGCGTCCTCGGTCGCCTCGATAGCTTCTGCTATCGAGGCTCCCTGCGTCCTTGCCTCGCTTGCTTTTCGCTCGCCAGGAACGCGGCAACATTCACCGAGGAAGCACTAATGCTCGTTCTCGTTGCAGACGACGACCGTGCGGTGCGCGAGGCGCTCGAGCGCGCCCTGCAGCTGCACGGCTACGAGGTCGCGCTCGCGTCCGACGGAGACACGGCGCTCACGGCGGTCGACGCGCGCACGCCCGACGCGGTCGTGCTCGACGTGATGATGCCCGGGCTCGACGGCCTCGACGTGACGCGCCGCCTCCGCCGGCAGGGGAACCGCATCCCGATCCTCCTGCTCACGGCGCGCGACGCAATCGGCGACCGGGTCGAGGGGCTCGACGCCGGCGCCGACGACTATCTCCCCAAGCCGTACGACCTCGAGGAGCTGCTCGCGAGGCTCCGCGCGCTCCTGCGCCGGTCGAAGCCGGAGGAGCCGGGTGCGGTGCTCCGCTTCGCCGACCTGAGCCTCGATCTCGGCTCGATGGACGCACGGCGCGGCAGCCGCCGGTTCGAGCTCACGACCACCGAGGCGCACCTGCTCGAGCTGTTCATGCGCAACCCGCGCCAGGTGCTGCCGCGCTCGCTGATCTACGAGCGAGTCTGGGGCTACGACTTCAGCCACTCCTCGAATGCGCTCGACGTCTACGTCGGCTATCTCCGGCGAAAGACGGAGGCCGAGGAGGAGCCGCGCCTCATCCACACCGTCCGCGGCACGGGCTACGTGCTGCGCGAGCCGTGACGCTCCGCGCCCGCATGGCACTGGTCGCGGCGGGCGTCGTCGCGGTCGTCGTCGCGCTCGTGTGTGCAACCACCTACTTCGTGATGCGGCACGAGTTGCGGGCCCAGCTCGACGGGTCGCTCAAGCACGAGGCGAGGGCGATCCAGAACGACCCGGGTGGCTTCAGCGGGGAGGTGGACTTCGGCGGCAACCCCGCCAGGATCATCGGTCCCGACGGCCGCGTCGTGGCCGAGAGCTACCCGGTGCCGATCGACCGGCTGGCTCGCGAAGTCGCCCGCGGTCAGCGAGGTCTCTTCTACCGCGACATAACGGTTCGGGAATTCGGGCAGCTCATTCCTGCGCGCGAGCTCGTGGCGCCGATCCCGAGCCTGTTCGGCAATCAGGGCGCCGTCCTCGTGGTGAAGAGTCTCCAGGAGACGAACCGGGCGCTGGAACGCCTGAAACTGATCCTGATCCTCGTCTCGCTCGGCGGCATCGCCGTTGCCGCCGCCGCCGGCGCCCTTGTCTCCGGCGCGGCGCTGGTCCCGGTGCGACGCCTCACCGCAGCCGCTGAGCGGATCGCCGAGACGGGCGAGCCGAGCGAGCGCGTCCCGGAAGGAGGCCAGGACGAGCTGGGGCGCCTCGGCGCATCCTTCAACACGATGCTCGCCTCGCTCGAGGAGTCGCTCGAGACGCAGCGGCGCTTCGTGGCCGACGCGTCGCACGAGCTGCGAACGCCGCTGACGAGCCTGCAGACGAACATCGACGTGCTGCGAGGCGATATCGCGCTCGAGCCGGAGCAGCGGCGGAGACTCCTCGACGATCTCCATCGGGAGTCGCAGGAGATGCGGGGGCTCATCGCCGGGCTGCTCGAGCTCGCCCGCGGCGGGGCGCAGGTCGAGAAGGAGGAGTTCCAGTTCGACGAGGTCGTGGAGGACGTGGTCGAACGGGCACGCTGGCGCTTCCCGCGGGTGTCCTGGCAGAGCGAACGCCTCGAGCCGACGGTCGTCGACGGCTACCGCGACCGGATGGAGCGCGCCGTCTGGAACCTGCTCGAGAACGCCGGCAAGTGGAGTGGGGACGGCGGGTCGGTCGAGATCTCACTCGCCGGCGGCGAGCTGCGGGTGCGCGATCACGGCCCGGGATTCGCCGACGAGGACCGGCCGCTCGTCTTCGACCGCTTCTACCGCTCGGCCGCAGCCCGCTCGATGCCCGGTGCCGGCCTCGGCCTCGCGATCGTCCGCGAGGTGGCGGAGGCGCACGGCGGCACGGTCGAGGCGGCCAATGCCGAGGACGGCGGCGCCGTCGTGCGCCTGAGCCTTAACGGCGCCGTGCGCAGCTCCCGTCCCGGCTCTTAGGGACTTTTAATCATCTCCTGATTCGATTGACCCGCATCGAACCCCTCCCGGCTCGGCCGCTACGGCGGGCCGCGGCCAGCCCGGTCCGGCGTCTTCCCGGATCCCCTGCGGTGAAGGCGCCGGACTGGAGCGGCAGGTAACCCGCTAGAGGACGCTCAGCTCCTGGTCGTACTCCGGCAGGAGATCGCGGTCGCCGCCGTCTGCTCGATCGCCGGGACGGAGGGGCACGACCACGCGGATCGCGCCTCCCCGCACGAATCCGACCCGGTCCGGGCCGAGGTCGAGCGGCTCGTATTCGGCCGCGAACGCATCCGGTCGCTCCATGCGCAGGTGCAGCACGCGCCGGAGCAGGTGCGCCTTCAGCGTCCGGTGCGTCGGTGCCGGCTCGCGGAGGGCGGACGCCTGCGTCGTCCAGTCGACGGGCCGGCGATTGTCGGGGTCGACGAGGTTGAGCGACCAGAGCGCGTCGCCCTGGTAGACGTCCGGAAGGCCGGGGCTCGTGAGGCGAAGGAGCAGCGCCCCGAGCGAGGCGTGCTCGCCGGCCGTGGAGACCCGGGCCGCGAACGGCTCGAAGTCGGCGAGGAACTCCTGGTTCGAGTAGAGGCTCCGCACGAAGTCCTTCACGCGGCGCTCGTGGGCCTCGTCGGGCTCGAGCCAGTTCGTCGTCCGCTTCGCCTCGCGCAGCGCCTTCTCGAGATACAGCTCGAGGCGGCCGGGGACGATCGGCCACGCGCCGACGAGGGTCTGCCAGACGAGGTACTCCTCGCTCGGGTCGTCCATGCCGCCGGTGAGCCCGTGCCAGCGGCGCACCCGCTCGGCCCACTCCTCGTGCAGTCCCGCCAGTGCGCCGATGCGCGCCCGGACGTCACCGGCCCGCTTCGTGTCGTGGGTCTGCGAGGCGAGAAGCGTGTGGGGATGCCGCTCGAGCCGCTCGAGCGAGGCGGAGTGGAAGCCCTCGGGTGAGAGCGAGAAGCGATCCGGATCCCCGCCCACCTCGTTCAGCGCCGTGAGCCGGAACCAGCGGTAGAAGGCCGTGTCCTCGACGCCCTTGGCCATCACAGGCCCGGTCGTCTGTTGCCAGCGCGTGACGAACTCCGGGTGCTCGAAGCCGAGGACGACCCGGCGTAGATCTTCGGGCAGGACTGCGCTCGCCCTCCGGTCCTCCTCGTCGACTCGGTCGGCCTCGACGTACGTGCGGTAAACGTGGAGCGCGGCGGCGGCCTCCTCGAGCCCGTCGTGCGGATAGAGGGCCCGCAGGCGCTCGAACTCCCGCACGAAGGTCGTTCGCGCCACCTCGAGCTTCGCCTCGTGCGCGACCTCGGCGAACGGCCGCCGCTCGCCGGTCAGCTCCGCGTACAGCCCGGTCAGCGGCTCCTCGCCGGCCGGGTCGACGAAGAGCGCGGTGACGTCGTTCGCGAACTCGTAACCGGTCGTGCCCTGCACGGGCCAGTCGGCGCGCAGCGGCTCGCCCGGCTCGAGAATCTTCTCCACCCAGATCCACTCGACGCCGTGGCCGCGCAGCCGGTCGAGGTACTCGCGTGGGTTGGCGAGCCCGTCCGGATGGTCGATCCGCAGCCCGTCGACCAGCCCGTCGCCGACGAGCTCCAGCACCTTCCCGTGCGTCCTCTCGAAGACCTCGGGATCCTCGACCCGCACGCCGGCGAGCTCGCCGACCTCGAAGAAACGGCGGTACCAGCCGCTCTCGGGATCCCAGTCGAAGAAGCGCGCGCGCTGCTCCGGGTCGCGCCAGAGCCGGTTCTCCTGCTCGGAGGTCGCCATGTGATTCGGTACGACGTCGAGGATCGTGCCGAGACCCGCGGCGTGGGCCGCCTCGCAGAGCACGCGCAGCTCCTCCTCGCCCCCGAGCTCGGCCGAGACGCACGTCGGGTCGACGACGTCGTAGCCGTGCGTCGAGTCGCGCCGCGCCTTCAGCACGGGCGAGAGGTAGAGGTGCGAGACGCCGAGATCGCGAACGTACGGGAGCACGACCTCGCGCACACGGCGGAAGTCGAGCTCGGGCGTGAGCTGGACGCGGTAGGTGCAGCGAAAGTCGGGCACGAAGGCCGTCCTTTACCCGCGATGCGCGATCAGACTCGCCGGAGCAGCAGGAGCGAGTGCTGCTGCACCGCGACGTGGGCACGCGCGCCGAGCTGTCCCTCTGGCGCCTCGCCGGTCGCGAGCTCGACCTGCCAGCGAGAGCCGAAGCGGCGGGTCGGCAGTGTGAAGACGACCGGCTCGAAGTGCGCGTTGAAGACGAGCAGGAACGAGTCGTCGAACATCGGCTCGCCGTGGAGCGTTCGCTCGCGGATCTCCCGGCCGTTGAGGAAGACGCCGAGCGTCTTCGTGTCGGGGCTCGTCCAGTCGCGCTGCGTCATCCGCCTGCCGTCGGGCCGGAACCACCACGCGTCGGGCAACCCGCTCTCGCCGGCCCTGCCCGTGAGGAACGACGTCCGCCGGAAGACCGGATGCTCGCGCCGCAGCGCGATGACCCGGCGCGCGAACTCGAGCAGCTCGCCGTCGGCCTTTTCCCAGTCGAACCAGGAGATCTCGTTGTCTTGGCACCACGCGTTGTTGTTGCCGCCCTGCGTGCGCCCGAGCTCGTCGCCGCCGAGCAGCATCGGGACGCCCTGCGACAGGAGCAGCGTCGCGAGGAAGTTCCGTTGCTGCCGGGCGCGTAACGCGAGCACGTTCGGGTCGTCGGTCGGCCCCTCGGCGCCGAGGTTCCACGAGCGGTTGTCGTCGGTGCCGTCGCGGTTGTCCTCGAGGTTGGCCTCGTTGTGCTTGTCGTTGTACGAGACGAGGTCGTTCAGGGTGAAGCCGTCATGGGCGGTGACGAAGTTGATGGAGGCGAACGGGTCGCGGCCGTCCTCGCCGTAGAGGTCAGAGGAGCCGGTGAAGCGCTGCGCGAACTCGCCGACGTTGGCCTGCCCGCGCCAGAAGTCGCGCACCGCGTCACGGTACTTCCCGTTCCACTCTGCCCAGAGCACGGGGAAGTTGCCGACCTGGTAGCCGCCCGGCCCGACGTCCCACGGCTCGGCGATCAGCTTCACCTGGGAGAGCACCGGATCCTGGTGGATCGTGTCGAAGAAGGCCGAGAGCCGGTCGACGTCGTAGAACTCGCGCGCGAGCGCCGACGCGAGGTCGAACCGGAAGCCGTCGACGCGACACTCGAGCACCCAGTAGCGCAGCGAGTCCATGATCAGCCGGAGCACCGACGGGTGGACGGGGTTGAGCGAGTTCCCCGTGCCCGTGAAGTCCATGTAGAACCGCGGGTCGTCGGGCATCAGCCGGTAGTAGCTGCGGTTGTCGAGCCCGCGGAAGGAGAGCATCGGCCCGAGGTGGTTCCCCTCGGCGGTGTGGTTGTAGACGACGTCGAGGATCACCTCGATGCCTGCCCTGTGCAGGGCCTTCACCATTCCCTTGAACTCGCGCACCTGCTCGCCGTGGGTGCCGGTCGCTGCGTAGAGGGCGTGCGGGGCGAGATACCCGATCGAGGAGTAGCCCCAGTAGTTCGAGAGCCCCCAGTCATGGAGGAACCTCTCGTCGGCGATGTGGTGGATCGGGAGCAGCTCGACCGCGGTGACGCCGAGCTCCCGGAAGTACGCGAGCGCCGGGTCCGACGCGAGGCCCGCGTAGGTGCCGCGCAAGTCGTCGCGGACCTCGACGTGCCGCTGCGTGAACCCCTTCACGTGCACCTCGTAGATCACGGTGTCGTTCCAGGCGGTCTCCGGCGGTCTGTCGTCCTCCCAGTCGAAGGACGGGTCGACCACGACGCTCTTGGGGATGGCGTCGGCGTCGTCCTCGTCGTCGAGCTCGAAGTCTGCGTCCTCGTCGGTGCTCGGCACGTACGGGAGCACGTTGGCCCGGTCCCACTCGATCGGCCCCTCGATCGCCTTTGCGTACGGGTCGATCAGCAGCTTGTTCGGGTTGAAGCGGTGCCCGGTCGCCGGGTCGTACGGCCCGTGGACGCGGTAGCCGTACCGCTGTCCCGGGACAATGCCCGGGAGGTAGCAGTGCCAGTTGTGCGCAGTCACGTCATGGAGCTCGACGCGGCTCTCGCGGTCACCGTCGAACAGGCACAGCTCCACGCGGTCCGCGTGCTCGGAGAAGAGCGAGAAGTTCGTCCCCTCCCCGTCCCACGCCGCGCCCAACGGGTACGGCTTGCCCGGCCACACCTTCATGCCCCGCCTTTCACGTCGTGGAGAATTCCACGCGGCGGTTGGTGAAGTCCGCGACGAGCGTCGCCCCGCCGCGCCGCAGGGTCAAGACCTTCGCTTGCTCGTCCGCCTCGGCCTCGAGCTCGCGCGGCAGGTCGCGCCGTGCCGCAAGCAGCTTGCGGTAGAGCGGGTCGGGCTCGCGCGGGTGCAGCTTCGAGCGGAGGAACGTCTCGAGCGCCTGCGGGTCCGGCACCTCCTCGCCGGAATACGAGGCGAAGTCGGCGAACTCGCGGCGCCGCCCCTCGCGCGTCGCCTCGGCGATCGCCGGGTCGACGTGGTCGGTGAAGAACTGGAACGGTGCGGGCTCGAGCCACTCCTCGCCCATGAAGAGCAGCGGCGTGCAGGGCGAGAAGAGGGTGACGGCGGCGGCGACGCGCAGCGCGTCCTCCGTCAGGCGGTCGCCGAGGGCTCGGTTCCCGACCTGGTCGTGGTTCTGCGCGCAGACGACGAGCCGGCGGGGGTCGTGCCCGCGACCGCCGAGATCCTCCGCGAGCGAGGTCACCGAGCCGTAGTCGGCGTAGTAGCCCTCGCGTTCGCCGGTGAGGAGGACGTGCAGCTCGTGGTGCGAGCGGTCGACCCACTGCGCGTCGTGGCCCCACTCGTCGATCGGCCGCCAGTCGTCCACCTCCATCTCGGAGACGACGAGCGCCTCCCCGACGCGCTGCTTCAGCTCGGCGCAGACGTGGAGCGGCGAGTCGTCGAAGATGGCGTGCACCGCGTCGAGGCGCAGCCCGTCGACGTGGAAGTCGCGCACCCACTGCTCGGCGTTCTGGATCGCCCATTCGCGCACGCCGCGCTGGGCGTAGTCGAGCGCATCGCCCCAGAACGTCTCGTGCCGGTCGGTGAAGTACGGGCCGAACGACGTCAGCGCCTCGTTGCCGGGCCCGACGTGGTTGTAGACGACGTCGAGGATCACGCCCAGCCCCTCGTCGTGCGCGGCATCGACGAGACGCGCGAGCCCGTGCGGGCCGCCGTAGGCCGGGTGGACGGCAAAGGTGTAGAGGCCGTCGTAGCCCCAGCCGCGCTCGCCGGGGAAGGTCGCGACCGGCATCAGCTCGATCGCCGTCACGCCGAGCTCGCGCAGGCTGCGCAGACGCGGAACGACGCCGTCGAACGTCCCCCCCTCGCTGAAGGTGCCGACGTGCAGCTCGTAGATCACGAGCTCGTCGAGCGTGAGGCCGCCCCAGCCGTCGCCGCTCCATTGAAAGATGCCGGTGTCGAGGACGCGAGACGGGCCCGCCACGCCGGCGGGTTGCCAGCGCGAGCACGGGTCGGGCCACCCCTCGCCGTCCACGACGACGAGATAGTCCTCGCCGCTGAAGCGACCGACCCAGTACTCGCCCTCCGGCTCGAGCGCGACCGTGACTTTGTGGCTCTCAGCCACAAAGTCGTCGCCCGTCGAGCAAACGGCGACGGAGCAGGCGTCCGGAGCCCAGACGCACACGTCGACCGCGCCGTCACCACACGGCACGGCTCCCAACCGACGCATTCCGGCTACTCCGGAACGAGCCAGACGGCGCCGAGCGGCGGCAGTGTCAGCGTGGCAGAGAACGGCTGCTCGTGCCACGGCACCGCCTCCGCCTCGACACCGCCGAGGTTGCCGACGCCGCTGCCGCCGTAGAAGGCCGAGTCGGTGTTGAGCACCTCGCGCCAGCGGCAGCAGACGGGCATCCCGACGCGGTAGTCGTGGCGCGGCACCGGCGACAGGTTGAGAGCGCACACCATGGGGGGCGAGTCTCCCTCGCCGACGCGCGCAAACGCGAGGACGTTGTTCGCGGCGTCGTTCGCCTCGAGCCAGCGGAAGCCGGCCGGGTCGAAGTCGAGCTCCCAGAGGGCCGGAGTGGAGCGGTAGACGCGGTTCAGGTCGCGCACCAGCGCCTGGATCCCCTCGTGCTCCGCGTTCTCGAGCAGGTTCCAGTGGAGCGAGCCCTCCGCGTTCCACTCCTCCCACTCCCCGAGCTCGCCCCCCATGAAGAGGAGCTTCTTGCCGGGATGCGCCCACATGTAGGCGTAAAGCGCCCGCAGGTTCGCGAACTTCTGCCACCGGTCGCCGGGCATCTTGTCGAGCAGCGACCGCTTGCCGTGCACGACCTCGTCGTGCGAGAGCGGCAGCACGAAGTTCTCGCTGAACGCGTACATGAGCGAGAACGTGAGCGTGTGGTGGTGGAAACTGCGATAGACCGGGTCCTTCTGGAAGTACGCGAGCGTGTCGTGCATCCAGCCCATGTTCCACTTGAAGCCGAAGCCGAGGCCGCCGAGGTACGTCGGCCGTGAGACTCCGGGCCACGCGGTCGACTCCTCGGCCGCCGAGACGATCCCCTCCTCGCGCGCGTGCAGCACCTCGTTCAGCTCCTTGAGGAAGGAGACCGAGTCGAGGTCCTCGTTGCCGCCGAACATGTTCGGCACCCATTCGCCCGCATTGCGGGAGTAGTCGAGGTAGAGCATCGAGGCGACGGCGTCGACG
>JBKPLL010000018.1:0-9109 GCA_046731605.1 Actinomycetota bacterium | reverse complement strand
CCTGTAGTCTGAGCCGGAGATGCCGCGGCGGCCATCCAACCACGTCGACGATCCTGTCGCCGTCGGCCGACGCTTGCGAGAGGCGCGCGAGGCCGCCGGGTTGACTCAGCGGGACCTTTCATTCGAAGGCTGCACTGCTGCCTACGTCTCGCGTATCGAGGCAGGAGCGCGTGTCCCCTCGCTTCAGATTCTCCACCAGTTTGCGAAGCGACTGGGAGTTACTCCTGAGTTCCTCGCGACTGGACGGGCCGGCGGCGATGACGTCAGCTCAGAGTTGCTCGAGGCCGAGATCGCACTACGGCTCGGCGAGGAGGATCGGGCTGCTGAGCTGTACGAAGCGGCCGGCAACGATGCGGACTCCCCGGCGGCACAGGCGCGCGTGGAGCTCGGCCTGGGGCGGTTGGCGGTGCGTCGCGGTGAGATAGCCCGCGGCATCGACCTGCTGCAGAACGCAGTCCTATCCGGCGAGCTCGCGCCCGGCGATGCCTCCGCCGCGGCGAACGCTCTAGGCCGCGCCTACGTGATGCAGAGTCGCTACGACGAGGCGTTCGCGATCTTCGAGCGCTTCCTCGCCGAGTCCCGGAGCCGGGCCGATCACTTCGATGAGGTGCGCTTCTCGGTGCTGCTCGCCAACGCCTACATCGATCACGGGGACTTCGGGCGCGCGCACGCGACCCTAGGCGAAGTTCTCGACGTCGCACGCCAGACCGTTGATCCGCTCCTGCGGGCGAGCCTCTACTGGTCGCAATCCCGCGCCCACCTGTCTCAGGGAGAGACCGACCGAGCCGCGGAGTATGCCCGGCTGGCGCTCGAGACCCTCCGGGCAAGCGAGCAGACGCTCGAGGCTGCGCGCGTATTGCAGCTGCTGGCGTTCATCGAGAACGACCGTGGCAATCCCTCCGCCGCGCTCGAGCTCGTCGATGAAGGCGAGCCCATCGTTGCCGCCTCGGGCCACGCGACTGACGCCGCGATGTTCGCGGTGGAACGGGCACGCGCGCTGTCGGCTCTCGGTGAGACGGAGGAGGCTGCGGCGCTTCTACTCGGGATCCTGCCGCGCCTCAGCGCGGCTGCACCGAAGGACGCCGCCCGCGCCTATGCGGCGATCGCGGACATCCTTCGCAGGCACGGAGACACCGCGCGTGCGCTCGAGCTCTACGAGCTGGCGGTCGAGCAGGCGCCGAGCCCGGACAGGCATGTCGTCGGAGCTCTCACGGCCATGGCGGAGATCTACGAGGAGCAGGGCAACGGCGACATGGCGCTCGACCTCCTCAAGCGAGCGCTCGCAGCTCGCACCGCAACTCTCGCCTGACCGGCGAGGCGGAGCGCGTCAGCCCCGCCCCACCGCCTCGGCTGCGGCTCAGGTGACGACGATGCCCGAGGGAGTAGCTCCCAGCGGGCCGTCCGCCGCGGTCAGCGGAGTGAGAGTTCCGCCGTCGACCGTGAATCCGGTGACCGAGTTCGTGCCCGACTCGACGACCCAGAGGGTCGATCCGTCCGGAGAGAGGCGGGCATCCTCGGCGCCGGCTCCGACCTGACCGGGCCCGGTGCTCTGCAGGAAGCTCAGCGAGCCACCGGCGCCGATCGAGTAGCTCGAGATCGAGGCCGACGCCGTGTTGACGACGAACAGGAACCTGCCGTCGTGGCTGATCTCGATCCAGCAGGCCGCGCCGCCGTCGTTGGCGACCGGCGCTCCCACCGGGGTGAGCGTCCCATCGACCGCGTCGATGAAGCTGGAGACGAGGCCCGGGAACGCGGCGCCTCCGGCGGCCGTGTGCGCGTCGGAGACGAACAGTTGGTCGGGGCTGGTGGGACTGAACTCGCTGCCGAGCTGGCCCCAGCCCTGCGCCGGCGAGAACGCCTGGGCGTCGAAGGGAGAGCCGGCAGCCGGGGCAAGCCTCCCGTCGTGGCCGACGGTGAAGCTGTCGATCTGCGAGGTCGCGATGCGGGTGCCCGCGGCCTTCGTGCCGTCGCCGTTGAAGAGCACCTGGCCGGGCTGCGAGCCGTTCGGGAGCACGTACGTCGAGTCTGGGATCGGCTTCAGGTGTCCGCCGGCATTGAGCCTGAATCCGGTGTAGTTCACGTCTCCGGGGGCGCTGCCGGGACCTGCGTTTGCGACGTAGACGAGATTGCCGTGGACGCCGATGCTGACCGGATCGACGCCGCCGGACGAGACCGGTGACTCCACCGCGGGTCGGAGCGAGCCGTCGTGCTCGACCCGCAGCACCGAGATCTGGTCGCTGCCGGCGTCGACGGCGAGCAGGAAACGGCCGTCGTCGCTCAGCTGGAGCGAACCTTGCGAGGCGTCGGGATGACCAGTCCCCGAGCCTCCGACCACGAACGGGGACCCCTGCATCGCGGTCAGCGTCCCATCGGCATGGCGGTCGAACCCGGCGACGGTGTTAACGGGCGCCGTGTTGTCGTTGACGTACACGTGGCCGATCACGAGTGACCGGGGCGGGCCACCGGGCGCCGCGGCCGCGCCACCGGCCAGGACGACCGTGACCGCGAGCGTGACCACGAGCAGAACAGCAAAGCGAGACGCTCTCATTCCGACCTCCTGAAGACGGCGCAGGGCCGATTCCCCGCGCTCGGAGGACGGTTGCAGGAGAGTCTCTCGCTGCCGTTACGCGTCGCTGAACGATCGGTTAAAGCTGGGCGTGGAAGGTGTCGCAGGCACGTGGCCGGCCGGTCGAGTAGCCGACCTCGAACCAGTGTTGCCGCTCGGCCGAGGAACCGTGCGTCCAGGTCTCGGGATTCACCTGCCCCTGCGTCTCTGCCTGGATCCGGTCGTCACCGACTGCCGCCGCAGCATCCAGGGCGTCCGCGACATCGGCGTGCGTCAGGCCCACCAGATAGCCGGTCTGCGTGGCATGGCGCGCCCAGACGCCTGCGTAGCAATCGGCCTGCAGCTCGGTCCTGACCGAGCCGCCCTTCGCCCCCTGCGCCTGCGATCGCTGTCCAAGCGTGCCCAGGAGGTCCTGCACATGATGGCCGTACTCGTGCGCGAGCACGTACGCCTGCGCGAAGGGCCCGCCCCGGGCGCCGAAGCGCGCTTTGAGCTCGTCGAAGAAGCCAAGGTCGATGTAGATGTGCTTGTCGACCGGGCAATAGAATGGCCCGACGTCGGTGGAGGCGTCGCCGCAGCCGGTACTCGTCGAGCCGGTGAAGAAGACCGTTTTCGCCGGGACGTACTGACCGCTCGCGAAGGCGCTCGTCCAGTACGCCTGGATGCTGTTGATGTCACCGACGATCCGGCAGTCCGCGCGCCGGTTAGCGTCGGCTCCCGTTCGGCACTCCCGGACGAGCACCTGACCGGGGGGCCCGTGCGAGACCGTCGAACCGTCGAGGTTGCCGAGAGGCCCGTTGACATCGGTGCCGCCGCCGGAGAGGACGGCGAAGGCGAGATAGATGAGCACGCCGATGAGGCCGAGGCCGCCCCCTCCCACGGCCACGCCGCCGGGCATCCCTCGCATCGGGCCTCTGCCACGGATGTCCTCGACCTGCGATGGGTCGAGACGCGCGGTTTTTCGAAAGCGCACCATCGCTGCGTCCGTCCGCGTACCTCGCCTGCGCGTGCCCCAAACGGGCGAGGAGCGCAGTCGAGTGGGGGCGGGACAAGATGGTCCCGCCCCCACTCTTGCGTCTGTCAGTTGACGATGCTGCGGATCGAGCCCTCCTACGGAATGAGCACGCCGTCCAGGAACAGCTGGATCGCTCCTGCCGTGAGTCCACCCGAGGCGACCGTGTCGATGCCCGAGAAGGTCTCGAAGTCGAGCTGGTCAGTGGCTTCGGCGTGCAGGAGCTCGACCGTCGGGGTCTGGCCGCTCACGTTCACGTCGCCGGCCGAGCCCGCGACGGTGAAGGCGTCGTCCCCGTCGGTCCCGTTGACCACCACGTGGTCGATCTGGCCGTCGGCGGCAGTTCCACCGAGAGCGCCGGCGAGGTCGAGGTCGACGCTGATGACGTCGGTGCCGGTCAGGTTGTCGACCGTCACGTTGTCCGCGCCGCCTAGCGCGTTGAAGGTCACGAACTCGACTCCACCCGTGTCCATCGTGACGTTCCCCGGCTGGCGGAAGAACCGCAGCCGGTTCCCGTTAGCCGACAAGTCCACCGTCTCCGAGGCAGCTGCGCCGTTGAACACCAGCGTGTCCCGGCCGTCCTCGCCGTCGATCGTGTCGCTGGCGTCGCCCGGGTCCCAAACGAACCTGTCGTCACCCGAGCCGAGGGCGGCGCGGTCGTCGCTGCCGTTGCCGTCGATCGTATCGTTGCCGCTGCCGCCGACGAGCGTCTCCGCGCCCGGGCCGCCGGCGATCGAGTCGTTGCCGTCCCCACCATCGAGGAACTCGCTGACCGTCCCAGCCGCAAGACCGGTGGCCGAGACGGCGTCGGCGCCGCCGATGCCCTCGACGAAGAGCTGGTCGGTCGGCTCCTGATGCTGGATCGAGACCTGCGTCCGGAGACCGGACACTGTGATATCCGACGAGTCGCCGGCCGCGGTCAGCGCGTCGTTCCGGTTGGTGCCGATGACGTTGACGCGGTCGGTCTGGGCGTCACCCGTGGCGCCGCCGAGGGTGCCGGCGAGGTCGAGATTGACGCTCTTGAGGTCGGTGCCGGTCAGATCGTTGACCGTGACCACGTCAGTGCCGCCGAGCGCGTTGAAATCGACCCGCTCGACTCCGTGGGTGTCCATCGTGACGTTCCCCGGCTGGCGGAAGAAACGCAGCCGGTTCCCGTTCGCCGACAGGTCAACCGTCTCGGAGGCTGCGGCGCCGTTGAACACCATGGTGTCCGTGCCGTCGTCCCCCTCGATCGTGTCGCTGCCGTCGCCCGGGTCCCAGACGAACGTGTCGTCCCCGAAGCCGAGGTCAGAGACGTCGTTGCCGCCGTTGCCGTCGATCGTGTCGTTGCCGGGACCGCCGTTCAGGGTCTCCGGACCGGCACCGCCGGCGATCGTGTCGTTGCCCCGACCTCCGTCGATCCTCGTCGGGATGGCGTCGGTGAAGGCTCCGTTCGTGTCGTCGATGCGCACCCCGTCGTTGCCGCCGCGCGCCATGACGCTGATGCTCTCGATCGTGGCCCGCCGGAAGCTGAAGTTGGCCGACCCGTTGTCGCCGAGGTCCACCTGGATTACGGCGGGATTGCCGGCTGCGAGCCGGAGCGCGATCCGGTTGTTTGCTTCGGTCCCCCGCACGCGCAGTGTGTGATGTGCGACCCGTACGTGTGCGGATTCGAGGTTGTGTCGGTTCCGAGCGGCGGCTCCCTGCGCTGGGAAGATCGCCGCCGCGGCAGCGATGCCCGCCGCAGCCGCCCACAGGAGGCGGCCAGGCCCTACCGTGCCCTTCGTGAGGCGAAGGTTCATCATGCTCGTTCCTTTCCGAGTCGTTGACCCCTTCGCCGCCTAAAGACCCCGCAGGTGCGCGTCTATTCCCGGGAATAGAGAGCCGCACGCGGTGTCCTTCCAGGTGTGACCGAGGTACCTTGGAGGTCCTTATGCGGATGAGAAGGAGTGGCGAGGAAGAGCTCGCGGCGCTCGCGGACGGATCCCTCGCACCCGAACGCCGCGCCGAACTCGAGGCCCGGATCGAGGCTTCGCCGATCCTTGCGGACCGACTCGCCGAGCAGGAACGCGCCGTCGGACTGCTACGCGGCGCCGGAGACGAGGTCGAAGCTCCGGCAGGGTTGCGGGCGCGCCTCGATTCGCAGCGATCCGCGCGCACCGTCCGCCCCCCGCGACGCCTCGCTCTCGCCGGCGTCGCCGCCGCCGCTGTAGCTGCCGCTGCGGTCGCTGTCGCGGTCGTCGTCGGCGGCGCGGGCTCGCACGGCACGCGCTTCCAGGCCGCGCTCGGGTCGACCCCCCTAGCGCCCGCAGCCAGCGGCGAGGCGACGTTGACCAGGACGTCGTCCGGGTGGCGGATCCACCTCGACGCCACGGGACTTCCGCGCCTCGCAGGCGACCGCTTCTACGAGGCCTGGTTGCGGAGCCGGCGCGGCGTCCTCGTGCCGATCGGGACGTTCAACGAGGCCCGGAACGTCACGCTCTGGGCCGGGGTATCACCGACGAGCTACGAGGTGCTGACCGTGACGCGCGAGCGGGCGGACGGCAACCAGGCCTCATCGGGCCAGAAGGTGCTCGCCGGCCGGGTCCGCACGGGCTGATCTGCCTCACGCCGATTCGCCGTCGACCCGCCGCACGACCTGCTGGCGGGCGCGGTAGAGGCGGCTCATGACAGTCCCCTCGGGAATCCGCAGAGCCCGAGCCGCTTCCTTGTAGGACAGCCCTGTGACGTCGACCGCCACGAGCACGTCGCGATAGTCGGCGGGTAGCGCAGCGACCGCCGCATAGACCTCGCCGGTCTCGACCGCGACCGCCGGGTCGTTCGCATGCGGGTCGGCCATAACGTCGGGCTCGTCCGGCAGCGGCGCCGTCCGGAGCCGGCGGCTCTGCGTGCGCCTCTGGTTCAGAAATGTGTTCCGCAGCGTCCGGAGGAGATATCCGAGGTCGTCCTCGCTGCGCAGGAAGCGGGGCTTCGCCAGCACCCGCGCGTACGTCTCCTGCACGAGGTCCTCGGCGTCCTCTCGTGACCCGCACAACGCCCAGGCCGCCCGAAAGAGCCGGTCGATGTGGTCACTCGCCCGCTGCGGGTCGAGTCGCATCCGCTCGGCGGAGGACACTACCCGTAGGGCCGCCTGTTCCATCTCTCGTCCGATCCGCCAGAACCGCGCTAGCCCGGTTGAGCCGCCGTGGCCGCAAGGGTTGAGAGCAAGGTCAGCGCCGTCGCGGCCCGCGTGCCCGGCCTGGCGCTGTAGACCATGAGCACTTGCCCGCTCGACCCGGGAACGGTCAGCCGATCCCAGTCCAGCTCGATCATGCCGACATCCGGGTGGTTGAACGTCTTGCGGCCGCTCATCCTCTTCACGACGCCGTGCTCCTCCCAGAGCCGTTTGAAGAGAGGCGAGCCTTTGATGAGGTCGGAGATGAGCGCCTCGACCCGCGGCTCAGGTTCGCCTCGTCCATAGCGGACACGAAGCGCCGCGACGAGCCCGGCCCCGCTCCAACCGCCCGCGCAGAAGAGGTCGTGGATCTCGGGATCGAGGAAGATGAGGCGCGCCATGTTCCGCTCTTCGGGTGGTCGCCGCTCGAACCCGGTGAACAGCGCAGATGCGGTCGGATTCCAAGCAAGCAGGTCGAGCCAGGGGCCGACGACGAACGCCGGGAGCGGCTCGACGGCCTCGAGCAGGCGGAGCAGGCCCGGCCGAACATCCTCGAGAGCGTTGGCATCGTGCGCCGCGGCGGTGCGGCCGGCGAGGGCGAAGAGATGGGTTCGCTCGACGACGTCGAGCTGGAGGGCGCGGGCAAGAGAGTCGAGGACGGCGTCGGAAGGGCGGATCCTGCCTACCTCGAGTCGCTTGATGTAGTCGACGCTCACGGAGGCCAGCGCAGCGACCTCTTCGCGCCTCAGTCCTTCGACGCGCCGGCCGCGGCCGGCGTTGAACCCGACGTCTTCAGGCTGGATCCGCGCACGCCGTGACTTGAGGAATTCACCGAGCTCGTTGCTCATGTCGCGATTGTCGCAGGCCGCCGCCCCGCTTATCCAGGGCTGATTTGTCCCCGTCTGGCGGGAATAGGCGGCGGCCTGCCTGCAACGTGCAACCTCGGGCGCTCACGCCTCGGCGACCGGGACGAGTTCGCCCGACGATGAGGCGAGCTGGGCGAAGGGGTGGTAGAAGCCCTCGAGGGCCCGCTCCGGCGGGACGCCGAACACGATCGTCTCGTCGGACAGGGCGTCCCAGACCTCGACCGTGGTGCTGTCATCGAGCGGGCTCCAGTAGAGGGCCACCTCGATCCCGCCGCTGACGCGGCGTGCGAGCTCGCGGGTTGGCTGAACGAACAGCTCGTCGGCTTGCTCTTTCATGATCACACTCCTTTCTCTCGCATTGAGGAGTCGGTTGGGGCCGCCTCCATTCCGGACGGCCCCTTTTTGGCGACTTCTTCGAGGCTCCGGCCTAATAGCCCGGACCGGCGGAGCCGCCCGTCACGATCTTGTTGCCGGCTGGGGAGACGACCCACCACTTTCCGCCGAAGTCATCGAGGCCCTGACCGCTGGTCAGGCCCTTCTTCGTGTCACCCGAGAACCTGTAGAGCGGGTGATGGCGGTAGGTGACTTGCATACGGCCGTCGGCCCGCCGGGTCCGGCCGAGCAGGGACTGCTTCGCCCCGGCGACCGCGCGCGGCTTGCTCGACGCGATCAGCGGGGGCCAGTAGGCCGCACACGCGCCCGAACAGGCGCTCTTGCCTCGCTTGTCCTTGGCGAAGAGGTACAGCGTGCGGCCATGCCTGTCGACGAGGATCCGCCCCAGGTTCGAGCTTGCGGTGCCGACCTTCGTCGCCGAGCTCGACGACGCCGAGGCGATGCTGAGCCCGTAGCTGAGCGACAGGGCAGCGACGACGGCGCCGATCGAAACAACCAAGCTCTTCATTTCAGTGCTCCTTCCGGATGCGTTTCGCCATCGCGGTGCGATGGCTGCTGTCGATCAGGAAGGACTCCTGCGAGCGAGGGTTATTCCCGCCGGTGCACTCTCGGCTCGGGTAGCGGAGGGCTTCAGACGAACTCGCGGCGGGCCGTCCGCTCGAGGTCTTCAAGCGTCGCGGCGGCGGCCGCTTCGCGGGCGGCTACAAGCTGCTCGGTCGGCAGTTCGGCCTCGAGCCGCGTGAGGGCCGGACGCGCGGTGAAGGCGTAGGACTCGGGGAGCTGCTCGTGACCCAGCGCGAACGTGAGGATCGCAGCGGCCCGCTCCTGTTCAGAGGGGTCCTCGGCGAGGCACGCGCCGATCCCGCTCAGTGCAAGGAGCTCGAGCGAGACGGCCTGAGCCGCGACCGCGCGTTCGAGTGTTTCGTCGAAATGCTCGCGCGCCTCGATCTCGTCTCCGAGAGCGAGTGCCGCGAAGCCGATGCGGCAGAGCGCCGCGATCAATCCCCAGCGGTGATTGCTCTCGGAGAACGCGTTGTGGCCGGCGCGCCCGAGCCGCAGAGCCTCGGAGTAGTCCCCCAGCCCGAACGCACTGAGGCTCGCGCGGCTGAGCGCGTAGCCGGTCCCGCCGGGATCACCGA
>JBKPLL010000017.1:0-28771 GCA_046731605.1 Actinomycetota bacterium | reverse complement strand
GCCGTGAAAGGCCACCCGCTCGCCCAGGTCGAGCTCCCCGACGGACCTCTCGTAGCTCGCCCTCTCCGGACCGTCCCCGACGACGTCGAGCAGCCAGTCCCGCCTGCGTTCGCGCAGCCCGGCGAGCGCGCGCAACAGGGTCGGGAAGCCCTTGTGCTGCGAAGGCTCGAGATTGCCGACGAAGAGCAGCCGGCGTTCGGGTGTGCCGTTTCGGCCCTCCTCAGGAGCAAAGAAGAGCGACGTGTCGACGACATTGGGGACCACCTCGAAGCGCCCGTCGATGCCGTAGCTCCTGATCGCCTCTCCAAGGTGCTGCGAGACCGGTAGCGCTCGCGCGGCGCGCCCGTACGCGTAGCGCGCCTTCAGAACCTCGGGCCGGCTCAGTGTCCGGCGTGGAAAGCCCGTGAACTGCTCGGTGATCACGAGCGGGATCCGGCTTCGGTTCGCGACGAGGGCGGCCGGGACGCCCGCTCCGTACACATGCGCGTGGAGTACGTCGGGGCGGAAGCCGCGGTCGCGCAGGCGGCGGTACGCGGCGACCGCGCTCGACAGGTAGAGCGGGTACGAGGCGCCGAAAACGCCGATTTGGCGGTGCGTCACATGGTGAGCCTCGATTCCCTCCGACAGCGACGGATCGAGCTCCTCCCGCATCGACCAGAAGTTGCCGTCGAGCTCCGGACTCGACCCGGCCAGGTGCAGCACCACCACACGGTGCTCTGCCTTTCGGACCGCCTTCGCGTGCTCCCGCACGAACACGCCTCCGTACGTGAGCTCGGGCGTCGGGTACCAGCTGGTGAAGAAAAGGACGTTCAGGAGTGATCCCGTGACGTGCCTGCGCGCCGAACGCGCCCGGCGCGCCGGCTCATGAACAGGCGGCCCTTGCGCGCGAAGTCGCGCACGCTGCTGCGACGCAGGTGCGGCATCGCCTCGCGGAACCGATGCTTCTTCAACAACTCCACGGCCAGGGCCGCGTTGCCTCGCTCGAGCGCCCTCACGATCTGCTCTCGCGCTTCCGCGGGGAGGTCGTACGTCGACGCGAAGTACTGCAACGCGACCCGATGGCGCTCGACCATCGCGACGGCGTCGGAGGAGTCGCTCGCATGACCGCGGTGGTAGATGGCGAGCGGCTCGTCGAGGTAGTCGAACCGGGTGCCGCGGAGCGCGAGCTTCAGCCACAGTCCGTAATCCTCGTTCGAGGCGGTGGGGATTCCGCGCTCGAACCCGCCGACGCTCTGCACCAGCTCCCGCGATGCCACCACGGTGTTGATCGTGATGAACGCTTGATCGAGCCAGTCCTCGATCAGCGGCGACAGAACCTCGCCGCGATACGGATGCGCGAGCGCGCTGTAGCGCTGTCTCCGGCCGTCACGCAGGAAATAGGAGTCCGTGTAGCTGAACGACGAGCCGAGCTCGTTCATGAACTCCAGCTGACGGGCGAGCTTCTCCGGCAGCCACTCGTCGTCGGCGTCGAGAAACGCGACGAGCTCGCCCGTGGCTTCGTCGAGCGCGCGATTCCGTGCCGCGGCTGCGCCGAGGTGGGGCTGCCGAATGAATCGCACGCCGGCGAAGCCACGAAGAACGTCGGCCGTCTCGTCCGTGGAACCGTCATCCACCACGACGATCTCGAGATCCCGGAAGCTCTGCGCCTCCACCGAGCGGATCGCGCGCGCCAGAAAGGCCTCCGCGTTGTATGCCGGGATGACGACGCTGACGGCGGGCATGGGTCTCAGCCGGCTAGACCGCACTCGCGGCGTCGGGTCTGCGCCACGCACGCGCCACGGCGGAGACCGACGCGGAGCCGAGGAACTTGAGGGCGATGCCTGCGTAGACGAGCACGTTGAAGAGATCGCCGCGCTGCGATGCTAGGTGCGTCCGGTAGTAGCGGAACATCCCGTAGTGGAACGCGTAGTTGAGACGCAGCCGCCGGTAATGACCGCTCGTCCCCGCCTTGATGTGCACTGCCTCGACCGATGGCTCGTACCAGGTGATCCAGCCCGCCTGTGCCGCGCGATAGCAGAGGTCGAGATCTTCCATGTACATCCAGTAGCCCTCGTCGAACAGCCCGATCTCGTCGAGCATCGCGCGTCGCATGAGCATGAAGGCGCCGTTGACCGCGTCGACCGGCCCTTCGCCCGCCTCGGGTGCTCGGTAGGCCGCGAGCGCCGCCGGCGCGCGGTCCGATCGGCCGACGCGCAGAAAGTGGCCGAGCGCAGACGCGGGCGTCGGAAACGACCGGCGCGCGGCGTGGTCCAACGTGCCGTCTTCCTGCACCAGACGGCAGCCGGCGATGCCGATTCGCTCGTCGGCATGCATCAGGTGTAGGAGTGCGTCGAGCGTTCCGTCGCAGACCCGTGTATCAGGGTTCAGAACGAGCACGAACTCGGTCGCCGACTCCCTCAGGACGAGGTTGTTCGCCGCGCTGAAACCGAGGTTCTCGTCGAGGGCGATCAGCCTGACGTCCGGGAACTCGCGCCGAACCACGTCGGCCGTGCCGTCGCCCGACGCGTTGTCGACAACGGCGATGCTCAGCCCACCGCCGGGCGGGTTATCGCGCAACGATTGGAGACACTGCCGCACCAGCGGCCCACAGCGGTACGAGACGATCACAACGTCGAGCACGGCGCTCCACGGTAGCGACTTGCCTACCGTTGGATGTGCGCGAGATGGCTAGCTCGGGCGGCAGAATGGACGCTGTGAAGCTGCCGCGCGAACAGCTGAAGCGGTCGCGGAGCTTCCGTTTCGCCGCGCGGCGCATGCTCCGAGTCCTGCGGCCCTACGTGCGCCTGCAGCACGCCCCGGGTCGGCGACGGCTCTGGCACGGCTTCGTGTGGCGACTGATGTGGACGGAAGGAATGTGCCGGGCACGCACCCGCTACGGAGCGAGGCTCGAAGTGGACGCCTCCGACATCGTCGGGACGTACATCGCCTACTTCGGCATCTGGGAGCCGAACCTCACCAGCTGGCTCGAAGGCCGGCTCCGACCGGGCGACGTGTTCGTGGACGTGGGCGCCAACGTCGGGTACTTCAGCCTCCTTGCATCGCGGCTCGTCGGGATCGAAGGGCGCGTCGTCGCGATCGAGCCCTTCCCGCGGACGAATGCCGTCCTGCGCCGCAACGTCGCCGCCAACGGCGCTGAGAACGTCCGCGTGGAGCAGGTCGCGGTCTGGGACTCGTCCGCCGAGCTCGACTTGTTCGGAGCGCGCGACCGGATCGTCGGCGGAACGACGCTCGATCCCGACTGGGCGGCCCGCTGGTCGTTCGACACCCGGGTCACCGTCTCCGCCGAGCCGCTCTCGAAGCTGCTCTCGGACGACGAGGTCGCTCGCGCCGCCGTGCTGAAGTTGGACGTTGAGGGATCCGAGCTCCAGGCGCTCCAGGGGATGGAGCCGCTCCTCGCGCGGCTGCGGGACGACGTGGCCATCGTGCTCGAGCTCGAGGGAGATGCCGTGAGGGTCGCCAGTGAGGCCCTCGCCCGTGCCGGATTCGAGCCCTTCGTGATCGAGAACAGCTACGCGGCCGACGCGTACCTGTCGCCGCGCGTGACGGCTCCTCGTCCTCTGTCAGACCGAGCCCAGAGCCACGGCTGGCAGGTCGACCTGATCTTCGCCCGGCCGGACATTCGGCCGGTTTGATCAGCCCAGACGCCCCAGGCAGGCGCCGAGCCCCTTGCGCCAGTGCGGCAGCGTCGGCGCGTGGGGTCTCTCGCTCCGTAACACCGAGTAGGCGGGCCGGGGCGCCGGCCGGCCCAGCTCCGCGGTCGTGATCCGCGTGACGCGGCAGTCGATGTCGGCGGTCTCGAAGATCGCCTCGGCGAGCTCGGCCCACGTGCAATCGCCGTCGGCCGACAGGTGCCACCGTCCATACGGGAGGTCGAGCAGCTCTCGCACCGCCGCGGCGAGATGCCCGACGTACGTCGGAGAGCCGCGCTGGTCGTCGACTACCGCCACCTCGTCCCGCTCGACCCCGAGGCGGAGCATCGTGCGGACGAAGTTCGTGCTGGTCCACCCGTAGAGCCAGGACGTGCGCACGATCCAGGCGTCCTCGCCGGCCGCCGCCTCGGCTTGGAGCTTGGTGCGACCGTAGACGGAGAGCGGATTCGGAGCGTCCGACTCGACGTACGGCTCCCGCTTGCGGCCGTCGAAGACGTAGTCCGTCGAGAAGAGCACGACCGGTACACCGAGCTCGAGCACGTGCTGCGTCCCGCCGACGTTCACTGCGGCCGCGTCCTGCGCGGACGCTTCCGCACCGTCGACGTCCGTCCACGCCGCCGCGTGGAGCACGACATCGACCTTGGGGAGGCCGGCCGGAGGTGGCAGCGTCACGTCCCAATCCCTCCGGCTCAGGGGGACGACCGTCGTCTCGGCCCGGAGCTCCTCGCACAGCGCCGACCCGAGCTGCCCGTCGGCGCCTGTGATCAGGACGCCGTGGCTCAGGTCCACGCTGTCTCGCGCACCGGCGCCCGATCCTTCAGCGGCTCCCACCAGGCCCGGTTGGCCGCGTACCAGTCGACCGTTGCGCGTAGGCCGTCCTCGAACAAGATCTCCGGCGCCCAGCCGAGCTCACGCCGGAGCTTCGACGAGTCGAGCAGGTAGCGCCGGTCGTGGCCGGGCCGGTCGGGGACGATCGTCTTCAGCGACTGCGGCTTCCCCGTCAGCCCGAGTGCGAGGTTGGCGATCTCCTCGATCGAGCGCTCGACGCCCGAGCCCACGTTGTACGTCTCCCCTGCGCGCCCTTGCCCGAGCACGAGCTCGATCGCGCGGCAGTGATCGTCCACGTGCAGCCACTCGCGCCGGTTCTGCGTCGAGGCATACAGCGGCAGCTCCCGGTCGTCGAGCGCGTTCGTGACGAACAGGGGGATCACCTTTTCGGGGAACTGCCGCGGCCCGTAGTTGTTCGAGCAGTTCGTGATCGTCACCGGCAGGCCGAACGTCTCGAAGTACGCCCGCACGGCATGGTCGGCCGCGGCCTTCGAGGCGTTGTACGGCGTGCGCGGCCGATACGGCGACTCCTCCGTGAAGGCGTCATCCGAGTCGAGGGGCAAATCGCCGTAGACCTCGCAGGTCGAGACGTGATGGAAGCGGGTCACCTCATGCCGGCGCGACGCTTCGAGGAGCGCCTGCGTGCCGAGGGCATTCGTGCGGAAGAAACGCCCCGGGTCGATGACGGCCAGGCTGTTGTGCGACTCGGCGGCGAAGTTGACGATCGTGTCGATGCCCTCCTCTGCGAGGAGGCGTTCGGTCGGGTCGAGGTCGCAGATATCGCAGACCGCCAGTCGCACACCGAGCCCGTCGAGATTGCGGGGGTCGCCGGCGTAGGTCAGCTTGTCGAGCGCGACGACGTGATCGTCGGGATGGCGCTCGAGCCACCAGCGCACGAAGTTCGAGCCGATGAATCCGGCCGCGCCGGTGACGAGCAGCCTCACGTCGAGGCGTCCCGCGCCGAGAGGATCGGTCGCTCGGCGCTCCAGATGTGCTTGACACGCCGGTCGTCCCATGGAACCCCGTGCTCGTCGGGATCTGCTGCGTCGTATTCCTCGGTCACGAGGTAGGCGAAGAGCACGTCGGTGAGGGCCTCGTAGCCGTGGGCATTGATGCCGGGGACATAGATCGCGACGGGATTGTCGTCGCCGATGTCTTCCGAGAACACTTCACCGGTCGTTCGATCGAGGACGACGACGCGCACCATCCCGGCGAGGCACACGAAGAGATCGTCCTGCCCGCGTTCGTGATAGTGGAGGCCGCGGATCACACCGCGGCGAGATCTCGAGAGGTTCAGCTGCCGGATCGGCTTGGGAAGCCTGCTCGCCCGTGCGAGCTCGCTGAACCAGCCGCGCTCGTCGGCGTGACGTGCGAGCTCGAAGCGTCGCAGGCCTTCGATCATCCGCCCCGACCGTTCCGGACGAAGTCGTTGACCAGGTAGTAGGCGTCGATGGACTCGCCGGCGTCGCCCCAGAATCCGTCCAGTACATCGGCCTCCATCTCGCCGCGCCCCACGTACCAGTTGTTCAGGTCGGTGATCTCGAGCTCGCCACGACCCGACGGCTCGAGCGTCGGGAGGATCTCCCAGACCTGTTCGTCGTAGAAGTAGGCGCCGGTGACCGCAAAGCGGCTCGGCGGGTCAGCCGGTTTCTCCGCGATGCGAACGATGCGGTCTCCGTCGAGCTCGGCGACGCCGAGATGGCGCAGATGCTCGTCCTCAGCGATCTCCGACAGGACGACCCTCGCCCCGCGTTCCTGCGCGGCGAACCGCTCCACGACCGGCACCAGGGAGCGCTCGAAGACGTTGTCGGCGAGCAGAACGCAACAGCGGTCACCACCGACGAACCGCTCTGCAAGCCCGAGCGCCTCCGCAATGCCGCCCGGGCGCTCCTGGTAGGCGTAGAAGAGGCGCTCGATCCCATACTCCTCGCCGTTCCCGAGCAACCGGAAGAACTCACCCGCATGCGTGCCGCCGGTGACGAGCATCAGCTCGCTGAAGCCGGCCTCCACGAGCGCTCCCACGGCATACGTCACCATCGGCCGGTCGTACAGGGGCAGCAGGTGCTTGTTCGTGATCCGCGTGAGAGGGGCGAGCCGACTGCCCGAGCCGCCCGCGAGGATGACGCCTTTCATCGCGACGATGCTAGTGCGTCCCGGTAGACGTCGAGCGTCTTGTCGATCACGCCGTCCCAGCCGAAGCGCGCCCGGGCGCTCTCACGCCCGGCGCGGCCGAGCCGTTCGCGCAGCACCGGGTCTGCGAGCAGCCGCTCCACCGCCTCGCGCAGCGCCGGCGCGTCGCGCGGCGGCACGAGCAAGCCCGTCTCGCCGTCGGTGACGAGGTCGAGGAGCGCGCCGCCGGCGGCTGCCACCACCGGCCGGCCGAAGGCCATCGCCTCGGCGGCGGCGAGGCCGAAGCCCTCCCGCTCGCAGGGTGCGACGAGGACGGACGCCCGCTCGAGCAGCCGCTCGACCTCCGCGTGCGGCACGGCTCCGAGGGCGTTCGGGACGCGCTCGCGCAGCGGCCCGTCACCCGCGACGACGAGGTTCAGATCGCCGACCGCCTCCAACAGCGTGTCGATGTTCTTCTCCGGCGAGAGTCTCCCGACGTAGAGCACCTCGGCCGGCTCGGCGGGCGCACCAACCTCGTCCGGGATCCGCAGGCCGTTCGGGATCACGACGGCGTCGAGCCCGGCTGCGCGCACGGCCGCGGCGAGCGTCTCGGAGACGCAGACCACGCAGGCGGCCGGGCGCAGGAGCGCGCGCACGAGCCGGGGCCGCCGGCGTGCGAGCTCCTCGTCCGAGAACCGCCCGGCGGAACCGGAGCCGTGCAGCGTGACGACGAACGGCTTTCCGCCGAACCGAGCGACCGCCGCGGTGAGCAGCCAGTGCGCGTGGACGAGATCCGCCCCGTGCGCCGCGCTGCGCACCGCACGCCACATCGAGAAGAGCAGCAGCGGCGCCAGCCAGGGCCGGCGGCGGACGTTCGCCGCCATCCCGCCGCCGTAGGCGAGGCCGTAGTCCCGGTACCCCGACCCCGGAGCGAGCACCTCGACCTCCACCCCGTGCTCGCGCAGCCGCGCCACGGCATCGGCGACGAACCGGCCGGCGAACTCTCGCTCCGTCCGCGGCCACGAGGTCGTGAGGACAACGACCCGCAAGCGCTAGCCCGGCCGCTCGCGCGCACGCCCGGCGAAGACGACGGGCAGGGCGAGCGCGAAGGCCAGGAAGGCGTAGAAGTAATAGAACTGAACGGTGAGGTAGAAGAAGTTGGCGACGATCGTGCCGACCAGCGCAGCCGTCATCCCGTACGCGAGCGGCCTCACCTGCGCGCCGACCGGATCGCCGAGCCGGTCGAGCAGCCGCCCGAGCCGCCGCGCCGCGAGCAGCCGCACGAAGGCGTAGCGGAGGAAGACGATCCAGACGGCGAGGCCGAGCAGCCCCGACTCGACGACGACAGCGACCCAGTACGAGTGCGCGCCGTAGTTCGACTTCCCGGTGATGAACTCGTAGTAGACGGCGAAGTTGTTGACGCCCAGCCCGAGCAGCGGGTGCAGATGCAGGACCTGGCCGATGAACGAGTAGACCTCGAAGTGCGCGTTCGTCGAGCTGCCCTGCGTCGAGACACGCTGCCGCAGGAAGGTCTCGAAGAAGTGTTTGTGCGTGTAGAGCACGCCCAGCAGCACGACCACCACGGCGCCGAGCGGGTAGAGGAACTCCTTCGAGCGGAAGAAGCGGCGGTACGGCAGCGCGAGAACGAGGAGCCCGGCGATCAGCCCCACGCCGCCGCTGCGCGAGAACGTCGCGATGTCCACGAGAAGCAGGAACACGAGCGCGATCGCCAGCGGCCACCTGAGGCGGTGACGGCGCGGCAGCCGGAGATAGACGGGCGTCAGCGCGAGGAGCGGCACGATCAGCATCACGCCGAGGTGGTTCGGGTCGCCGGTCAGCGCATTGACCCGGTAGATGTTCTGGCCCCCGATCGCGCCGTAGATGTTGATGCTCGCCGCGCCGCCCGTGAGCGGGTTGAGCACCAGGTTGTCGAGGCTGTGGCCCGCGAGCTGGGAGCCGAGCTGGAGGATCCCGTACACGGCGTTGCCGACGAAGCCAACCGTGAACCAGCCGAGCGCCCGCCAGAAGAAGCGCTCCCCACGCTGCGCGAGATAGCCCACCGCCGCGATGAGGAAGCCGAAGTGGATGACGAACTTCGTCATCCCTTTCGTGAACTGGGTCAGCCCCTGCTGCGTGTCGATGTTCCAGAACCCCGCGAGGTAGACGAGCGCGAACGCCGCGAAGAAGCCGAGCACGATGGCGCTCGTTCGCGGCAGCGGGCGGCGCTCGGTCGCGACGTAGGCGATCAGGAACAGGATCGTCGCGATGTCGTTGAGCCCGATCTGGCCCGCGACGTTCCAGTGCACCTTCTCGAACGTGGCCACGAAGAGCGAGGCGAAGAAGAGTCCCGTGACGATGCGCTCCTGCGCGCGCGGCACCGCGAGCGTGCGATTCGCGGGGAGTGCGGCGGCAGTCAGGTGAGGCTCCTCAGCAGGTCCGCGAGCTCCTCGACGCGCCCGTCGCGCGAGAGCCGCCGGCGCCAGTCGTCCGACAGCGGCGTCCCGTTCAGGCTCCCTGCCTTCCACCGCGCATGGAGATCGCGCAGTGCCTGGCGGATCGCGTCCTCGTCCTCGGAGGGAACCACGACGCCGGCCCCGGTGTCGCGCACGAGCTGCGCGGCCGCCCCGTCGGGCGGAACGGCGGCGAGGATCGGCCGTTCCGCCGCGAGGTACTCGAAGATCTTCCCGGTCAGGACGCCGCGGCCGCGGCCGCCGGACTCCGGGATCAGGAGGAGCAGCGCCTCGGAGTCGCGCTGCAGCTCGAGCGACCGGCGGCGCGAGACGTCGCCGAGCAGCTCGATGCGGTCGCCGAGGCCGAGCGATTCCGCGTACTCGCGATCGGCGGCACGGAAGTCGCCGGCGAAGCGGGCAACGACGTCGTCGAGGCCCGAGTTCGCGAGCGCGCGGAGGAACGGCTTCGGGTCGCGCTTGCCGTGGAAGTGGCCGGCGTGCGTGATCCGGAGGCGGGTGTTCGCGTGGTGCTCGAGGCCCGCGAAATCGTCGAAGTCGCACCCGTTGGCGATGGTGACGACCTTGCCCTTCGGCTCGAGCGCGCGCATCTCCTCGGCGATCGCGTCGGACACCGCGACGATCGCGTCCGCCTGCGAGGCGACGAGCTTCCCCACGCCGCCGGCGGTCTTCTCCTTCAGCCGGGCCAGCTGCGACTCGTAGCCGCGCCGGTGCGGATGCGACGTGAGCGGGTCGCGAAGGTCGGCGACCCAGGCTGCGCGCGTCGCCCGCTTCACCGCGGCGCCGAGGAGATGGAGGGACGGCGGCGGCGAGGTCGTGAGCACGACGTCGATCCCCTCGCGGCGGACGAGCCTGATCGCGACAGGCGTGGCGAGCGTGCTCCACGGGGCGTTCTCGTCCGGGACGAGCAGCTTGCGCCCGAACAGGGCGGCCTGCGTCCCGACGCGCGCGATCCCCTGCTTGCCGACGAGCTCCTCGGAGGGGCGGGCCGCGCGAGGGCCGACGTAGCGCACGCGGTGGATCCACGCCTGCGTCGGCAGCTCGAGCTCGTCGTCCGGGACAGCCCCGGCGACGTCGGGCGCGAGCACGTGCGTCTCGATCCCGAGGGCCGGGAGGTGCGTCGCGAACTTGAGCGGCCGCTGGACGCCGCCCCCGCCGCCCGGCGGGAAGTGGCGCGTCACGAGCAGAACCTTCACCGGTGCTCCGTCATTGCCCGGCGGGAACCTGGAAGGCGACGAACTTGTCGTCCTCGTACGCGGGCCGCAAGCCGCGGCGCTCGATCGCGCGCACCGGCCCGGAGCGCGTGAGCACGAGCCACTGCGCGTTCCAGGCCTGCGGCTCCTCGAGACTCGGATGCGTGAAGAACCTCAGCACCGCCCGCCTCCGCTTCGCGAGCTGGTTCGGCCGCGTGTTCGCGGCGTGCGTCGGCGGCACCGCGACGACGTACACCGGAGCGAAGGCCGTGGCGCGGTAGCTCGTGGCCAGGTCCGCGAAGACGACCGAGCGCGGCGCGACGTCCTGCTGCAGGAACCGGATCAGCCCGGGGGTCAGCGCGTCGCGGTCGTGCTTGACCTCCGGCGTCCACTGCCAGAAGCCGTGCACGGCAACGGGGAGGACGAAGAGGAAGACGGCCACGGCTGCCGTGACCCCGCGCGGGCGCGCCCAGGCAAGCGGCGGCAGCCCGGGCCGTCGCCACGCGAGAAGAGCTCCGGCCACCAGCGCCGCGATTCCCCCGTAGAGCGCGATCCAGACCACGATCGCCGGCTCGGTCTTCGCAGCACGCAGCCCGAAGTCGCCGGCATACGAGATCTGGAGCCAGATGCCGCACGCGAGCGCGGCGGCGATCGCGAGCGCGCGGGAGAAGCGGCTGATGATCGCGGCGCCGCCGGCGAGCGCCACGGCGAAGGGGATGAAGCCCGAGGCGCGCCGCGACTGCGAGAGCGAGACGGCGTCGGAGAAGTGTGGGAAGACCAGCGGCCACAACTCGATTCCGAGGACGGCCACCGTGCCGCCGAGTACGAGCGCGCTCCAGCGCCGACGCCGGGCGAGCAGCGCCAGCGGCACGAGCAGGAGCGCGACGACTGCCACGGCTCCGTTCCGGTCGATGCGCTCGGGAGCGAGGTGGTAGCGAGAGAGCGAGTTCACGACGAGGTCGGCTTGGTAGTGGTGCAGGTTCTGCGCGAGCTGCGCCGGCCTCGGAGAGACGGGAATCGTCTGACTGACGGTCGGCGCGAGCCAGAGGAACGCGAGCGCCATCGGCACTCCGAAGACGGCAAAGTCGAGGATCCCGCTCCGGAAGTCGTCGCCTCGCGTGAGCAGCGTTCGCGCAAGGACGAACGCTCCCAGCGGAATCGCGAGGAACAGCGCGTACGTGGGGTGCACGAGCGCGAGCGACCCCGAGGTCGCGGCAAGGAAGACCGCGGTGGGCCAGGTCGGCCGGCGCACGAAGTGGAAGAAGAGGGCGACGGCGGCGGGGACGAGGAGCTGGGTGGCGACGCTCGCCGGCTCCCACAGGAAGCGATAGACGCCTCCGTGACCAGGGGCGAAGACCTTGAACGCGAGCTGCCCGAGCACGACGGCGACCGCGAGACCGACGGAGCGGAAGATCGCCCAGCCCATCTCGAAGACGAGCACGAGTGCGACAGGCACGAGGATGCTCGCCTCGTGCGCCGCAACGCTTGTCGGATCGACGCCTGCGATCCGGGCCACGAGCGCGAGCCACGCGTGCCAGAGCGGGAACGCGTAGCCGGGATGGAGCCCCCCGTGCGCGAACTCCCCGACGTCGTGCAGCGAGAGCGAGTGCAGCGTCTCGAGCTTCCTCATGCGCCCGAGGTGGAAGAAGACGTCGCCGGTGAAGGCGCCCTGCACAAACCAGATGCCGATGCCCAGCCCGACACCGCCGACGGCGAGCACGCCGCGCATGAACCGGGCAGCTCCGGGCAGCAGCAGGCCGGCCGGCTCCCCGCGGGCCAGCGTCCAGACGAGGGCAACGGCGCCGACGGCGAGCTCGAACGCGATCGTCAGGTCCAAGGACGCATCGAGGAGGACCGCCAGGGCGAGCCCGGCGCCGACCAGCGTGATCGACGCGGCGAAGGCGGCTGCCGCGGTCCGCTGCCCGAGGCACCGCGCGACGAGGATCCCCGGCAACAGGACGACGAGCGTCGCCGCGGCGAGCCGCACCCAGAGCCCGAATCCAGTCTCGGGCAGGAGCCTGGAGATTCCGAGCAGCACCAGCACCGCGGCGGGCCCCGCGAGGCGCCACACCATGTCCTCGCGCGCGGGGACCACCGCCGGCCTCCGCAACTCGACCGCGGGATGCGCGAGCCAGTTCATCGCGCGGGCCTCGGCACCTCGCCGGTGCGCAGCCCTTCCCGCGCGACGATCACGGCTCCCGGCAGAGCGGCCGCGACCGTGACGACGAAGAAGAGGAAGCCGGCCGAGAAGGCCTGGTCGGCCGAGACGCCGAGAGCCCCGAGGAAGCTCACGAAGAACGACTCCCTCACCGCGAGGCCGTTGATCGTGAACGGCACGAGCATGACGAGGAAGAGCAGCGGTCCCATCACGTAGTAGGGGCGCGGCGTGAGGTCGACCCCCACGGCCTTTCCGGCGCTCCAGATCGCGAGCACCCGCACCGCCTGCACCGCGACCGTGAGCGCGAACACCCCGGCCAGCAGCCCGAGTCTCCTCCGGTAGGCGTGGAGCGCGAGGTAGACCTCACGCATGACCGCCTCGAGCCGCAGGCGCCGCAGCAACGGACGCAGCCAGTGCAGAACCGGATGGAGCCGGGTCGAGAAGAGGACGAACGCGGCGACGATGCTCAGGACGACGAAGGCGAGCTCGACCCAGACGTAGCCGCCGACGGAGTAGTGGCCGACCGCGAGCGCGAACCCCACGGCCGCCAGCAGCAGCGTGGCGGCGCCGCCGAGCGCCCGCTCGAGCAGCACCGTGCCGGCGACCGGGCCGCGGAGGCCGGGATGGCGACGCGTGGTCTCGTAGATCCGCGACGCGTCGCCGCCGAGCGAGGTCGGGAGCACCTGGGCCGCCCCGTACGACACGAAAGTCGTCCGGACGAGCCAGTTGAGCCGCTCGTGCACGCCGCTCGCAGCGAGCAGCTTGCGCCAGCGCCACGCGAGCGGCCAGACCGACACGATCCAGATCGCCAACGAGAGGAGCCACCAGCCGGGGCTCGCATTCGCGAGCACGTGGGCGGTCTCGCGCAGGTCGATCTTCCAGACGAGGTAAGCGACGGCAAGCCCGGTGACAACGAGCGTCCCGAGAGCCCGCGACGCGCGCGGACGTCTCACCCTGTGACCACCCCGTTCACCCGACCGCGAGTGTAGTGGCCACTCCAGAAGTACCATCGCGCCGTGCCCGACCCTCGGATCCAGTGACGACGATCCTCGTCACCGCATGCGGCGCGCCCGGAGCGGCGCGGCTTCTGCGCGCCTTGCGCGACAACGGCGAGCGGGAGGTGCGGCTCGTCGGCGTGGACATGTCCGAGCGGGCGATCGGCCGTCATCTGTGCGACGCGTTCCATCAGGTTCCGCCAGGCGCAGACCCGACTTTCCCGGACGCCCTGCTCGCACTGGTGGAGCAGGAAGGCGTCGACGTCGTCTTGCCGGAGTCGTCGCACGACCTGCGGCATCTCGCGCCGCGGCGCGAGGACTTTCCCGTGCCGGTCATGATCTGCGGCCCCGGCGCCGAGCGCCGCTCCAACGACAAGGCCGAGACGTTCGAGGCGATGCGCCGGATCGGCGTCGGCGCCCCCGCGTTCCGCCGCGTGACGGGTTCCGCCGGCGTCGAGGAGGCGGCGCGCGAGCTCGGCTACCCGGACAACCCGGTCTGCTTCAAGCCGGTCTTCTCCTCCGGCTCCCGCGGCTTCCGCGTGCTCGATCCGACCGTCGACCGGACGCACCAGCTCCTCAACGAGCGGCCCGGCGCTCTGGCGATGCGGCTCGAGGAAGCGGTGGAGCTGCTTCCGGACGACGGCCTTGACCTGCTCGTGATGGAGTTCCTCACCGAGCCGGAGCGGACCGTCGACGGGATCGCAGACGGCAGCCGCATCGTCCTCCATGCCACGCGCACGCGCGAATCGGTGCGCTGCGGGCTCGGCATGTACTTCGTGACGCTCGACGCGCCCGAGCTGGTGGCGGCGTCCGAGCGCGTCGTCGCCGAGTTCGGCCTCGAGTGGTTCTTCAGCATCCAGTTCATGGGCGAGAAGGTGATCGAGATCAACCCCCGGATCTCGACGATGATGATCCAGGAGGACTTCAACCTCCCGTGGCTCGCGGTAAAGCGGGCGCTGGGCGAGGTGTCCGACGACGAGCTCCGCGAGGTGCAGAGCCGCGTACGGCCCGGACACACCGTGCTTCGTTTCTTCGAGCAGGTGGAATTCGACCCGTGATGGAGAGTTGGCGGACGTTGCAGGAGACCCTCACGGCAGCGTGCGACGCGCCGGACGAGGAGACCGCCGAGCGCGCCGTGCGCGCCGCCGAGCTCGTGGCTTCCACGGCCGGTGAGCCTCCCGACGACCTCTCTCCGGAGGACCGCGAGTGGGCGGAGACGCACGGCATCCCACCCACGGAGCTCGTCGACCTCGCGTGCCGCTCGATGAAGTGCGTCGCCGCCCTCTCCGACGACTGGCACGACCGGCTCAACGACCTCCGCTACCGCCTCGGCGACGTCGCGGCAGCGTGACGCCCGCCCAGCAGTGCTTGCGCCACCTGGCGGTCAGCTTGTGCGTCCGGTGGTCGCGTACCAGCAGATAGCAGCCAGCGCACCGAGCCGGACCTCGCGCGGAATCACCCGTCCCTTGCCGGTCTCCAGCCGGCGAATGGCAGCGCGGCGGGCTCGCACCGCCTCATCGTAGGTCCCGCAGCGCCTCGACGTCCGCGGCGCTCGGCTCCCACGCGCCGGCGGCGACGTTTGCTCGCACCTGCTCGGGCTTCGTCGCGCCCGCGATCACGCAGGACACCGCCGGCATGGCGAGCAGGCCGCCGACCGCCACGTCGAGCAGCGAGACCTCGCGCTCGTCCGCGTAGCCCTGCAGCGCCTCGGCGCGGTCCCACCGCGCCTCGGGGATCTCGCGTCCGGCGAGCCGTCCCTCGGTCGCCTCCTCGCCGCGCCGGTACTTGCCGGTCAGCAGCCCGCTCGCGAGCGGGAAGTACGGCAGGAAGCCGATGCCGAGCCGCTCGCAGGCCGGTAGCACCTCGCCCTCGGCCTCGCGCTCGACGAGGGAGTAGTGATTCTGCGCGGAGACGAAGCGGTGGCAGCCCGCCCCGCGCGAGACCTCCTCGGCCGCCTCGATCTGCTGCGCGGAGAAGTTCGAGGAGCCGATCCAGCGCACCTTGCCCTCGTGGACGAGGTCGTTGAGCGCACCGAGCGTCTCCTCGATCGGCGTCTGCGGATCGGGCTTGTGCATCTGGTAGACGTCGATCACGTCGGTGCGCAGCCGCCGGAGCGAGCCTTCGACGGCCCACTTGACGTAGTCCGGCTTCCCACGCCGCTCCTCCGGGCGCTCGTCCATCTCGCTGCCGAACTTGGTCGCGATCAGGACGCGGTCGCGCCTGCCCTCGAGCGCGCGGCCGATGAACTCCTCGCTCGTGCCCTGGCCGTAGATGTCGGCCGTGTCGATCAGCGTGACGCCTTCCTCGAGCGCGGCGTCGATCACCGCCAGCGACTGCTCGTAGTCGATCCGGCCGCCGAAGTTGTTCGTGCCGAGACCGACGACCGAGACCTCCGGCCCGCCCTCGCCGAGGAGACGCGTACGCACGCGCTCGACGCTAACCGACCGTGGTCGGCCTGAGCGGCAGCACTACGATTGCCCGCCGTGGAGGGACACCAGCTCGTCTTCCTCGCAGGCCTGCACCGGAGCGGCACGACGCTGCTCGCGCGACTGCTGGCCGCGCACCCCGAGATCAGCGGCTTCTCGGGCACGGGCGTGCCGGCGGACGAGGGTCAGCACCTCCAGACGGTCTATCCCGCGGCGAAGGAGTACGGCGGCCCCGGCAGGTTCGGCTTCGCGCCCGAGTCGCACCTGACGGAGTCGTCGTCGCTCGCCTCGGAAGAGTGCGCGCGGAGGCTGTTCGAGGAGTGGTCGCCGCACTGGGACCTCTCCCGGCCGGTGCTGCTGGAGAAGTCGCCGCCGAACCTGCTCAAAACACGCTTTCTGCAGGCCCTTTTCCCCGGTTCCGCGTTCGTCGTCGTCGTCCGGCACCCGATTCCGGTCTCGATCCCGACCGCGCGCTGGCGCGGCACCCGCCGTTACGACCGGATGTTCGAGCACTGGCTGCATTGCCACGCACTGTTCGAGGGCGACCGGGAGCATCTCGAGCGCGTGCACGTCCTCACCTACGAGCAACTCGTCCGCGAGCCCGCCGGCGTGCTGGACGGGATCTTCGGGTTCCTCGGGCTCGACCCGGTTCCACCGAGTGAGCCCGTCGAGGGCGGGGCGAACGAGAAGTACTTCCGGCAGTGGCAGGAGCTGAAGCGTGACCTGCGAATGCGCGCGTACCTCGACCTGGTCTCGCTCCGCTACGAGCGCCGCGTGCGGCGCTACGGGTACAGCCTGCTCTCCCCGGAACACGGCCCTACATGACGTCCACGATCGGAAAGCGCGAGTCGGCGTCGAGGCAGGCCGCGGCGAAGAACGCAGTGCCGGCGTCGCCCGTGAAGAGTGAGTAGCGCCGGCGGCCGTTCGCGGCGGCGATCCGCTCCGCTTGACCGAGCGCATGGACGGCAAAGCAGCGGGCACGCGCGAGCCAGCGCTCGTCGCCGGTGCGGGCGAACGCCTTGAGCAGGGCGAAGCCGTTGCCCGAGGTGCCGTGACAGAGACCATGGCCCTTCTCGTCCCGGTGGGCGCCTGCTTGCCAGACGAGCTCCGCAGCGGCAAGCAGGAGGTCTTCGTCGAGGTATTCCCACGCCCCGGCGAGGACCCCGGGAGCGCCGGTGCACCACTGCAGGCAGACCCGGCCGTCTCGCGGCCGCACGAGCGGGCGGCCGATCGCTCCCGGCCAGTTGGCGAGGCCGCCTTCGCGTACGGCGTGGCGTGCGAGAACGGCGGCCGTCTCGCCGGCGAGGGTGTCGTCTTGCTCGAGCCGGAGCAAGGCGAGCGTGTTGCCGGCGGCGCCGTGCAGCGTGCTGAAGCCGCGGTAGTCGTCGTCCTGCCGCCAGAGCCCGTCGTCACCTCGGCGCTCGCGCAGAGCTGTCGCCGACTCGCGAGCGGCGTCCAGCCAGCGGCTCTCTCCGGTCCACTCGTGCATCTCGAGTGCGACGAGCAGCGTCCCGGGCGCGCCCCAGCTGACGTCGTCCGTCGGATTGTCGACGTTGCCACGCACGAGCGCGTGAAGCTCGTCCGCGAGCGTCGCCTCCGACGTGAGCCGGAAGGCGGCGAGCAAGATTCCCGCCTCGCCATCCAGCAGCGAGCCCGGACGATGGTGCTCGTCCGCTGTCGCGTCGGGCTCGATGCGTTCGAGCTCGAGGGCGCGCAGGACGATCGCACGGAGGTCGAGCGACGTCGCGCCGTGGCCGCCGCGGCCGAGGGCGTCGAGCCCCCAGGCCATGCCGGCAGCTCCGTTGTAGAGCACCTTCAGCGGGTGCTCCACGCTGTAGATGTACGCATCCCACTCGTGTACGGGCCAGAGCGCGTCCTCGGCGAACGCGGCGTCCGCGTCGGAGACGATCGCGGCGATCGCGTCCTCGACGCGCGCCGGAGCCCACGGCTCGTCGATCAGAGGCTCGAACTGTTCCTGCTCGTAGAGCGTTCCCGTGTTCATCGGTTCCTCCTAGTCGATCCAGATGTCGGCCGCCGAGGCGGATCAGCCTCGGCCGTGAGAGCGAGAAGATCGGATCAACTAGGCCGGGTACGCCACGGCGGCGAGTCTAACGAGAGTCGCCGAGAGGATCGGGCAACGGCCGCGCGTGGACGACGACGAGCGTCTTGGTCGGCCGCGTCAGCGCGACGTAGAGCTCGCGGAGGCCGCGATCGCCGTTGTCCGCGACGGCGGCCGGCTCGACGACGACGACGTGGTCGAACTCGAGGCCCTTCGCCTGGCGCGGCGTCAGCACCGGCACGGAGATCTCGTCGAACAGCTCGCCCTGTGGCAAGGTGCCCGCGAGCGAGCGCGGCACGATCACCGCGAGCAGCCCGTCCAGCTCGGCGAGTCCCGCCGCCTCGCGCAACGCCGCCGCCAGCAGCTCTTCCTCGCCGACGCGCACGAGCCGCGGCGGGTCGCCGCCCTTGCGGTACGCGAGCGCCGGCTCGACCTCGGGCGCGATCCGGTCGAGGAGCGGAAGGGCGAAATCCATGATCTCGCCCGGGACGCGGTAGGCATGCCGCAGCTCCTCGATCTCCATCTCGGCCTCGTCCGGCAGATACGGCTGGAGCTCCTGCCAGCGCCGATAGACAACAGGGCCGGTCGCCTGCGCGACGTCGCCGAGGATCGTGAGCGAGCCGTCGACCGCCCGGCGCGAGATCGCGAGCAACTGCATCGGCGAGAGATCCTGCGCCTCATCGACGATCACGTGTCCGTACGAGCGCGGTGCCCCCGCGAGCAGCGTCCGCGCCTCGTCGAGCAGGGGCACGTCCTGGTCGCTCCACCGGAGATCGGACATGCGGCGCGGCCGGTCGCGCAGCAGGAGCTTGCGCTCGTCTTCCTCCAGCACGCCGTCCGACGCCGCCTCGAGCGCGGCCGGCCACGTGAGGAGCCGCGAGACGAGCTTCTCGGGCTGGGGGAGCGGAAGGACGCGCTCGAGCCAGCGCGTGAGGAGGCCGCCGCGCCGGAGAGCGCGCTCGAGCTCGTCGAAGGTGCGCAGCGCGCGCGGGCCGAGCAGCTCACCGTAGCGCTCGTAGAACCGGCGCAGCACGGCCATCCGGAACCGCTCGCGCGCGAGCCCCAGCGGGTCTCCGGCCTCGAGCGCCTGGTCGAGCAGCGTGGCGACATCCCGCTCCCGCACGCGGACGTAGATGCCGTCGATCCGAGCGTACAGCTCCTCCGGCGCGGGCACGACCGCGATCTCCACCGCGCGCGCCACGACCTCACGCAGCCGCGGATCGCCCTTGAGGCGCGCCACGTCCGACTCCTCGTCCCGGCCGACCTCGATCCCGTCGAGCAGCTCCGTCACGGCCCGCTGCTCGACCGCTTCCTCCCCGAGCGTCGGGAGGACGTGGGAGACGTAGTCCATGAATGTCGGGTTCGGCCCGACCACGAGCACGCGCCGCAGCCGCTCGCGATGCGTATAGAGGAGCCACGACGCCCGATGCAGGCCGACCGCGGTCTTACCGGTACCGGGCCCGCCCTGCACGACGAGCGCCCCCTCGGGCTCGGCCGTGATGAGCCGGTACTGATCCGACTGGATAGTGGCGACGATGTCGCGCATCCGGACGTCGCGGCGGCGCTCGAGCTCCTCGAGCAGGAAGTCCGAGACCCTCGCCCCCTCGACCGCGCTGCCGTCGAGCGACTCGTCGGAGATGTCCGTCAGGCGGCGGCCTTCGGCGCGGAAGCGGCGCCGCTGCTGGACTCCGTGCGGGGTCTGCGGCGTCGCGGTGTAGAACGGCCGGGCCGCCGGCGCCTGCCAGTTGACGACCAGCGACTCGTGCTCGTCGTCGTGCACCCAGCGGCGGCCGACGTAGAGCGGGCGCGGTGCGCCGTCGAGCGTGAGGCGGCCGAAGACGAGGCCGCGTTCGGCATCCTCGAAGGTGCGCATGCGCCGCTTGACCCATGCTTCCATGTTCAGCGCGGCCCACTCGGTCGCCATCGCCTCCTGCGTGCGCGCGACCGTGGAGCGCATGCGGTCGAGCTGCTCGTAGGCGCGGTCGACGTAGGCCTGTTCGGCCTGTAGCTCGGGATGCGTCACCGGCCGTTGAGCCTAGCGCGGAACACGGCGAGGTCGATGCGGACGCTGGAAGCCTCCGCCTCGAACCCCGCCTCGCGGAGCCAGGCGAGCTGATCCGCGACGCTATCGGGCACGTCCATCTTCCGGTCGATGTGGATCAGCCCTTCCTGTCCCGCGGGCGGAACGACGACGTCGCCGAGAACGAAGAGACCGCCCGGCTGCAGCACTCGCGCGACCCGCAAGAACAAGTCCCGCTTCCCGGCGCCGTCGAGGTGGTGGACCGTGAGGGCCGAGACAACGAGGTCGAACGCCCCCTCCGGAAGTTCGTCCTCCAACCGCTGCAGTCGCAGGTCGGCGCCCGGGAGCCGCTCGCGCGCCCGCTCGAGCATCGGCTCGCTCGCGTCGATGCCGACCCAGGCGGCCTCCGGATGCCAGGCCTGGACGCGCAGCGCGGTCTCGCCGGTTCCGGTGCCGAGCTCGAGCACGCGCGTCGCGCGAGTGCCCACAGCTGCGGACACGACCGCCTCCTGCAGCTCCTCGTAGCCGGGCACCTCGGCGGCCATCTCCGCGCGATAGGTGTCCGGATCCCACTCCCACTCGCTCACGGAGGCATCGTAGGATCGGCAGCGTGAAGCTGGGACTCAGCCTCGGCTACGCGCCTCCCGGCACGAATCCCGCCGACCTGTTCCCGCTCGTGCAGGAGGCCGAGCGGCTCGGCTTCGACTCCGTCTGGGTCGCCGAGGCCTGGGGCACCGATGCGGTCAGCGTGCTGGGCTGGCTGGCGGGACAGACTGAGCGGATCAAGCTCGGCTCGGCGATCATGCAGATCCCCGGCCGGACACCGGGGAACACGGCGATGACCGCGGCGACGCTCGACCTCCTGTCCGGTGGCCGCTTCCTGCTCGGGCTCGGCACGTCCGGCCCCCAGGTGGTCGAGGGCTGGCACGGTCAGCCGTGGGGCAAGCCGCTCGGCAAGACGCGCGAGTACGTCGAGATCGTCCGAGCGGCGCTGCGCCGCGAGGTCGTGGCGCACGACGGCGAGCACTATCGGATCCCGTGGGATGGCCCGGGCGCCACCGGACTCGGCAAGCCTCTGAAGCTGATGCTGCGCCCACTGCGCGTCGAGATCCCGATCTACCTCGCGGCGCTCGGGCCCAAGAACGTCGCCCTCGCGGCCGAGATCGCGGACGGCTGGCTCCCGATCTTCGTCGCGCCCGAGCGCTTCGCCGACGCGTTCGGACCGAGCCTCTCCGCCGCGCGACCCGGCTTCGAGATCGCCGCCACGGCGAGCGTCCTCGTCGGCGACGACGTGCCGGCGCTGCTCGATGCGCTACGCCCGCACGTCGCGCTCTACGTCGGCGGGATGGGCGCGAAGGGCCGTAACTTCTACAACTCGCTCGTCCGGCGCTACGGCTGGGAGGAGGAGGCCGAGCGGATCCAGGAGCTCTACCTCGGCGGCAAGCAGCGGGAGGCGATCGCCGCGGTACCCGATGAGCTGGTCGACGCCGTCGCGCTCGTCGGGCCGAAGGAGCGGATCGCGGAGCGGCTCGAGGCGTGGCGAGGGACGCCGGTCACGACGCTCGTGCTCGGCACGATGCAGCCCGAGGCGCTGCAGACCCTGGCCGAGCTCGTCCTGTAAGGGTTGACCGAGATGTCGGCGGCAGCTGATCGAGGCCCGGCGGCGGTGGTGACGCGACACATCGATGCGTTCAATGCACACGACCTCGATGCGCTCATGGCTTGCTTCAGCATTGACGCGAGCTGGACGACCGGCGTCGACCGCTTCCAGGGAGCCGCTGCTCTGCGAACACTCTTCGCCGGTGCGTTCGAAGCGCTCGCGCCACGGTTGTCTCTGAAGAATCTGCTGGTTCAGGGCGACCAGGTCGCGTGCGAGCTCCGCGAGGACTACTCCGTCGAAGGCGTCGACCGCACGGACCACATCGCCGGGTTCTTCCGCGTCGAGGCTGGCCGGATCGCTGCCGCGAAGATCTACCGTGAGGGGTCGGCGGACATCAGCGCGTAGTCATTTCGCCGAGAAGCTCTAGGCTCGGGCGATGGCCCCTCCCGTGATCGTCCTCGGCGTCGGCCGCTCGGGCACGACGCTCCTGCGCGTGATGCTCGACCGCAACAGCGAGCTGGCGATCCCGTACGAGTCGTTTTTCGTCCCGCAGCTTGCCCACCGGCACGGGCGCCGGCCCGACATCGGCGAGTTCCTCGACGACCTCGGGCGCCTCCGGACGCTGTACGACTGGGGAATTCGCCCGGACGACGTCCGGCCGCGCCTCCGCGAAGGGATGACGACGAGCGAGGCAATCGCGGCGATCTTCGAGACGTACGCCGAGCGGCAGGGCAAGACGCGCTGGGGAGACAAGACGCCGCTCTACATGCAGCAGCTCCCGCTGCTCGAGAAGCTCTTCCCGGACGCGATCTGGCTGCATCTCGTTCGCGACGGGCGCGACGCGGCGCTCTCTTTTCTCGAGCTGCCGGAGGGCTTCTCCGGCAAGACGTGGGCCCAGCCGCGCACGGTCGCACAGTTCGCGGCGCGGTGGCGGACGGAGATCCTCGCGGCGCGGAAGCTCGGGCAGAAAGCAGGCGAGCGCTACCTCGAGCTCCGCTACGAGGATCTCGTCGAGGAGCCGGAACAGTGGCTGCGCCGCGCCTGCGAGCACGCCTCGCTGGCCTGGGAGCCGGGGATGCTCGACCACACGCGCCCGAGCGACACCGCGCACATGCCGGAGCACCGCAACCTCGCCCAGCCGCCGACGCCGGGGCTTCGCGACTGGCGGAGCCAGATGAGCCGCGAAGACGCGGTCTCCTTCGAGCAGGTCGCAGGCGACGTCCTCGAGAGCGCCGGCTACGAGCTGCGGGAGCCCCGTGCGAGCTACCCGACCGCGCGCGGCAGGCTCGAGCTAGCGCGCTTCGCCGCGCTCAGCCGCAGCTGGAACCTGACCGCCGCCACGTATCAGCGCTCGCCGTTGTGGCGGCGCTCCCATCCGCCGTTCCGCTGAGGCGTTAGCAGGGACCGGGCTGGGGCGTGCCGCCCGGCCCGACCTCGTGCTCGTTCCCGGACTGGAGGCAGTACGAGGTCGCGTCGGCGGTGACGAGCGTGACTCCACTGCCGGGAGGCAGTGTCGCGCCCGCGTACGTCTGGTTCTCGTCGAAGTACGCCTGCAGCGCCGGCACGGCCTGGTTGAAGTCCACTCCGGCGCCCGCGGACTGCGCCTGCGCGATCTGCTGTTTTGCGGCGGGCGAGCTCGGCCCGTTCGACCTCATCTCCTGCGTGGACAGGTAGGCGCCGAGAAAGAGCGCGATGAGGATGCCCGGGACGGTGAGAACGCGCAGCATTCCCGGAATATCGGCTGAACGGGCCGGAAGCTAGAGGTCCTGCATCTGCTCGGCGACGTCCCCCGCGGCACCGGTCTTCACGACGATCAGGTAGTTCCGATGCGTCTCGACGACCTCCTCGACCCGCGGGTCTTCGTGCCCGGGAATGACCATGAACTGCCGCGGCTGCTCGCGCACTCGTTCGTAGACATCAGGCCCGACCCGGAGATGCTCGGTGCAGTCGGCGTTGGCGCACTCGCAGAGGAACACTGGCTCGGCCTCCGTGGCGCCGTGGCGCTCCTCGAGGCGAGCGATGTTCTCGTTCACCTCGCGAAAGAGCGACTCGTTGCGGGCTGCCCGCTGCTCCCAGAGTGACGACATACGACCGCAATCCACGTTAGCCGTTACCGATAAGGGGAACCACCCGTTACACCCGTACGAGGAAGTCATGGCAATTCGGGCATACGACACACCGTCCGACCGAGGAGGAGCCAGGGCGATGGACGCCCGCAAGGCGAACGACCGGATCGCTGCGAAGGCGGAGCAGCTCCGGTTCGTCTCCCGTGTCCCACTGCTATGCGAGTGCAGTGGGCCCGCTTGCCGCACCATCGTGATGGTCTCACTGAGCGACTACCACGAGATCCGCCTGACCGAGGACAGCTTCATCACCGCGCCCGGGCATGCCGTCGAGAACGCCACGCTCGAGTCGCAGGCCGGCGACTACGAGGTTCACCGGTCCGGCCGCGCCCGCGGCGAGGACGACGGCAGCCGCCGTTCCGCCTAGGCGATCACGCGGTAGACCTGGAAGACCTCGGCGTACTCGCGGTTCACGTTCACGCCGTGCATGCGGGCGAGGTTGCGTACGTATTCGGCGTTCGCGTAGCGCCGATGCTGCTGTGAGGCGTACTTCTCGAGCGCAGCGATCTTGAGGTCGACGTGGCCCTGCTCGAGGGCGGCGTACCACTGGTACTCGAAGTCGAAGTTATTCCAGGGGATCTCGTAGCCGAGGATCGTCGTCCGCTTGAAGGCTCGCAGTCCCTCCTCTGCGACGGTGCGGTGGTCCTGGTGGACGTCGTGGAGGCTCGGCTGGAAGACGACGTCCGGCGCCCACTCCTCCCACAGCGCGACGAGCAGCTCGAGGATGTCCTGCCGCCGCTCGGGGAACGTGCGGACGTCGAAGTCGTGGACGGTCAGCGACTCGGCGGGGATCCCGAGCTCGGTCGTCGCCTCCGCAACCTCGCGCGCGAGCGTGTCGGGTGGGAAGCCCGGCGGCAGCGAGCGCGTCGCGATCGAGAACGCGACATAGCGGACGTCGCAGCCGTCCTCGACCAGGCGCGCCATCGTCCCGCCGCAGCCGAACTCGCCGTCGTCGGTGTGCGGCGCCAGCACGAGCGCCTTCCGCCACTGCTCGATCATCGCGCGATCATCTCAGGCACAGGCTCGGCAGGCTTCACTCGCACCGGCTCGCGGGCCCGCACTCGCACCGGCGACACGAGCGCGATCAGCCCGATCAGCCCCCAGGTGGTCGGATCCTCGAAGAAGTCGTTGTAGGCGAGCGAGTGGACGAAGATCGCGAGCAGGGCCAGCCCGGCGGCGAGCGCCATGCGCCCGTAGGTGCCGTGGTTGATCCGCCGGTGCGCGGCGAGCAGCGATGCCCCGACGAGCCAGAGGAAGAGAAGCAGGCCCGGCGCGCCCTCCTCCGCGGCGACCGTGACCGGCGTGTTGTGCGACGCGCTCTTCTTCGGCTGCTTGCCCGTGCGCTTCGAGTAGGCGTGCTCGAAGCCCCCTAGGCCCACGCCGTGCGATGGGTGCGCCTCGGCGATCCGGATGCCGACCGCGATGAGGCTCGCGCGACCGCCGGTCGCCTGATTGAGCCCCGACGTCGTGTGGTGGCGTAGTCCGTGCATCAGCCTCGGCTGGGTCACGGCGATCCCGGCCCCGACGACGAGCACGGCCGCGAGCGCCAACAGCGACTTCCACCGCCAGATGATCGCGGTCAGCGCGAGCACGGCCACGAGCAGCGCGGCGAAGCTCGACTGGGAGAAGGAAATCAGCAGCCCGAGCCAGGCCACGGCGAGGAAGGCCAGAGCGGCCAGGCCGGCTCTGAGAGACAGATGGTCGCGCACGACCAACACGACGGTCGCGATCATCGCCACCACGAGGAACCGCCCGTAGATCGAGGGATCGAAGAAGACCGAATTGACCCGAAAGAGGGCGTTGAAGATGTTGATCTGGTGCAGTTTCGTGTTCTGGAAGATCGTCTTCGTCTCGTACTGGTAGAAGCCAACGACGGCGTAGACGAGCGCCAGGGCCACGAGCTCGCCGTAGAGGATCCGCACGCGCGAGACGACCCACGGGAGCCGGGCGATCGAGACCGCGATGATCGTGAACGGCACGTAGAAGGCGAGCAGGTCGATCGCCGCGGCGTGCAGGCCGACACTCCACCCCACCGAGAACCCGATCCAGACGAGGTAGAGCGCGAGCGGCCAGGAGGCGATCCCGAGCTCGCGTGTCCGCTCGTCGCCTTCGACCAGCTCCCAGAGCAGCAACCCGGCCGCGCCGAGCGCGACGATGTAGAGCGGGACGAGGAGCTGATGGCCGAGGAAGCCCACGCGGGCAGGGAGGAAGGCCAGGGTCGCGTAGGCGACGAGCCAAGGCTCGCGCCGCAGGAGCCACGCGAGCAGCGGACCGAGGACGATGACGCCGGCGATCGCCGCGCCGAGCTCCACGGCGTTCGCCGGCGCGAACGAGGCTGCGAGCAAAATGGAGCCCACTCCCGCGTAGCAGAGGCCGGCGATCCGGTTCACGCGCGTACGCGCGAGCAGCAGGACGGCGAGCCCTATGCAGGCGATCGGGCCGCCGAGTTCCGCGAGCCCGATCACTTCGGGCGCACCCGCACCACTGCGGTCGTGGCATGCCCGTGCTCGGCGACGGCAAGCCGGTAGGTGCCGGGCGTGGTCGGCGCACGCACGTGCAACGTCTTCCCTCGATGTGTCCCGCGCCTGCGGCCGAGGCGCCACGTGTAGCGCTTCGCCGCGGTCTCGACGTGGATCGTGATCCGCCGGCCGCTGCGAACCGTGATCCTGCCGGGGGTGAGCGCGATGTAGCGCAGGATCACCGTCACCTCCTTGCGCCCCGCGGCGGGTGTCACGTTCCCGGCGATGTCCTGCGCGCCCACCGAGAGCACATACTTCCCGGCCGGCAGCGGCCTGCCGCCGAGCGTCCCCGCCCACTTGATCTTGTCGCTCGGCTGGACCCTGCGGCCGACGATGATCTTTCGGCGGCCGAGATACACGACGGCGTGCGCCTTCCCGTCGAGCGTGTAGCGGATCGCGACGGTGCGGCCCGGCCCGGCGAACAAGACGGGCCTGGCCGGCCGCGTGGCTGCCGAGACCACCCTCGGCGGTCGCGTGTCCAACGCGATGTTGTTCACGAGCCGGAGGGTCTGGCGCGGCAACTCGATCCACGGGTGGTAGACGCCCTCCGGAGCCAGGCCGCCTGCGTCCGTCCGCCCGTCCCACTGGAACGGCTTTTGCTGGCCGGCCTGCATGAGCACGCCCGACGCGATGGTCGCGACCCGATCGCCGGCGGCGTCCCTGATGGTCACCGTCACATGGCCCCTGTGGCGGAGCTTGACGCCGACCACGGCCTTGCTCGTGTCGCAACGACAGATCGGCGAGAAGACCTTGAGAGGGATCTCGACCCCGGCGACGTCGCTCTTGACCAGCTTCAGGTGCTCGGTGATCGCGAAAGCGGCAGCGGTGGCCACCAGCAGGCCCAGGAGGGTGACCGTCGTGAGAACCCGCTGCAAAGCCCGCCGATTCTACGGGCCTCCCGTTAATGAAGTTGGAAAGAGGTCAGACGCGCTCGGGCGTCGTGCGCGGCTGCTGGCTCGACATCTCGCGCACGGTGTAGATCGTCAGGACGACGAGGAGCGCCGCGAGGCCGCCGCCCAGAATCCAGTTCGCCTCGGGCACATTGCAGAGCTTGATCCCGCTGATGATCAGGATCCCGCCGAGGCCGCCGCGAATGGTCATGTCCGGGACCTTCACGGTGTAGCGGCTCGAGATGAGGATCCCGGGTACCGAGCCAATGAGCAGCCACGCGGTGGCGTGTAGGTCGACGTCGCCGATGATCAGATGGCCGACTCCAGCCACCCAGAGGAGGGCCGCGGCGTGGAAGATGTCCGTACCGACGATGCGCGGCATCGTCAGCGGGTAGACGAGCACCATCATCAGGCCGAAGTACGTCCCGCTGCCGACCGACGTGAGGCCGACGATGAAGCCGAAGACGGCGCCGGTCCCGAGGGCGATGAGCTTGTCGCGGCGGCTCATGATGAACGGTGCCTCGCTGGGCTGCACCCCGCGCTTGACGAACGACTTGGCGAGGAAGCCGGCGCCGCCTCCGATCAGCGCCACGCCGATGACGTAGCTGAGGATCGTCTCCGCGTCGGCGAGCTGGTTCTGCATCGCCCAGCCGACGGCGACGCCGGCGATCGCGAGGGGGCCGGAGCCGGCGAACAGCCAGAAGGCCAGGTGGCCGTGCACCGTCTGAAGGCGTCGGTGCCGCAGGGCGCCGAACGACTTGAAGACCGCGCCGTGGAAGATGTCGGTGCCGACTGCGGTGGTCGGCTTGAAGCCGAAAAGGATGATCAGGATCGGCGTCATCAGCGAGCCGCCGCCCACGCCGGTGAGGCCCACGATCAGGCCCAGACCCAGGCCCGTCAGGGTGAACTGCCAGGTCATGCCGCGCTGAGGACCATCCCGGCGCCGACCGTCTCGTTCGTGGCCTCGTCGATCAGCACGAACGCGCCGGTCGCTCGATTCTCGTCGTAGGGATCGACGCAGAGCGGCTCCGAGATCCGGAGGTGCACGACGCCGATGTCGTTCAGCTCGAGCCGCTCCGGCGCGCCCACGTCGTCGAGCGTGTGCACGTCGATCCGCGAGACGAGCTCGTCGACGATCGCGCGGACCGAGCGCGAGGTCTGCTTCACCGCGAGCTTCGCGCCGGGCTCGAGCGGGCGCTCGCTCATCCAGCAGACGCGCCCCCGGAGCTCCCGCGCCACCGTCGGAGGATCGGCGGGGTCGGCGAGCATGTCGCCGCGAGAGACGTCGAGGTCGTCCGTGAGCCGGACCGTGACCGACATGTGCGGTATCGCCGCCTCGAGAGGCCCGTCGATCGTCTCCACCGCCTCGACCTGCGACCGGATCCCCGCCGGCAGGACCACCACGTCGTCGCCGGCGCTCCAGACCCCGCCTGCGATCTGGCCGCCGTAGCCGCGGTAGTCATGGTGCTCGTCGGACCGCGGGCGGATCACCCACTGCACCGGGAACCGCCTGCTGTCGAGGTCGCGGTCGGATGCGATCTCCACCGCCTCGAGGTGCTCGAGCAGCAGTGGCCCGTCGTACCACGGCATGTTCTCGGAGCGCTCGACGACATTGTCGCCCTGCAGCGCCGAGATCGGGATCGCCACCAGATCCGGCAGACCGAGCTGCCCGAGCTCCGCGGAGATCTCGTCGAACCGCTCCTGCGACCAGTCGACGAGATCCATCTTGTTGA
>JBKPLL010000016.1:0-35083 GCA_046731605.1 Actinomycetota bacterium | reverse complement strand
GGCCTCGCGGTCGGGCGGCCGCTCGATCGGCCCATGGCCAGGGAGCTGGCCCGCGAGGTCCGGCGTGCGAAGGCGCTCGCCGCGGCGACGCGGTCGCTCGCTGCGAGCGAGCGCTCCGAGCGGGCACTCGAGCAGCGGCTGGCGCGGGCCGGGCACTCCGCCGCCGCACGGGAGGAGGCGATTGCTTCGCTCGCTCGCGCCGGTGTGATCGACGACACTCGGCTGGCGGCGACCCGTGCGGAGCAGATGGCGCGCCGCGGCTACGGCGACGCAGCTATCCGCGCCGACCTCAGGCGCCGACAAATCGCGCCCGAGGCAGCGGCAGGCGCCGTCGCCGGCCTCGAGCCCGAGGCCCAGCGGCTTCGTAGGCTGCTGGAGGGCGAGAGCCTCACGCCGGCGCTTCTGCGGCGACTGTCCGCGCGCGGCTTCTCGCGCGACGCCCTGGACGACGTCACCTCGTCGTTTGCGTTCGAGGCGTGAGACGCGGTACGATCACGAGACATTCCATTCGACGTTTTGCCTGCAAAAGCAGCTTTTCCGAAACCTAGTCCGATGACCGACTATTCAGTTCCCACTACTCGGAGGTCGCGCGCGAGGTAGCGCAGCGGCTTTCCGGCGGTGCAGTGCTGCCGGAGATACGGTTTCTCGGATAGCTGCCGCATGGGTTCGGCGCCGGATGGGAGTGCCGCCAGAGGCGGCTTGTTCCCCGACCGAGGAGCCGGCACGTGATCGGGATCGGAATTGCCATCGGGATCGCCGGAGGTGTGGCCCTCGCCCTGCTCGCGGTCTCGGTCTTCGGCACGACCGGAGTCTCCAAAGCCCGCCGGATCCGCGACCAGCTCCTTGACGATGCGCGCCGCGAAAGCGATGCCGTTCGGCGAGAGGCACACGTAGAGGCGCGCGAGCAGGCGGTCCGCCTGCGCAGTGAGATCGACGCGGAGCTCACCGACCGGCGAGCGCAGGTGCTGAAGATCGAGGAGCGTGTCCTCGCGAAGGAGCTCGAGGTGGAGCGGAAGCTCGAGGAGCTCTCGCGCCGCGACCAGGGCCTCGCCGACCGGGAAGAGCACGTTCGGCAGCTCCAGGACGAGCTCAAGGAGACGAAGGCACTGCAGCTCACGGAGCTCGAGCGCGTGGCCGGCCTGACGCAGGCCGACGCGCGAGCGCTCCTTCTGGAACGTGGAGAAGAGCAGGCGCGGCACGAGCTCGCGAGGCGCGTCCGGACGCTCGAGGACGAAGCGCGGGCAGAGTCAAAGCGCCGCGCGCGCAACCTCGTCGCCGACGCCCTGCAGCGGGTCGCCGCGAGCCACACGGCCGAGACGACAGTGACCGTGGTGGAGCTTCCCTCCGACGACATGAAGGGGCGGATCATCGGCCGGGAGGGCCGGAACATCCGCGCGCTCGAGCACCTCACGGGCGTGGACTTCATCGTCGACGACACGCCGCACGCGGTCGTTCTGTCCTCGTTCGACGGGCTGAGGCGAGAGGTCGCACGCCTGACGGTGGCGAAGCTCCTGGAGGACGGCCGGATCCACCCGGCGCGAATCGAGGAGACGTACTACGAGTCGAAGGCGGAGGTGGAGGAGGTCGTCCGGCAGGCCGGCGAGCAGGCCGTCTTCGAGGCGAACTGCGGGCCCTTCCCCGAGGAGCTCGTCGAGATCCTCGGCCGGCTCCGGTTCCGGACGAGCTACGGACAGAACGTCCTCAAGCACACGCTCGAGGTCGTCCACCTCGCCGGGATCATGGCGACCGAGCTCCAGGCGAGCGTCCAGACTGCGAAGCGGGCGGCGATGCTGCACGACATCGGCAAGGCGATGACCCACGAGGTCGAGGGCTCGCACGCGTTGATCTCGGCCCAGCTCGCGCGCCGGTACGGCGAGTCGCAGGGCGTCGTCCACGCCGTCGAGGCGCACCACTACGAGATCCAGCCCCAGACAGTCGAGGCAGTGCTCCTGATCGCTGCCGACGCGGTGTCGGCGAGCCGTCCGGGCGCACGCGGAGAGAGCCTCGAGCAGTACATCAAGCGCCTGGAGGCGCTCGAGGAGCTCGCGGCCTCGAAGAGCGGCGTCGACAAGGTCTACGCGCTCCAAGCGGGTCGCGAGATCAGGGTCATCGTCAGCCCGGGGGACGTGAGCGACGACGAGGCGGCGCTGCTCGCCCACGAGATCGCGCGCGAGATCGAGGACCGGCTGGAGTATCCCGGCCAGGTGAAGGTGACCGTGATCCGCGAGAGCCGCACGGTGGATGTGGCGAAGAACCACGCAGCAATGACGGCTCCGCCGCCCGCGCACGAGCAGACAGAGCCGGCGGCCGACTCGCCGATCCAGGCGGCCTGATGTCGAACGTCTGGGACGACATCCCGGACTGGGGAGGCGTCGGCGCCCTCCGTCTCGACCGCCCGGACGCCTGCACGCTGGGCGGCTCGGTCTGGGAGCTCCAGCCGGGAGGCGAGAACTGGTACCACCTCCACCATGGCAGCGAGGAGATGGTCGTGGTCCTCCGCGGGACACCGACGCTCCGGACGCCGGCGGGCGAGCGCGTCCTCGCGGAGGGGGACGTAGTCGTCTTCCCGCGCGGGCCCGAGGGCGCGAAGGAGCTCCGCAACGAATCGGAAGCGACCGTCCGCGTGCTCATCGTGTCGACGAACGCCGACCCGGACGTGACGGAGTACCCGGACACCGGCAAGGTGGGCCACATCGTGGGCGGCGAGCTCCGTGTGCACCGGGAGGCGGACGCGGTCGAGCACGCAGGACCCGAGTAGGCGCGAGGCTACCCTTCTGCCGTGCGCCGGTACCACGTCACCACCTTCGGCTGCCAGATGAACGCCCACGACTCCGAGCGAATCAAGGGCCTGCTCGAAGAGCTCGGACTCGGCGAGGCCTTCTCGCAGGAGCAGGCGGACGTGATCGTGCTCAACACGTGCACGATCCGCGAGAAGCCCGACACGCGCTTCGCGGCCCATATGGGGAACGCGGCGAAGCTCAAGCGCGAGCGGCCGGGAACGGTCGTCGCGGTCGGCGGCTGTTACGCCGAGGCGCAGCGCGAGCGCCTCTTCGCGCTCTATCCGGACGTGGACGTCGCGTTCGGCCCGGGCACGATCTCACACCTCGGCGACTGGCTCGGTGCCGGCGGCGAAGCGGTCGCGCGCGGCTCGTTCGGCACGGGCGAGGAGCGCACCTTCGCGGCTCGGCTCCCCGTCCATCGCGAGCGGCGCTTCCAGGCGTGGGTGCAGGTCTCGATGGGCTGCAACTCGGTCTGCTCCTACTGCATCGTTCCGGCCGTCCGAGGCCGCGAGACCTCACGGCGGCCCGGCGAGGTCCTCGCCGAGATCGAGCAGCTCGCCGCAGAGGGCGTCCGCGAGGTGACGCTGCTCGGCCAGAACGTCAACTCGTACGGCCGCGACCTGGGGTCGAGCTTCGCCGAGCTCCTGCGCGCGTGCGATGCCGTGCCCGAAATCGAACGGATCCGCTTCACGAGCCCGCATCCCAAGGACTTCCGGCAGGACGTCATCGCTGCGATGGCGGAGTGCGCGGCGGTTTGCGAGCACGCCCATCTCCCGCTCCAGTCCGGCTCGAGCCGGATCCTGAAGGCGATGCGGCGCACCTACTCGCGCGAGCGCTATCTGCGGCTCGTCTCCGAGCTGCGAGCGGCGATCCCGGATCTTGCGCTCACGACCGACATCATCGTCGGCTTCCCGGGCGAGACCGAGGACGACTTCCGGGAGACGCTCGAGGTGGTCGAGGAGGTCGGCTACGACAGCGCCTTCACGTTCGTCTACTCGCCGCGCGCCGGCACCGAGGCGGCCGCAATGCCCGAGCAGGTGCCCGACGAGCTGAAGCGGGAGCGCATCGAACGGCTCGTCGAGGTCGTGCAGCGGGTCGCCGCGGAGCGGAACGCGGGCCGGATCGGGATGGTCGAGGAGGTGCTCGTCGAGGGCTCGAGCCGCACCGACTCGGCGCTTCTGCGCGGCCGGACGCGCCGCAACACGACCGTCAACTTCAGCGGCGGGGCCGTGCCCGGCGAGCTCGTCCAGGTCGCGATCGAGGGCGCGACCTCCACGACCCTCGCCGGCGCGCAGCTCGCGCTCGCCGTCGCCTAGGGCCGTGCTCGTCATCGGCCTGTTCGGGCCGACTGCGAGCGGCAAGTCCGACGTCGCAGCGGCCGTCACCGAGCTGATGCCGGCGGAGGTCGTCTCGGCCGACGCGATGCAGGTCTACGACGGCCTGCCGATCCTGACGAACCGCTCGGCGCATCCGGAGCGACTGGTCGGCATCTGGCCTCTCTCGCACACCGCCTCGGTAGGCGAGTACGCACCGCTCGCGCACGAGGGGGTCGACGAGATCCTGGCCGCCGAGAGGACACCGCTTGTCGTGGGCGGCACCGGTCTCTACTTCGGCGCCGCGCTCGCCGAACTGGAGCTGCCTCCTGCGGCCGCTCCCGGTGCGCGAGAGCGGTGGGAGCGGCTCTACGACGAGGAGGGTGCGGCTGCGGCGCACGCCCAGCTCTCCGAGCTCGATGCCGCCGCTGCGGAGCGAGTGCACCCGCACGACCGCCGCCGCGTCGTCCGGGCGCTCGAGCTAGCGGAGGCGGGATGGTCGCTCGTGCCACGCCTCCAGAGCCTGTTCGGAGGCGCCTGGCGCCATCCGACGCTCCTCGTGGGGCTGGACGTGCCGCAGCCCGAGCTCGAGCGCAGAATCGCCGAGCGGACCCGACGAATGTTCGATGCAGGCGTCGAGGAGGAGGTGCGCGAAGCGCTCCTGGCCGACCCGTCCCCGACCGCGCAGAAGGTCATCGGCCTCCAGGAGGTGGCAACCCTTCCGCGCGCCGAGGCGCTCGAGGCGCTCATCGTGCGAACCCGGCAGTACGCCGCGTATCAGCGCAAGTGGCTACGGCGCCTCGAGGGGCTCGTTATGGTCGCGGCCGACCGGCCGTCGGAGGAGACCGCCGCTGAGATCGTCGCGCTGGCACGCACACGGGAACATCTATCTCGTCCATGAGGGCCCCGCGGGCGACCTCGACCTGTCCGGAACGGACGGCGCGGTCGAGGTGCTCGCGGTGGAAGGCGACGACGTGACCATCGGAATCGTCAACCCGGACGGCTCCCGGGCCGAGATGTCCGGCAACGGCACGCGCATCGCTGCCGCCTGGCACATGAGCCGCACCGGCTCGGCGCAGGCTCGCGTCCACGTCGGCTCCAGGACGGTAGCGGTGCGACGGACGGACGACGGCCTCTACGAGTCCGAGTTGGGGCTGGTGCAGGTCGAGGCGACCGAGGTGGTGGACGGCGTCGAGCTGACGCCGGTCTCCGTGGGCAATCCCCACGCGGTCGTGGTCGGCGATCCGGAGCGGATCGGCGAGCTCGGCCCGCGGCTCGAGGGCCACCCGCGGTTCCCGGAACGGACGAACGTGCAGGTCGCGCGCGTGGACCGGTCCGGCGAGGTCACCGCCCGGGTCTGGGAGCGGGGCGTGGGGGAGACGACGGCGTCCGGCACGAGCGCCGTGGCCGTCGCGGCCGCCACGCACGGCGACGGAGATGTCCTCGTCCACTTTCCGGGCGGCGACCTGCGGGTGCGCCTCGCCGGCGGTCGCGCGTGGTTGACGGGGCCGGCGCAACCGCTCGATTGCTGATCGGCGCGGATTTCTCGCAACGACATTCGTAAAAAACCCGGATTCGCCTCGGCTCCCACCCTCCTACCGTCACCGAAGAGTCGAGTCTAGGAGGCAGTGTGAGCACGTATTCGGTGGGTCATTCTGATCGCGAGCGCGTTGTTGGCTGGAAGGTCTTCGCGGTTTTCGCAGGCTTTCTCATTCCCTTCGTGATCGTGATCGGCGCCTGGCTCGCCGTCTCCGCGCACGACGCCAGCGACCGAGCCAGTCAGGCTGCGGCTTCCGCGAAGGCGGCCGGCGCCGGCGGCTCGACGGCGGGAGTGTCGATGCCCGCCTCGACCGCGGCGAACGCAGGCACGCGGCCGAGCCCGAGCTTCGCCGGGATCGCACCTGCGAACGCCGATGCGATCGCAATGGAGCACGCGGCATTTCCCGCCGCGCTCCCGGCTGCACCGGCCGGACCGGTCGCGCGCGTCCATCTCTCGATCGCGGATCGTGTCGTGTCCGTCGCGCCGGGGATCCGCTATCAGGCGTGGACGTTCGGCAGCACCGCGCCCGGCCCGGTCATCCACGTCCGGCAGGGGCAGAAGGTTGCCGTCACGCTCACGAATGCCGGGGCGATGCCGCACTCCGTCGACTTCCACGCGGCGCAGGTCGCGCCGAACATGGACTTTTCGGACGTCGCGCCGGGCGGCTCTAAGACGTTCAGCTTCGTCGCCTCCGTCCCCGGGGTCTACATGTACCACTGCGGTACCGCGCCGGCCTTCATGCACATCGCGAACGGGATGTACGGCGCGATCATCGTCGAGCCGAAGAACATGCCTCCGGCGCAGCGCGAGTACGTCCTCGTCTCGAGCGAGTGGTATCTCAACTCGCCCGGCACAACGAAGCCCGCGGGCCTCGACGTCACGAAGGCGGAGCAGATGACGCCCGACTGGGTGACGTTCAACGGCTACTCCGCCCAGTACAAGACGCATCCGCTCACGGCCATGCCGGGGCAGACCGTGCGCTTCTGGGTCGCCGACGCAGGACCTTCACTCAACACCGAGTTCCACGTCGTCGGGACGATCCTCAAGCGCGCCTGGATCAACGCGGATCTCGTCGACGCGCCGCAGCACGACATCCAGACCGCGGTCGTGCCGGCCGGAGGCGGGGGAGTGTTCGACGTGACGATCCCGAAGGCCGGGATCTACCCCTTCGTCTCGCACAGCTTCGCGAGCGTTCAGCTCGGCGAGGTCGGCCTCCTCAACGTCGGCAACGTCGCCGGGACGATGAGCCACTGACGGCCGGCTCGAGCGTCAAGAGTCCGGGCATCGTCGGCTGATGCCCGTCCAGGTCGTTCTCGGCTACGAATGGTTCGTCTCGGGGCTGACCAAGCTCGTGCGCGGCGGCTTTCCCCAGGGCCTCGCGGACGAGCTCAGGGAGATGTCGCACGGCGCCCCGGGCTGGTACAAGGACTTCCTGGCGAGCGTCGTCCTGCCGCGTGCGCAGGCGTTCGGGTACGCGATCGAGGTGGCCGGGCTCGCTGCGGGGGCGATCCTGATCGCTACCGCCGTCGGGGTCATCGCGGGTCGGGCGTCATTGTCGTCGCGCCTGGTCGGCTAGTCTGCGCTTGCCGCGTCGGTGTCGGCCATCGTGATGGCCGCCGACTTCGAGCTTGCGAACGGCGGCGGCTTCGGGCTCTCGCTCGCCAAGGATCCGTTCGACGACGGCGTCCTGCTCAGGAGCCGATCTCGAACTCGCGCAGGACGTCGTTGAGGCTCGTCTTGAGGTCGGTCTTCTCGCTGCGCCAGCCGACGACGAGGGCGCAGGCCACATCCCAGGTTCCGGCCGGGAACTCCTTGGGCCGCGTGCCCGGCACGACCACCGCCCGCGGCGGCACGTAACCCCGGTGCTCCACCGGCTCCGTCCCCGTCACGTCGATGACGGGCACGGAGCCGGTCAGCGACACGTTCGGTGCGAGCACGGCGCGCTCGCCGATCACGACGCCCTCGGTGAGGATGCAGCGCGAGCCGATGAAGGCTCCGTCCTCGACGATCACCGGCCGCGCCTGCAGCGGCTCCAGGACGCCGCCGACCCCGACACCGCCCGCAAGATGCACATCGGCCCCGATCTGCGCGCACGAGCCGACCGTGGCCCAGGTGTCGACCATCGTGTTCGGCCCGACCCAGGCGCCGATGTTGACGTAGCTCGGCATCAGGATCACGCCCGGCGAGAGGAACGAGCCGTACCGCGCAGTCGCCGGCGGGACGACCCGCACGCCGCGCTCGGCGTGGTCGTGCTTGAGCGGGATCTTGTCGAGGTACTCGAACGGCCCGACCTCGATCGGCTCGACCTTCCGCACCCGGAAGTACTCGAGGATCGCCGCCTTCGCGTCCTCGTTCACGCGCCAGTCGCCGTCCAGCTTCTCGGCGACGCGCACCTCGCCGCGGTCGAGCGCCGCGATCGTCGCGTCGACGTCCATCAGGGCAACTCTCCCAGGATCTCTGCCGCACGCTCGCACTCCTCGAGCGTGGGCACGAGCGCGAAGCGGACGTAGCCCTCGCCACTCGGCCCGAACATCTCGCCCGGCGAGACGATGATGCCGCGCTCGAGCAGCACCCCGGGATCCGGCCCCACGACCCAGAGATACATCGTCGCCTCGCTTGCCATGATCTCCCAACCACGCGCCTCGATCGCCGGGATCAGCACGTCCCGCTTCGCGCGGTAGCGTGCGCGGGTCTCATCGACGTGACGCTCGTCGTTCCACGCCGCGATGGAGGCGCGCTGCACGAACTCCTGCGGAGCGGTCCCGACGGTAGGGCGGTACGACTTCAGCGCCGTGACGATCTCCGGCGGACCAGCGACGAACCCGGAGCGGTAGCCGGTCATCGACGAGCGCTTGCTCAGCGTCTGGAAGACGACGACGCGCGAGCGGTCGCCCGCCTCGAGCGCCGACGGGGGCGGTTCGTCGAACCAGAGCTCCGTGTACGCCTCGTCCGAGCCGACGACGAAGTCGTGACGCTCAGCCGCTTCCGCGAGCTCGTCGTAGAACTCGCGCGGCGCGACCGCACCGGTGGGGTTGTGCGGGTAGTTGACCCAGAGCAGCGCCACGTCGTCGTCGAGCTTGTCGAGATCCGGGAGGAACCCGTTCTCCCGCCGCAGCGGCAGCGTCTGTACCCGAGCTCCGGCGAAGAGCGCGCCCCGCTCGTACACCGGATACGCCGGCTCGCCGAACGCCACCACCCGCCCCGCGGTGCCGAGCACCTGGGCGAGGGAGAAGATCGCCTCCTTGGAGCCGTAGGTGGGCACGATCTCGCGGTCGGGGTCGACGGCAACGCCGAAGCGCCGCTCCAGCCAGCCCGCCGCCGCCTCACGCAGCTCCGGCAAACCCTGGGCGAGCGGATACGGCGCGCGCTCCGGCAGCGCATCCACGAGCGCCCGGCGGATCATCGGGTCGGTCGGCTCGTTCGGATCGCCCTTGCCGAAGTCGATCACGTCGACGCCGGCAGCGAGAAGCCTGCGGCGCTCCTCCTCGAGGCGCGTAAACGGGTACACGGCCATTTCGCTCAACACCGGGTTGATCACGAGAGGAACCTAGCCAGAGTTGGAGGGCGGGTGGCGGGAGGGTCCGGCAAGTGGAGCGAAGTGGCTTCGCTCCACGGGTTCCGGGCCTCCTGTCGCTTATCTCCGCGGACCGTCTCAGGCGTTTGGGCACGGAATGGGCACCACCACAGTTCGCCGGTTTCGCGAGCGGCTGTGGCTCCACCGGCTTCCTTAGTAGGGGATTTGCCGCAACAGGGACGAGGTAAGCCCGCCGTTCGCTTTCCGGCCTAGCCCGGATGGCTCCCGCCCCGTTCCGACCGACACTACGCCGTAATAAGTCACGAAGTTCGAAAGGAGTCGGGACATGCGCAAGTTTTTTGAGATCGGAGGGCTCATCGCAGCGGCCGTCCTCATCGGGTTCGGCATCGTCGCCATCGTGATGGGCGTGAACGGCCGGAGCACGGTCAACACGAGCCTCTCCAACGAGTACATCGTCGGGTCACCCGACATGACGCCTTCGGCGATCAGGGCCGAGGCGCAGAAGGCCGGCATCGTCTCGGCGGTCAAGCAGTGGCCGACCGAGAACATCGCCAACCAGAAGATCGACACCGGCGATGAGGCGCGACAGATGTCGATGTACATGCACATCCACTCGCTCGAGGCCACGGGCGGCTACACGTACGCGCAGATGGGCCAGTTCACGGCGAAGCCCGGGACACCGAAGTCCGAGCTGATGCCGGGCGGCGGCACGAGCAACTCCGAGTTCGCCGTCGTCGACCCCAAGACCGAGCAGCCGCTGCCGAACGGCGCCCGGAACGTCTGGGTCACCTACAACGCGCTCGGCACGGCGCTGAACACGAGCTTCATGGCTTCCCAGCTCGCCCTGTTCGGGGTCGTGGTCGGGATCGCTCTCCTGCTCACGGGGATCGGCTTCGCGATCCTCGCGATCGGCGGAGCGCTCCGCAATCCGCAGACCGCTCTCGGCTTCCTGAGGCGGACGGACCCTAAGACTCCCGCGGTGCCGGTGGCCTAGCACCCGACTCCACCGTGGGACGGTGAGGGCCGCCGCGAGGCGGCCCTCACGCATTTCGGAAAATCCGCACCCAGGATCCGCGGCCGGCACGACGTCGTCGAGGTCCCCGGCCGGGAAAATAGCCGCATGGAGATCGAACACTCGAAACGTCTGTGCTCGCTCGAGGCGGCGGTGGGCAGGCTCGAGGCTTGCGCGGAGGGGGCCTGTCCGTTCTGGGAGCCCGGCGGCGCCGCGCTCGGTGGACGTTGCGCCTTCGAGCAGCTCGACATCGCGGCCGACGCCCCGCTTGCCACCTGGATGCTCGAGATCCGGGAACGCCTCGCCTCGGCCGAGTCGACCGCGGCCGCGGACGAGGCGCACACCCTCTTCTGCCACCTGCTGAACGGGTCGTCCGAGTAGAGCTACTCGGCCTCGAGGAGACCACGCTCGAGGGCGTACGCCACCAGGTCGGCCCGGGTCTGCAGCCGCAGCTTCTGCATGATGTGCGCTCGGTGCGTCTCGGCCGTGCGGACGGAGATGTAGAGCATCTTCGCGATCTCCTGGTTCGTATGGCCGAGCGCGAGCAGGCGTAGCACCTCGCGCTCCCGGTCGGAGAGCGGATCCTCCTCAGCGCGTTTCGTCGCCTCGGCGTCGGCGGCCACGAGCCGGGCGCCCAGCTCCGGGTTGACGTAGCGGCCGCCGCCGGCGACTTCGCGGATCGCGGCGACGACCTCGTTGTCGGCGGCTTCCTTGAGCACGTAGCCGCTCGCGCCGGCAGCGAAGGCCTCACGGACGTAGCGCGGCTCGTCCTGCATCGACAGGACGAGCACCTGCGCGTCGGGGTTCTCACGCTTGAGCTGCGGCAGCACGTCGAGACCCGTCTGGTCGGGCATCACGATGTCGAGCAGGATCACGTCGGGCTTCAGTGCCCTGGCCTGGAAGACGGCGTCGCGGGCACTGCCCGCCTCCCCGACCGGCTCGAGGTCGTCCGCGGCCGCGAGCAGGAGGCGCAGGCCGCTGCGGACGACGGCGTGGTCGTCGACGATGAGGACGCGGACGCTCACGAGAGAGGCACCTCCGCGACGACCGTCGTCCCGGCGCCGGGCCGCGACTCGATCTCGAGCCGCCCGTCGATCAGGGCGACCCGCTCGCGCATGCCGAGCAGGCCCACGCCCCCGTCGCGCACAGTCCTCTGGTCGAAGCCGGCCCCGTCGTCCTCGATCACCGCGGCCACGCCGGACTCGCGCCGCGCGAGCGAGACGCTGATGTGCTTTGCGTTCGCGTGCTTGACGATGTTCGTGAGCGACTCCTGCACCACGCGATAAAGCGCCGTCTCCACGTCGCTCGGCAGTCTCGCCTCTCCGAGGGCCGAGTGGAAGTCGACGCGAACGTCCTGCTCGGCGAAGGCGTCGACCAGCCGCTCGATCGCGGGCACAAGGCCGTAGTCGTCGAGCACGGCCGGACGCAGCTCGACGGCGAGGCGGCGCACGTCCTGGAGTGCGCCCACGACGTGTTCCCGTAGCTCGCTCAGCGCCTCGCGCGCCGGGTGCCCGGTGAGTGCCTCCTCGAGCGGCTTCAGCCCGAGCAGGATGGAGGTGAGCGCCTGCCCGGTCTCGTCGTGGAGCTCGCGGGCTAGCCGGCTCCGCTCGAGCTCCTGAGCCTCGACGACCCGGCGGACGGCGTCCCGCGCAACGCGGTGCGAGAGCTCCACGGCCACTGCCGCCCGCGTGGCGAACGCCTCGGCCAGCCGAAAGTCGTCGTGGGTGAAGCGAGCGTCCGGCCCTTCCTTGTCGTGGATCCCGAGCACGCCGATCGCCTCCTCGCGGCCGATCAGTGGCACCCACATCCCGGTCCGCGCGGCGAGCCGCCTGGAGATCTCCTGGTGCACCTCCGGATCGTCGATCACGGAGTCGATGCGCTCGCTCCGGCGGCGTTCGAGCACCTTGCCGCTCTTCGACTCCGACCGGGAGATCCTCGTGCCCAGCAGGTCGTCGGCCCCGGCCACCGCCGCGAAGCGCAGCTCGTCGCCGCCGCTCGGGAGCGCGAGCGCGACGATCCGTGCGTCGAGGAGCTCGCGCAGGCGGCGGACGATCAGATCGAGCAGCTTCTCGATGTCGGTCTCGGTCGCCAGCGCGTTTCCGACCTCGTTGAGCGACTGAAGCTGACGCGACCAGCGTGTCGAGGCCTCGTAGAGCCGGGCGTTCTCGATCGCCACGGCCGCCTGGCCGGCGAGGAGCGTGACGAGCTCCTCGTCCTCGTCGGTGAACTCCTCTCCGCCCTGCTTCTCGGTGAGGTAGAGGTTCCCGTAGGCCACGCCGCGCAGCAAGATCGGGACGCCGAGGAAGCCGCGCATCGGCGGGTGGCCGGGCGGGAAGCCGACCGACCGCGGGTCTTCGGCGATGTTGCGGAGCCGGAGCGGCTTCGCCTCGCGGATCAGGACGCCGAGGATGCCGCGTCCGCGGGGCAGGTCGCCGATCTCCGCGCGCAGGTCGTCACCGATGCCGTGCGTGACGAACTGCTCGAGCTCCGAGCCGCCGGCATCGATCACGCCGAGCGCGGCGTAACGGGCACCGGTCAGCTCGGCCGCCGCCTCGACGAGCCGGTTCAGCAGCGCGTCGACCGAAAGCTCGGAGGTGACTGCGAGACCCGCCGCGAACAGCGCGCGTAGCCGTCCTTCGGTCACCGAAAGCGCGTCCACGGGCGCCAGCCTAACGTCGTCCCGCAGTACCGAATAAGCCGCACGCGCACTCCGCGACGCCTCCGATGCCGCGCGCCCGGCGCGCGACGACACTCGGGAAGAAAGGAGGCATGAGATGAAAGCGCTCGTGTATCACGGGCCGGGGCAGCGAGCCTGGGAGGACGTGCCCGACCCGACAATCCAGGAGCCGACGGACGCGATCGTGCGGATCGACGCCTCGACGATCTGCGGCACCGACCTCCACATCCTCAAGGGAGACGTGCCGGAGGTGACGCCCGGGACGATCCTCGGCCACGAAGCGGTGGGAACGGTGATCGAGATCGGTAGCGCCGTCACGACGCTCGAGCCGGGAGACCGTGTGCTCGTCTCCTGCATCACGTCCTGCGGGCGGTGCCGCTTCTGCAAGGAGGGCCGCTATGGGCTGTGCACCGGCGGAGGGGGCTGGATCTTCGGCCACCTCATCGACGGGCTGCAGGCCGAGTTCGCCCGGGTGCCGTTCGCCGACACGTCGGTCTACAAGGTGCCGGACGAGCTCACCGACGAGCAGGTCCTGTTCCTCGCCGACATCCTTCCGACCGCGTACGAGGTCGGTGTCCTCAACGGAGGCGTCGAGCCGGGTGACACGGTCGCGATCGTCGGCGCTGGCCCGATCGGGCTCGCGGCGATCATGACCGCGCAGCTCCACTCGCCGGGCCACATCGTCGCTATCGACCTCGACGCGTCGCGGCTCGAGAAGGCCGTCGAGTTCGGCGCGGACGTGGCGATCGACAACAGCGAGGTGGACGCTGTCCAGAAAGTCCTGGAGCTCACCGGTGGCCTCGGCGCGGACGTCGCCATCGAGGCGGTGGGCGTGCCCGAGACGTTCGAGCTCTGTGCCGAGCTGATCCGGCCGGGCGGCCGCGTCGCCAACGTCGGCGTTCACGGCCATCCCGCGACGCTCCACCTCGAGAAGCTGTGGATCCGCGACGTCCTGATCACGACGGGCCTCGTCGACACGACCACGACGCCGAAGCTCCTCAAGCTGATCGAGGCGGGTCGGCTCGACCCGACGCCGTTCGCCACCCACCGCTTCGCTCTTGCGGACGCGGAGGAGGCGTACGACGTGTTCGGAGCGGCGGCCGAGAGCCACGCGCTCAAGGTCGTGCTCGAGGCGGTCCCGGTCGGCCACGAGCTGGCCGAGCAGCACGAGGTGCCGGTCACCGCCTAGTTCGCTCAGGTGCAGGACGGCGTCGTGCTCGGGCGCCGTCCTGCAAGATCCGAAAGGAGGACCGAGATGAGCACCACGAGACCCATTTTGTTCGCGACCGACGGCTCGCCCTCGGCCGAAGAGGCACAGAAAGAGGCGTTCGAGCTTGCACTGCGCCTCGATGCTCCGCTTCTCGTCGTATCCGTCGCGCATGCTGCGGTGCCTGCGCTAGGCTACGCCGGCTACGGCTACTCGAACATCGTCGCCGAGCTCAGCCAAGCCGAGCACCACCGTGTGAAGGCGCTCCTGGAGTCGGTGGCAGAGTCCGCAGAGGCGGAAGGCGTTCACTGCTCCACGGTTGCCGCCGACGGATTCGCCGTGGAGGAGATCTGCCGCAAGGCCACCGAGTACGGCGCGCAACTGATTGTGGTGGGCTCTCACGGCTGGGGTGCCGCGCGGCGGTTCCTCTCCGGCAGCGTCTCCACGGGGCTCGTCCACTCTGCGCCGTGCCCGGTGCTCGTCGTCCGGCCGCGCGCGCAGGCCGCCGAGCGTGCGGCGGCCGCGTGAGCGGGACGGCGGCAGCAGGTCTCGAGGCGACCGACGTCATCCTCCGCGACGGTTCGACGCTCCGGCTGAGAGCGCCCGCCGCGGAGGATGCCGCCGCTCTGCTCGGGTTTTTCGGCGACCTGTCCGAGCACAGCCGCTACCTCCGCTTCCACGGGTTCCCCGCGCTCGGCCCGCAGCTCGTCGAGCCGTTGCTCGAGCCCGACTGGCAGGAGCGGGGCGCGCTGCTCGGGTCGCTCGACGGCCGCGTCGTCGCCGTCGCGAACTGGGTCAGGCTGCGCGACCCGCGCGCCGCGGAGGTCGCCTTTGCGGTGGGCGACGAGTTCCAGCGACGAGGGATCGGCACACGGCTGCTCGAACGGCTCGCGACGCGGGCTGCCGACGCCGGAATTGAGGAGTTCGTCGCAGAAGTGCTGCACGAGAACAACAGGATGCTCGGCGTCTTCCGCAACGCAGGCTTCGCGGTCACGCGCGCCGGCGAAGCCGGCGAGCTGGAGATCCGGCTGGCGATCGCGCCCACGGACGCCTATCGCGAGCAGGTGGCCGAACGCGACCACGTCGCCGTGCGCGCCTCGCTCGAGCCGTTCTTCCATCCGCGTTCGGTGGCGGTCGTCGGAGCCTCGAAGCGGCGCGGCTCGATCGGGGGCGAGCTCTTCCGCAATGTCCTCAGCGGCGACTTCGCGGGCTCGGTCTATCCGGTGAACCGGAAGGGGGACTCCGTCGCCGGCGTCCACGGCTTCACCGGAGTGGGGGAGATCGCGGAGCAGGTCGACCTCGCCGTCATCTGTCTGCCGGGAGAGCTCGTGCTCGACGCCGCGGAGGAGGCGCTCGCGGCCGGGGTTCGCGCGCTGGCCGTCATCTCCGCGGGGTTCGCCGAGACGGGCAGCGACGGAGCCGAACGGCAGCAGCGCCTGCTCGGGCTCGTCCGCGCCCACGGCGCCCGACTGCTCGGCCCGAACTGCCTCGGCATCGCCTCGACGGCCGTGCAGCTCAACGCGACCTTCGCGCCGCGCAGCTTCCCGCCTGGCAAGATCGGCTTTTCCTCCCAGAGCGGCGCGCTGGGGCTCGCCTTGCTCGAACGGGCGGAGGCGAGCGGCCTCGGGGTCACCTCCTTCGTGTCGATCGGCAACAAGGCCGACGTCTCCTCGAACGACCTGCTCGAGTGGTGGGAGGATGACGACGCGACCGAGCTCGTCGTCCTGTACCTCGAGTCCTTCGGCAACCCGCGCGCCTTCGCGCGCATCGCGCGGCGGCTCGCGCGGCGCAAGCCGATTCTCGCGCTGAAGGGCGGGACGACGCGGGCCGGAGTCCGCGCGGCGGGCTCGCACACGGCTGCGCTCGCCGGCTCGGACGCGGCGGCCGACGCGCTCTTCCGGCACGCCGGGGTGACCCGCGCCCGCACGCTCGACGAGCTGATCGACGTCGCGTCGCTCCTCTCGGCTCAGCCGGTGCCGCGGGGGCGCCGCGTCGCCGTCGTGACGAACGCCGGTGGCCTGGGGATCCTCGCCGCGGACGCGTGCGAAGCGGCCGGCCTCGAGCTGCCGCCGCCGAGCGAGGAGACTCGTGTTGCGCTCGCCACGGTCATGCCCTCCGAGGGCAGCGCCGGGAACCCGGTCGACATGCTCGGCGGGGCGAACGCGGAGAGCTTCGAACAGGTGCTGCCGCCGGTGCTTGCTGATCCTGCGTTCGACGCCGCGATCGTCCTCTTCGTGCCGACCGTCGGCACGGACGAGGACGCCGTCGGCGCCGCGATCAGCCGGGCCGCTGCGACGGCCGGGGACAAGCCCGTCCTCTGCGCGTTCCTCAGCGCGAAAGGGGCGCCTGCCTCGCTGCACAGCGTCGCCCAGGTGCCGTCCTTCGCCTACCCCGAGGCGGCGGCAAGGGCGCTCGGACGGGCGGTCGAGCGGGGAGAGTGGCTGCGGCAGCCGGCGGGCGTGGTGCCCGAACTCGAGTGTGACCGCGGGGCGGCCCAGGCGACCGTGCGCGAGGCGCTTGCGGCCGGGGGCGGCTGGCTCGATCCCGAGCAGACGCGCCGCCTGCTCGAGGCCTACGAACTGCCGGTCGTTCCGGAGCGGCTCGCCGCCACTCCGGACGCGGCCGCCGAGGCGGCCGCGGAGCTCGGCTATCCGGTGGTCGTCAAGACGGCCGCGGCCGGAGCGCACAAGACCGAGCAGGGCGGGGTGATCCTCGACCTCGGCGACGGCGACGCGGTTCGTGCCGCGGCCGAGCAGATCGGCGGCCCGGTGCTCGTGCAGCCGTTCATCCGCAGTGGTGCCGAGCTGCTGGCCGGCGCCGTCCAGGATCCCGTCTTCGGCCCGCTCGTGGCGTTCGGTCCGGGCGGAGTTTTGGCCGAGCTGATCGGAGAGGCGCAATTCCGGCTCGCTCCGCTCACCGACCTCGACGCGCAGGAGCTCGTGCGTTCGGGCAAGGCCGGTCGCCTCGTGGCCGGTTTCCGCGGCGCCCCGGCGGCCGACGAGGCCGCGCTCGTCGACCTCCTTTTGCGACTCTCGCTCCTTGCCGAGGACCTGCCCGAGGTCGTGGAGCTCGACCTGAACCCCGTGCTGGCGCTATCCGACCGCTGCTTTGCTGTGGACGCGCGGGTGCGCGTGGCGGAGCGGGGCCCCGCGCATCGCACCAAGAGCTGGTAACCGAGCGGTCAGAAGCGGAACGGCCGACGGAGGAGGCCCGCTGCGGTGACGAGCCAGGCCGCGAGCGCGATCCAGAAGAAGACCGTGCCGATGGTGCGCAAGCCTGCGAGCCCGTGGCGCGGCCGAGGACGCGGCTGGCGACGCCGTACATCCAGACAGCGAACGATCCCATCGAGCCGTGCGCCGACGCCGACGATTTCGGTCGCCATGACGACGTCGAAGGCGCTGGCGTCGACCCCTCGAGCACGCGCTGTCAGCCGCCGCTGATCGCGGCGATCACGTCGAGGCGCGAACGCTCCGCGACCGGCGTGTCCAGCCCGGCACGCTCGCCGTCGACGTAGGCGTGGATGTGCGAGCGCAGGGTCGGGCCTTCCGCGACGAGACGGTCGCGGAGGCCCGGCCACTGCTGTTCGAGAGACTCGATAGCGGCAAGCACCGTTGGTGCCTCGACCTCGACCCGCCGCGGCAGCCCTGGGAAGAGCGGCGTCAGCGTCCCTGGGAGCCTGACGTCGGCCATCCGTCAGTCGAGGATCGCCACGTCGACCGACGAGATCGAGGGCAGGTAGCTCGCGATCTCGCTCCAGGTCTCGCCCTCGTCGGCGCTCGCGAAGACCTGCCCGGTGCTCGTCCCGAAGTAGACGCCGGGAGTGTCGTGCGTGTCGATGGTCATCGCCTGGCGCAGGACGCCGAGGTGCGCGTTCTCCTGCGGCAGTCCCTTGCGCATGTCCTGCCAGCCCGAGCCGCCGTCGCGCGTGCGCCAGACGGCCGCCTTGCCCTCGTGCATCGTCCGCCCGTGACCGCCGTCGACCGGGATGACGTAGAACGTCTCGGCGTCATGCGGGTGCGCGGCTGCAGCGAAGCCGAAGTCGCCGGGCAGGCCCTCTGTGATCTCGTTCCACGAGCGGCCCTGGTCGTCGGAGCGGTGCATCCCGACGTGGTTCTGCTGGTACATGCGCTCCGGATTTGCCGAGCGGACGAGCTTGTGTACGCAGAAGCCGACGTCCTCGTAGTCGGCCGGCCAGTCGCGGCGGAGGCCCTTGTTGCGCGGCGTCCACGAGGAGCCGCCGTCCTCGGTCTCGAACGCCCCGACTCCCTGCACGATCGCGAAGAAGCGGTCGGAATTGTCGGCCTCCGTGACGAAGCCGGAGATCCCGAGGTGCCCGGGCGGCTGATTGGCGGGATCGTCCCACTCTTCGCTGCCGTGCTGGCCCGAGAGGGTCGACAGGAGCGACCAGTTCTTGCCGTTGTCACGGCTCTCGAAGATGCCCGGCGCTTCGACACCGACGAGCAGGCGGTCGCCGGCGCGTGCCAGCGTCGAGACCTTGGACACCTTCCGCCCGTCGTCGTCTCCGTAGGTCAGACCCTCGCTCGACATCTCCCATGTCTCGCCGAGGTCGCCGCTGCGCCAGACCGCGGAGCCGTGCCATTCGCTCGCGGCGGCGGCGTAGATGTCGCCGGTCGTCGGGTCGTAGATCGCGTGGTAGACGGGCCAGCCCTCGCAGTACGGGCCGCGCAGCTTCCAGTCGCGGCGGTCGTCGCTCTCGAGCACGAAGGTGCCCTTGCGGGTGGCGACGGTCAGCAGTGTCTTCGGCATCGATTCGCTCCTCAGCGTTCGCGGGACTTGTCGAGAGTGTCGCGCACGGGCGACCCTCTGGGGAAGAGACCGTGCGGCCGCCGGAAACTCATCGCCGCCGGCGGCCGCGGTCTCGCAAGCTCGGGTCAGCCGGCGAGCGGCTTTCCGGTCTCGAGCAGCGTCTTGAGACCGGAAAGCACGTACATCCAGCCGATCCCGGACACGCTCTCGGCGGTCTTCGGCGCGCCCTCGAGCTGGTCGTGGACGACGGTCAGGAGCGTCGTCCCGTTCTCTTGCGGCTCGATCTCCCAGGTGACGCGGCTCGGCTCCTCTTCAGCCATCTCGGGGTCATACTTCGAGACCCACTGGTGGACGAGCCGGCGGGGCGGATCGGCTTCGAGCACCGGTTCGTCCCATTCGAGGTCTCCGATCGCCGAAAAGCGGCGTCCGTCGCGCACGTCGATCCGGGCGCCGTGGAAGTAGCGCTCGGTGAACTCCGGCTTCGTGATCGCCTCCCAGATCTGCTCCGGGGCGGCGAGGATGAAGACGGAGTAGACCTGCGTCGTCTGTGCCGTGATCGTGGTCATGCTGACTCCTCCAGTTCGTGCTTGAGATCCGCGAGCGCCGCCACGCGGTGCTCCGTGTACTTGTCGATCCACCGGTCGTGAATCAGCCGGATGGGGACGGGATTCAGAAAATGGAGCTTCTCCCGGCCCTGCCGGCGGGTGACGACGAGTCCCGCATCCTCGAGCACGCGCAGGTGCTTCATCACGCCGAAGCGGGACATCTCCAGCTCGGACTCGAGCTCGGTGAGCGTTCGGCCGTCACGCTCGAAGAGCCGGTCGAGCAGATGGCGCCGCGTCGGGTCGGCCAGCGCCTTGAAGACTCGGTCGTCGTCCACGCTTCGGATCATACGTGACCCAAAGGTCACATGTCAACGGTCTAGGTGAATGGCTTCAAGATCATCGCGGCGACGACGATCAGGAGCACGCCTTCGTCCACCCGGGCGATCAGCAGGATCCGCTTGATCGCAGCCTGTGTCTCGGCCGCCTCGGCACCCACGCTCTCGATCAGGTGTGCGATGCGCTTCGCCTGCGGGCCGAGCACGAGGAGGCCGGTCAGGAACGTGATCGCGTAGCCGATGAGGCCGATGAGGATCCACGAGGTTCCCCAGTCCAGGCCCAGGTTGACGACCATCGCGATCCCCATCCCGAGCACCAGGAGGCCGATGGGAGCGAACACGCGCTCGCCGACGAACGCAGCCTGCCTGGCGATCATCGCCATCTCTGCGGGCTCTGACGAGCGCTCGGCCTTCAGCGCCAGGATGGTCAGCGTCAAACCTCCGCCGACCCACATGACGGCGCCCGTCACGTGCACCCACTTGAAGAAGGCGTACCAGTGCGAGGGGGCCACGGTGGTCTTGAAGACGAAGACGAGCGCGAGAGCCACGACCGCGAGCCCGACCACGGCGGTGACGGCGTTCGAGGCGCGCCGGTCGGGGGCGGCCTCGGCGTGATGTGAAGTGTCCATGGCCGCGAGTAAACGCGATCCGGCGGACGGCTACAACGCGCGGGCGGTCTCGATCAGCACGTCGAGGTCGGGCAACTCGCTCGGCTCGTACGCCCAGGCACCGCGCACGATGCCGTCGACGCCGACGAGGAACGCGGTGCGCGCAGAGACGTCGCGCATCCCGTTGTGTTCGTGCGCGACGCCGAAGCCGTGTGTCGCCTCGGCGTTCCAGTCGGAGAGCAGCGGGAAGTCGAGGTCGAGCGCCTGCATCCACGCGACGTGCGTATACGGCGAGTCGCGCGAGATCGCGAACGGCTCGGTCCCCGCTTCCTGTAGCTCCACTCTCCTGTCACGCAGGAGCTCGAGCTCGCTCGTTCAGGTCGAGGACCAGTCGAAGAGATAGAAGAGCAGCAGCAGGGGTTTGTCGCGGATGAGGTCGCCGATGCTCGCGCGCTCGCGCGGCGTCGTCCACACCACCGCCTCGAGCGGCGCTCTGTCCCCGGCCTCGAGCATCGCCGGATCCTACGCGGCGGCGGCCGGCTCCGGCTCGGGCGCGACCTCGGTCGCCTCGGCGATCTCGCGCGCCACCTCGACGATGTCGCGGTTCGCGTTGAACACGTGCAGCTGGCGGTCGGCTCCGTTGCCCCGGCGCAGGATCTCGTCGATGCCCGCAAGCTCATCCTCCGAGCCGAGGTCGCGCGCATGCGCGCGCAGCGTCTTCAACGTCCGCCGCACGAGCGCCGCGACCGGCAGCCGGTTGCGGCGACCGGTGTGGAGGTCCATCACCGGCGCCGAGAGGCCGTAGCGGGCGGCCAGCCACTTGTTCTCTGTCGTGAGGATGCGATGGAACGAGGGGATCTCGTCGCCGCGCTCGACCAACTCCGCATAGTGCTTGACGAGGGCCTGGCAGTAGGCGGTGATGGAGATCACGTCCTCGAGTCGCGTCACGCCGTCGCAGATCCGGATCTCGATCGTGCCCAGACGCGGATGGAGGCGGATGTCCCACCAGATGTGGGTGTAGTCCTGGATGCAGCCGGTCTTCTCGAGCTGGTTCACGACCTGCGCGTAGTCGGCGTAGTCGCGGAACCGGGGCGGCGGCCCCGAGCGCGGGAAGGCGGCGAAGATCATGTGGCGCGACGAGCGGAGACCGGTCGGCTCGCCGCGCCAGAAGGGCGAGCTCGCAGACAGCGCCACGAGCTCGTGGAGATGGGCGATCAGCCCGTTGACGACCTGGATCGCCTTCTCGGGGTCGTCGACCGCGACGTGGACGTGCATCCCGAAGATCAGCTCGCGTCGCGCGATGTATTGCATCTGGTCGACGAGCGCGCGGTAGCGGTCCTTGGCGGTGATCCGCTGGGCCTCGAAGAGCGAGAACGGATGCGTGCCCGCCGAGCCGACCCGCAGCCCCTTCTCGCGCGCGACGTCCGTGACGTAGCGGCGGATCCGGAGGAGCTGCTGCTGCACGCCGGCCGGCGTGTGGCAGACCGGCGTGGCCACCTCGAGCACCGACTGCATCAGCTCGGAGTTGATGCGCGGCTCGAGCTCGTGGCCGGCGACCGCCTCGAGCACGGTGTCGATGTGCTGGACGAGGTCGTACGTCTCGCCGTCGAGAAGCATGTACTCCTCCTCGACGCCGAGCGTGTATGCGTCACTGGCGCCGAAGGCGTGGTCGAGCACGCTTCCGCCCGGCGGGAAGCTCGAGCCCTTGCCGGTGATGGACGGCGGGATCAGCGAATCGTTCATGCAGTGACGATATCCCCCGGGTTTGCAGGAAGAAAGCGTCGACCGAGCAGGACGAGCGGGATCCCGATCACCACCGACGACGCGATCTTGCCCACGAGCTGGCCGGCGAAGAAGTGCAGTCCCGAGGTGCCGAAGGCGAGGACGAGGAAGACGAGGCTGTCGAGCGGAGCGCTCGCTCCGGCCGAGACCGTGACCCGGACCCCATCGTGGACGCGGCCGCGTAACGGCGCGCCGACGAGGTTGTCCACGGTCTCCGAGACGATGAAGGCCGCGAGGCTGGCCGCGACGATCCGCCAGGTCGACCCGACTGCATCGTCGAACGTCTGGCGGGGGAAAGCGGGCTCCGAATGCACGACGAGCGCGATGTAGCCGGCGAAGAGCGCCGACCCGGTGAAGCCGAGGGCGATCAGGAGCTGTGCGTTCACCGCCCCGTCGCGGCGGCTTGCGCCCGTGTAGTGCGCGAGCTGGACGAGCGCCAATGCCACGCCGATCGCATAGACGCCGCCCGGAGCCTGGAGGTTCGTGAGCGGGAGCTCGATGATCTTGTTCGCGCCGACCTGTGCCGAGAGGACGACGGCGACGTACAGCCCCGCGAGGACCGGCAGTCTCATTCGGGCAGGAGAGCGTCGGCCTCGATCTCGACCTTCCACGCAGGATCGAGCGTCCCGGTGATGACGAGCATCGCCGAAGCGGGACGGATCTCGCCGAACACCTCACCGTGCGCGCGCCCGACCGCCTCCCAGTCGGCCGGGTCGACGATGTAGACCCGGGTCCGCACGACGTGCTCGGGCCCCGCGCCGAGCTCGCGCAACGCTTCGACGATGATCGTGAGGCAGCGCTTCGCCTGCTCGTACGGGTCGTCCGACTCGATGCCGACGGGAGCGGTTCCCGAGACGTAGATGTGACGCCCGTCCTGCACGGCGCGGCAATACCCGACCGTGTCGGCGTAGGGCGAGACCGCGGGGACGGTGACGCGCGCCACGTTCCTAGTATCCCGTGGGTGGAGGCGCTGCGCGCCATCGAGGGCTGGGGCGCGGGCACTGCTGCTGCCGGAGTGGCGCGCGCGGACGGCGTGGTGGCGACGCGTGGGGCGACCGAGGCCGAGCTGCCGTGGGCCTCCGTCACGAAGCTCTTCACCGGGCTGGCGATTCTCGTGGCGCTCGAGGAGGGGACGGTCGACCTCGACGAGCCGGCCGGGCCGCCCGGCGCGACGCTGCGCCATCTGCTCGCTCACGCGTCCGGCCTTCCCGTCGACGGCGAAGAGCCGATCGCCGAGCCGGGCCGGCGTCGCATCTACTCGAACACGGGCATCGAGCTCGCCGCCCATCTTCTCGAGCAGCGCGCGGAGATGCCCTTCGCCGACTATTTCGCGACTGCGGTCGTCGGGCCGCTCGGTCTGTCGGGCCGCCTTTCAGGCTCGCCGGCCCACGCGTACCGCGGTCCGCTCGGCGACCTGCTCGTGCTCGGCCGCGAGCTCCTGCAGCCGACGCTCGTGGCGCCCGAGACGCTGGCTGAGGCGACCACCGTTCAGTTTCCGGGCCTCGTCGGCGTCCTGCCCGGGCTGGGCCGAATGGAGCCGAACGACTGGGGACTCGGCTTCGAGCTGCGGGACGCGAAGTCGCCCCACTGGACGGGCTCGCACAATTCCGAGCAGACCTTCGGCCACTTCGGCGCGAGCGGCACCTTTCTCTGGGTCGATCCCGCCGTGGGAATCGCGTGCGGTGTGCTCACCGACCGGCCCTTCGGAGACTGGGCGAAGGAGGCGTGGCCGGCCTTCAGCGACGCAGTCCTCGCCGAGACCGGCTAGTTGTCGTCGGCGAAGAGCGGCTGCAGCAGCTCGTCGAACGTCGCCCGGTCACAGCTCGCGACCACCGCGGGAGTCATGGCGGAGACCGACGCCGTTCGCGGAATGTCCATCGCGGGCGCGACCTCGCCGAAGTAGTCGCCGGGCCGGAGCACGCTGCGCGCTCCGGTGTCGCGCTGGCTGACGGCGAGGACGCCGGCGAGGAGGACGTAGAACCGGTCGTCGGCTTCGCCCTCGCGCACGAGCACGGTGCCGGGCGCGATCTCCTCGCGCTCCATGAGCTGCCCGAGCCGGGCCAGCGTCTCCCCGGGCAATCCGGCGAGCAACTCGATGCGGGTGAGCTCGTGCTGCGTAGCGGAACGGCGCGGCGAGGCTACTCCTCGCTCTCGTCCTCGGCTGCGGCCCCGGCAGGCGCATAGCCGCTGCGCTGTTCCTCCTCCTCGTCCATCCGATCGGATTGCGTGAGCTCCTGCTCGTCTTCGGTGGGACGCGGGTTGTCGTGCATCGGAACTCCTCCTCCAAATCGCTTAGGTCCGGTCGGCCGCGAAGTTGAGCCGAACGGCCCATAGCCAATGTCCGATTCCGTGTCGATCATGCCCAACAGTGAGCGAGCGCGGCTTCCATCGCATCGAGGACGACATCGCCGAGACCTGGCTCGAGGACTGGGCCGGCGCGGGGCTCGGGGAGCTCGAGGCGTATCTCGCAAAGCACGCCGATTTCATTCGCTTCGTCGAAGGCCGCGACCCGGCCCAGACGACCGAGTAGCTCGACGGCTTTCTGAGGGCGCCGAGAGCGCGGCAGATGCCGCGCTCGCCTACCTTTCGAAGCCGAGCTGGCGCTCGAGCATGCCCTTCGGCATTGCGCCGACGGCCGAGGCTTTCGGTGCGCCGCCCTCGAAGAGCATCATGTTCGGGATCGACTGGATCCCGTACTTCATCGCGAGATCCTGGTTCTCGTCGATGTTCACCTTGACGAGCTTGAGATCGCGCTCGTCGGCGATCCGCTCGAGGACCGGGGCGACCGCGTGACACGGACCGCACCACTCGGCCCAGAAGTCCACGAGGACGGGCTTGTCCGCCTGGAGGACCTCGGTCTCGAAGGTGGCGTCGGTTACGTCGTTTGCCATCGTTTCCTTTCGGTGTTGCCTGAGAGTGGAATGAGTTCTACCCAGCCTTCCAAAGGTAGGAACGCCTCAGCCTAGACTTGCCTTCCCGATGCGGGAGCCAATCTTCCAGCCCCTACCGGACAAACCCGACCATCCTCGCCTCGAGGAGGCGATGCTCGCGCGCTGGGAGGCGGAGGGGACGTTCGCCAAGCTCCGGGAGCAGAACCGCGGTGGTCCGACCTTCTCGTTCATCGACGGGCCCGTGACGGCGAACAGGTTCTCGCTCGGCGTCCACACGGCTTGGGGCCGGACGCTGAAAGACGTCTTCCAGCGCTACAAGGCGCTGCGCGGTTTCGACCAGCGCTATCAGAACGGCTTCGACAGCCAGGGCCTCTGGATCGAGGTCGGCGTCGAGCGTGAGCTTGGCCTCAACTCGAAACGCGAAATCGAGGAGTTCGGCCTCGAGGAGTTCGCGCGTCGTTGCCGCGACGTGGTCGTCCGATCGTCAGAGGCGTTGACCCGCGGCTCGATCCGTCTCGGCCAGTGGATGGACTGGGGCAAGGACTACTTCACGTTCAGCGACACGAACATCGAGTACGTCTGGCGGATGCTCAAGGTCGTCCACGAGCGAGACTGGCTCTACCTCGGCCACCGTTCGACCGAGTGGTGCCCGCGCTGCGGGACGTCCATCTCCCAGCACGAGCTGATCGGCTCGTACGTCGATCGCGCAGACCCGTCGCTCTTCGTCCGGCTTCCGCTGCTCGAGCGGTCGGGAGAGTTCCTCGTCGTCTGGACGACGACGCCGTGGACGCTGCCGGCGAACGTCGCCGCCGCGGTCAATCCGGAGGCGGAATACGGGCGCCGCGCGAACGGCGAGTGGGTCGCCGCCGCCCGCTATCCCGACGAGAGCTTCGAGGAGAAGCGGCCCGGAGCCGAGCTCGTGGGGTGGACGTACCGCGGTCCGTTCGACGACATCACGCAGGTCGAGCACCGGGTCATTCCGTGGGACGAGGTCTCGCTCGACGAGGGCACGGGAATCGTCCACATCGCGCCGGGCTGTGGCACCGAAGACTTCGAGCTCTCGCAGCGGCACGGCCTCGAGGTCGTCCAGCCGGTCGACGAATCTGGTCGCTTCTACGACAGCTTCGGCTGGCTCCACGGTCTCTCGACGACGGAGGCTGCCGAGCAGATCATCGGCAACCTCGAGGAGAACGGCGTTCTCGTCGAGGCCGGCCTTCATGAGCACCGCTATCCCGAGTGCTGGCGCTGCCACACGCCCCTCATCTTCCGCATCGCCGACGACTGGTTCATCTCGGTCCGCGTGCTGCGGCAGCAGATGCTCGACGCGAACGCGACCGTCGAGTGGACGCCGGAATACATGGGGAAGCGGATGGACGACTGGCTGCGAAACATGGGCGACTGGAACATCTCCCGCCGCCGCTACTACGGACTGCCGCTCCCGTTCTACCCCTGCGCGTGCGGGCACCTGAACGTGATCGGCTCCCGTCGAGAACTCGAAGAGCGCGCCGTGTCGGGGCTCGACCAGTTGGAGGAGCTGCGCCGACCGTGGATCGACCGCGTGCCTGTGCGCTGCGCCGAGTGCGGCGAGCCGGTCGAGCGGATCAAGGAGGTCGGCGACGTCTGGCTCGACGCGGGCATCGTCCCGTTCTCGACGCTCGGCTGGCAGAACGACGAGTGGGTGCCCGAGGGAAACGGAACGGGGGCGGCCAACGGGCTGACGACCGCCGACCTTCCCGACCACGCCTACTGGGAGACGTGGTTCCCGGCCGACTGGGTCTCGGAGATGCGCGAGCAGATCCGGCTCTGGTTCTACTCGCAGCTCTTCATGTCGGTCGTCCTCACGGAGAAGGCGCCGTTTCGTCGCGTCCTCGGCTACGAGAAGATGCTCGACGAGAACGGCCGCGAGATGCACGCGTCCTGGGGCAACACGATCCCGGCCGAGGACGCGTTCGCGCGGATGGGCGCCGACGTCATGCGTTGGCAGTACTGCTCGCAGCCGCCCGACCGGAACCTGCTGTTCGGATTTGGTCCGGCCGAGGAGCTGAAGCGCAGGCTCCTGACGTTCTGGAACTCCGTCAAGTTCTTCACCGACTACGCGAACGCCTCCGGCTTCGAGCCTTCGTGGGAGCGGTTGCAGCCCGGGGGCGAGCTCGCGACGCTGGACCGCTGGCTCGTCGAGCGGACGAATGCCTTCATCGCGGACGCGACCGGAGGCTACGAGCGCTGGTTGTCGACCGACGTGATGCGGGAGTTCGAGGCGTATCTCGATGACCTCTCGAACTGGTACATCCGCCGTTCCCGGCGCCGCTTCTGGGCCGAGGAAGAGGCCGCGCTGGGGACGCTCTGGTACGCGCTGGTGCAGACGCTCCGCGTCCTCGCACCGATCCTTCCTTTCCTCACCGACCACCTGTGGCGCACGCTCGTCCTCGACGGGCCGGAATCTGTGCACCTCGCCGGCTGGCCGGACGTGGCCGCGCCCGAGCGGGGTCTCCTGGAGGAGATCGCCTCCGTGCGGCGCGTGGTCGAGCTCGGCCGGCAGGCCCGCTCGACCTCGGGCATCAAGCTACGCCAGCCGCTGCGGCGGCTCGTGGTCGAGGGCGCGAGCCTCGACGGCCATCTCGAGGAGGTTGCCGACGAGCTGCGCGTCAAGGAGGTGGAGCTCGGGACGGTCGAGGCCGTCGAGCTCCGCGTGAAGCCGAACCTCCCCCAGCTCGGCCCGAAGCTCGGCAAGGAGCTTGGGACGGTGCGTCAGGCGCTCGCGGCGGGCGAGTTCGAGGAACTCGAAGGCGGCCGCTTCCGCGCGGCGGGATACGAACTCGAACCCGACGAGGTGCTCGTCGAGCGGGGCGGGCGCGAGGGTTGGGCGGTCGCGTCGGGCGACGGCGTGACCGTTGCGCTCGACCTCGGGCTGGATGACGAGCTCGTCCTCGAGGGCGAGGCATACGAGCTCATCCATCGTGTGAACTCGCTGCGCAAGGAGCAAGGCTTCGAGCTCAGCGACCGGATCGTTCTCACGGTGCCCGAGGCGCAGCGCGAGCTGGTCGACCGCCACGGCGACTGGGTCAAAGGCGAAGTCCTCGCCGTCGATCTGAAGCTCGGGGACGAGCTCGCGCTCGAGAAGTCTTAAGCGGCTGCGCGCTCGGCGCGGCGCAGCTCGACGGGCAGCTTGAAGCTCACGTCCTCGTGCACGGCGTCCTGCTCGCAGACCTCGGCACCGCGAGCAGCAAACCACGCGCACACCCCGACTACGAGGCGCTCCGGCGCAGAGGCGCCCGAGGTCAGGCCGACCGTCTCGCAACCGTCGAGCCAGCTCTCGTCGATGCCGCTGACGTCGTCGACCAGGTGGGCGGGGGTCCCGTCCGCGCGGGCGACTTCCACGAGCCGCAGGGAGTTGGAGGAGTTCGCCGAGCCGACCACGAGCAGGAGGTCGATCTCGCGCAGCAGCTCCTTCACGGCCCACTGCCGGTTCGAGGTCGCGTAGCAGATGTCCTCGCGCGCTGGTCCTTCGATCTCGGGGAACCGGCGCCGCAGGACCGACACGATCTCGCCGGTCTCGTCGACCGAGAGCGTCGTCTGGGTGATGTACGCCAGCGGTCGCCCGGCCGGGAGCGAGACGTGCTCGGCCTCGTCCACCGATTGAACCAGCACGATCGCGTCGGGCGCTTCGCCCAGCGTGCCCTCGACCTCCTCGTGCCCCGCGTGCCCGATGAGCACGAGCGCATAGCCGGCATCGGCGTAGCGCCGCGCCTGCGCGTGCACCTTGGTCACGAGCGGGCAGGTCGCGTCGATCGTCGTCAGTCGCAGCTCCCCGGCCTCACGTCGCACCGCCGGCGCTATCCCGTGCGCGGAGAACACAACGTTTGCGCCCTCCGGCACGTCGGCGAGCGTGTCGACGAAGACTGCTCCGCGCGCGCGCAGGCCCTCGACGACGTGGGAGTTGTGGACGATCTGCTTGCGGACGTAGACCGGGCTCCCGTAGAGCGCGAGCGCCCGCTCGACGGTCTCGACCGCCCGTTCGACGCCCGCACAGTAGCCTCGCGGTGAGGCGAGGAGAAGGCGTTTCACCACGGCCCGGCCACGATAGCCGCGGCGGGTTAGACGCGAGTGAGAGCCGAGCACCGACACGACGCGATCTTTCCTGCGTACAAAGATGGGCCGTACGGCCCATTGTCCGGGTCGCAAACGGTCTCTACCCTCCCAGGCACTGGGCGATGCGAACCGCGGCGTCTCCGGACGCCTTGCGGGGAGCAATCGGGAGAGCCCGCCGCACCGACCCCCCGAGCGGCGGGCTTTTCCATGTCTGGGCGCGGATTGGCCGGGGCGGACGCGGCTCCGTACAATCTCCACCGCCCAGTGCGGACCCCGGACCTGCTCCCGACCGTTCGCGCGCTCGGCCGCGCCGCGGCCGCCGTAGCGCTTCTCCCTGCCGTGCTGCGTCGCAGCGGCTCCGCACAGGGGCGGCGGGGAGATCCCACGAGGGAGCTCGAGAGCGTCAGCCGCGTTGCCGACGAGCTCGCCCGCACCGCCGACGTCGAAGGAGTCGCGCGCACGCTCCTCGACGAGCTGGCGGAGCTCTTCGACCTCGGCTTCGCGGCGCTGACGATCGTCTCCGACGACGGGCGCGAGGCGACGGGCTACCTCGCGCGCTCCGGTGGCGAGGACGTGGAGTGGTGGCGGGAGATGCACCTCGACCTCGAGCGCGAGCCGTCGGGAATCGCGAGCGCGGTGTTCGAGGCGACGGCGATGACGGTGTACGACACCGCGAGCTCGGGAGTCGTCAGCCGCAGGCTCGCCGACGCTGTGGGAGCGAAGAGCGCTGCGTTCGTCCCGCTGCTCGTCGAGGAGCGGGTGCGGGCGGTGATCTCCGTCGCGACCCTCGACGAGCCTCGCGTCTTCTCGAACGAGGACCTCGCGGTGATGCAGACGCTCGCCTCCGAGGCGGCGGTCGCCTTCGAGCGCCTGCGGGCCGGTGTCGCGCTCGAGGAGGCTCTGAAGCGGAACGAGGAGCAGCTCGCCCAGCAGGCCGCCCTGCTCCGCGCGGCACACGTGCTCAGCAGTGAGCTCGATCTCCCCGTCGTCCTGCAAAGGCTCGCCGACCAGCTCGCCGAGCTCCTCGACGCCGATGCCGCCGACTGCTATCTCCTCGACCCCGAGCGCGGCCTCTTCCGCTGCGTCGCTGTCCACGGCTTCGACCGCTCGCTGCTCGGCTTCGAGTTTCCGATGGGCCAGGGCCTGGCGGGCGCGGCCGTCCGCGAGGGGCGGCCGCTGATCGAGAGCGCGTACGGCCAGCTCCCCGCGCCGGTTCCGCATGCGGCCTACGACGGCTTCACCGACGTGATCACCGCACCGATGTTCTGGAGCGACGAGGTGCGCGGCGTGATCGGCGTCGGCCGGCGCGAGGGGCGGCGGTTCGCCGAGCGGGACGCAGACATCCTCGGGGCTTTCGCCGGGCTCGCGTCGCTCGCGCTGCGGAACGCCGAGATGTTCACGCAGAGCGCGCGGCAGGCGCGGATCCAGCGTGGCTTCTACCGGATCGCGTCGGCGCTCGGGCAGTCCCTCTCCCGCGCCGCGACGCTCGAGGCGATTGCCCAGGCCGCCGCCGAGGCGCTCGGTGGGACGTCGGCCGCAGTGCTCGTGCCCTCGAGCGGACGGCTCGAGGCGGTGGGGGCGTACGAGCTTCCTGCCGACCTGCGCAAGATCCTCGCCGAGCGAGCGTGGGGGAAGCAAAGTCCGCTCTTCCGCGCTGCGCTCGAAGGCCGCATCGTCGTCTCGTCGTCGACTGCGGACGACGACCGGCTGCTTCCCGATCTGCGCGCGGCCGCGCGGGAAAACGAGTATCTGTCGCTCATCTCGGTGCCGGTGGACGCACCCCGCGAGGCGGGGCGCGGTCTCGTGCTCATCTTTTTCGCGGAGGAGCGCTCGTTCGATGACGACGACCTCGAGCTCGCGCGCCACCTGGCGGACGCCACCCGCGGCGCTCTCGAGCGCAGCGAGCTGTTCGAGGCCGAGCGCGGCGCCCGGGCCCTTGCGCAGCAGCTGACGCGAACCGGGCGCTTGCTCACGAGCGAGCTCGACCCGGCGGCCGTGCTCGACGAGGTGGTGCAGCAGGCACCGGCCCTCGTCAACGCCGAGGCCGGAGCATTTCGCTTGCTCGAGGGCGAGGAGCTCGTCGTCACGGCGGCGGCCGGCGAAGGCGCCGAGCCCGCGCTCGGCTCGCGGAGCCCGGCGAGCGGGTGGCTCTCGGGCGACGTCCTGCAGTCGGGAGCTCCGGTCGCGCTGGCGCAGGCCGGCGACGACGAGCGTCTGCGCGGCCTCGATCCCATGCTCCAGGCGGGTCACTCGGCGTTCCTCGGCGTGCCCGTCGGAGGCGCGGAGGGAGCGACCGGTGTGCTCGCCGTCTACGCGTCCGTGCCGCGCGAGTGGAGGGAGGAGGAGATCGAGGCGCTGCTCGCCGTCGCGGCGAGCACGTCGGCCGCGCTCTCGAACGCCGAGCTCTACCAGCGGGTCGCGGTCGAGCGCGAGCGGTCGGTCGCCATCCTCGCCAACATCGCCGAGGGCATCGTCGCCGTCGACCGCGACGGTCACGTCGTGCTCTGGAACAGTGCTGCGGAGCTGATCACGGGCGTTCCCGCCTCTGTCGCTCTCGGCCGCGCACCCGTCGACGTGCTGCAGCGCAGCCTCGAGTCGCCGGACGAGACGGCGCGCGGCGAGCGCCTCGTGCCGATCACGCGCGGGCGCGAGGAGGTCTGGCTCTCGGTCACCGAGGCGGTCATGCGCGACCCCCTCGGCGCTGTGGCCGGCCGCATCTTCGCCTTCCGTGACATCTCGGGCGACCGGCTGGTCGAGCAGGTCAAGTCCGATTTCGTGAGCACCGTCTCGCACGAGCTTCGCACGCCGCTCACCTCCATCTACGGCTTCGCCGAGACGCTCCTGCGCCAGGACGTCATGTTCGGCGAGGAGGAGCGCCAGACGTTCCTCCGCTACATCGCCTCCGAGTCGCAGCGGCTGACCTCGATCGTCGACACGCTCCTCAATGTCGCCCGTCTCGACACCGGGGACCTCCAGGTCGACCTCGCCGAGACCGATGTACGTGACGTGGTCGGACAGGTGGTGGACACGGTTACGGCAGCCGAGGCCAACGGCCATCGGTTCGTCGTCGACCTGCCCGCGGAGCCGCTCGCCGCAAAGGCGGATCCGGAGAAGCTGCGGCAGGTGTGCTCCATCCTGGTCGACAATGCGCTGCGCTACTCGCCGGACGGAGGGACCGTGACCGTCGGCGCCGTCCGGCGACAGGACATGGTCGAGGTGAGTGTCGCCGACGAGGGGATCGGAATCCCGCAGTCCGACCAGGAGCAGATCTTCCGCAAGTTCTACCGCGGGTCGGACGCCGAGCTGCGCGCCGGCGCCGGGGGTACCGGGCTCGGCCTGTTCATTGCCCGGGGCCTCGTGACGGCCATGGGCGGCCGGATCTGGGTGTCGTCGCAGGAGGGCGAAGGATCCCGCTTCGCCTTCGAGCTGCCGGCAGCGCAGGAGCGAGCATGAATGGCGCGACGGATGGGCATACGCGGCAGGTGAGCGCGGAGGGCCAGACGCGGGTGCTCGTGATCGACGACGAGGCGCCGATTCGGCTGCTCTGTCGCGTCAACCTCGAGGCCGAGGGGATCCAGGTTCTCGAGGCCGCCGACGGGACGACGGGTCTCGACCTCGCACGGGACGATCAGCCCGACGTCGTGCTCCTCGACGTGATGATGCCCGGCCTCGACGGCTGGAGGGTCGCAGAGGAGCTGCTCGAGGACGACCGCACCCGCGGCATCCCGATCATCTTCCTCACGGCGCGAGCGGAGTTCCGCGACCGCGCCCGCGGGCTCGACATCGGCGGGGTGGACTACGTGACGAAGCCGTTCAACCCGCTCGAACTGGCCCCGCTCGTCCGCGATCTGCTCGCCCGCATCGACCGCGGCGAGCGCGACGAGCTGCGCGGCGAGAAGCTCGCCGAGCTGCGCACCCTGATCGAGTCCGAGTAGCGGACTTACACTGGGTCCTCGCGGGGTGTAGCTCAGCCTGGTAGAGCGCCCGGTTTGGGGCCGGGAGGCCGGCAGTTCGAGTCTGCCCACCCCGATTCCGCAACCAGATCTCGAACAGCTTCGTTGTCCGGACATGCGGACGCGTGAGGAGCAGCGCCGAGTTCGGCCCGCGGCTGACACGGGTCGGCCTCTGCCCGACGAGGCGCCGGTCGAGGACGAGCGGACTCCGCAGCCGGAGAGGAAAGAGCCGCGCCTGCCCGACCCAGGCCTGCGCGACCTGTCCTTCCGGGACTGGCGCGCGATCTTCGTGCGGGCCTCCAAGGGCTTCCTGGACGACAACGGGACGATGCTCGCGTCGGCGCTCGCGTACTCGACCTTCTTCGCAATTCCGTCGGTCTTGCTCGTGACGGTAGGCGTGTTCACGCTCCTCGTCGGGCCGGACACGATCTCGTCGCTCATGGCGCACTTCTCCCATGTGATGCCTGCGGCGGCCACGAGCCTGCTCGGCCAGAGCCTGCACCGGCTCGATGCAAACCCCTCGACCGGAATCATGATGACGGCCGTCGGCCTCGTGCTCGCGCTCTGGTCGACGACCAGCGCCATGACGACGTACATGACCGCCGTCAACCTCGCCTACGAGCGCAAGGACGGGCGCAAGTTCGTCATGAAGCGGTTCATCGCCGTCCAGATGGTCGCGGTGATCGGGTTCGCGTTCGTGCTCGTGGCCGTGTTGCTCATCTTCGGCCCGCCGCTCGAGCAGCTCGTCGCCGCGCATGCCGGGCCGCTCTCGGGCGCCGTCGGCTGGATCTGGTGGATCGCCCAGTGGCCGATCCTGCTCACGGGGCTCCTGGCCGCGTTCGCGACGCTGCTCTACCTCGGGCCGGACGTCGAGCACCCACGTTGGCGCTTCCTGTCGGTCGGCTCGGTGTTCGCCACCGTCGTCTGGCTCGCCGCGTCCGGCGCATTTGCGTTCTACACCTCGGCGTTCGCGTCCTACAACAAGACCTGGGGATCGCTCGCGGCGGTGATCATCATGCTGACCTGGCTGTGGCTCGCCGCGATCGCCTTGCTGCTCGGGGCCGAGCTCAATGCCGAGACCGAGCGGAGCCGGGAGCTGCGCGCAGGCCGGCCGGCCGAGCGCGAGCTGCAGGTGTCGTCCCGCTCGGCCTGATCTGCCCGCTTGCCTGCTCGTCGGCGAGGAAGCGGAGCAGATAGGCCGCGAAGGCACCGAAGAAGACGGCCGCCTCCTCCGCGGCCATCGTCACCCCGGCGATCTGCTGGTCGGCGAGCGGGCCGGGTCCCCAGGTGCGCGGCGCATGAACGTAGAACGGATAGATCGCGCGCGGAATCAACGCCAGGAGCAGGCCGAGCGGTGAGGCCAGCACGAAGGCGGCGAAGAGGTAGGCGGCCTTCGCGCCGGCCGAGCTCGTCCCGTGCACGACGGGCCACCAGACGCAGATGCCCGCGGCGAGGTACGTGAGGTGCTCGACGTGGAGGAGCGAGTGCGGCTGGCGGAGTGCGCTGTCGTAGATCCAGGGCAGGTGCCACATGTAGTAGGCGGCGAGCCAGAGCGGGAGCGCGACGAGCGGCCGGAAGAGCGGGAATCCCAACGCCCGCTCGGCAAGCCGCGGCGGGACCGCGAGCACGAGCAGCAGCGGAGCCCACTCCGCCAGGACGACGTTCTGCAGCAGGTGCGCCCAGAGGAACGTGTGGGTCGCGAGCGGCTGGAGCTCCGTGAAGAAGGCTGCGAAGACGAGGGCGACGCCGAGGACGCCGGCGGCAAGGCGTGGGCGCGAGAGCGGGGCATCTCGATACGCGAGCGCCAGTCCGATCGCGAGCGCCGGGGCGAGCGCGATCGCCTCCGCGGAGGGATGCATCTCGCTACCGTACCCAGCGCTCCGCGGGTGTAGCTCAATGGTAGAGCCCTAGCCTTCCAAGCTAGTTACGCGGGTTCGATTCCCGCCACCCGCTTCTTCTAGTTCAGAGGCCGTCCCGGACGCTAGCTCGCGGTGCCGGCGGGTTCTCGCACCGGGCGACGGAGAGGGCGCCGTGGCAACCGGGTGGCAA
>JBKPLL010000015.1:0-32100 GCA_046731605.1 Actinomycetota bacterium | reverse complement strand
ACCACGAGCAGGGGCAGGATCGAGATGAAGCACCCGGTCAGGATCAGCGAGTAGTCAGGCGTATAGGCCACGGTCGCAATGTCCGAGACGGCTACCTGCACGGTCGGATTGCGGGCGTTGAGGACGATCAGGGGCCAGAGGAAGTCGTTCCACGTGTTCATGAACGTCAGCAGGCCGAGCACCGCCGCCATGGGCCGCACGGCCGGGAGGATCACGTGCCAGAAGACCCGCCACGAGTTGCAGCCGTCCACCCGCGCCGCCGCGATCAGCTCGTTGGGCACGCTTCCGGCGATGTACTGGCGCATGAGGAAGACGCCGAAGGCGGTGACGAGGTTCGGCGCGATCACCGCCTTGATGCTGTTGAGCCAGCCGAAATGGATCATCTCGATGTAAAGCGGGATCAGCCCCAGCTGGACGGGCACGAGCAGCGTCGCGAGTACGAGGACGAACAGCAGCTTCCGGCCGCGGAACTCGAGCTTGGCGAAGGCGAAGCCCGCAAGCGCGCTGAAGAAGACGACGGCCACCGTGACGACCGAGGAGACGATGGCGGAGTTCACGAGCGCCTTCGAGAAGTCGACGCTGACGAGATCCGAATTGAACAGCCGGTGGATGTTGTGGAACAGGTTCGCGCCCGGCAACAGCTTCGGCGGGTAGGAGTAGACCGCTGAGTTGTCGTGCGAGGCGACGACGAGCGACCAGTACAGCGGGAACAGCGACACGAGAACGACCAGGATCAGGAAGACGTACGTGAACGGGCCGGCTGAGTCGAAGCGGCGCGCGACCGCGCGTTGCGAGCGCCGGCGGCGACGCGGAACAGCCTCTGAATGGGCGACCACTTCTAGGTCTCCGCCGATCTGATCCGGCTGACGAGGAAATAGTTCACGAGCCCGAAAAGCGCGATCAGCAGGACGAGGCACCAGGCGATTGCCGCCGCGTAGCCGAACTTGAACTGCGTCGAGCCGAGGAACTTCTCGTAGAGGTACAGGACGATCGTCTGGTACTGCCGGGCGGAGCCGCCGGTGCCGCCGCTCGTGCTCGGCTGGAAGAGGAACGGCTCGGTGAAGAGCTGCAGCCCCCCGATCGTCGCGATGATCACGGTGAAGAGGATCGTCGGCCGCAGCATCGGCACGGTCACGTGGATGAACTGCCGGAACCGCCGGGCGCCGTCGACCGCGGCTGCCTCGTAGAGCTCCTCCGGAATCGCCTGCATCGCGGCGAGGTAGATGAGCGCGTTGAAGCCCGTCCAGCGCCACATCACCATCACCGAGAGCGCCACCCAGGAAGAGAAGCGCCCGGCCTCCCAGTAGACGTGGTGGATGCCTACCGACCCAAGGGCGTAGTTGATGAAGCCGTAGTCGTGAGCGAACAGCTGCGTGAAGATGAGGGCAACCGCGACGAGCGACGTCACCTGCGGCAGCAAGATGGCCATGCGGAAGAAGGTGCGCGCCCGGAGCTTCGTGTTCAGGAGATGGGCGATGACCAGCGCCAGGAGCAGCTGGGGAACGGTCGAGAGGAACCAGATCCCGAACGTGTTCTCGACCGCGCGCCAGAAGTACGAGTCGTGGATCAGCAGCGCATAGTTGTGGAGCCCGATGAAGTGCGAGACCGGCGCGAGCAGGTTCCGGTCGGTGAGCGAGACGTAGGCGGTGTAGCCGAGCGGGAAGAGCCCGAAGACGCCGAAGATGAGGAAGAAGGGGGAGATGAAGAGGTACGGCGAGAGCTTCGCGTCGAGCCGACGCAGAAGCTTGCGGCGCGCGCGGGGCGCGACGGCGACCTCGCCTGGCCTTCCCGTTCCGGATACCGCGCTCATTGGCTCCTCGTGATCGTCTCAGGCCGGGCCGCGGGCGTCGAGGGGCGCCCGCGGCCCGGCTCGGGCTGAGGGAGGGCTCTCAGCCTGAGGCGTTGGCGACGTCCTTCAGGAATTGCTTCCACGCCGCCTTGGGCGATTGGATGTGCTGCTCCACTCGCTGGATGGCGTTGGTCGAAGCCGTTTGGAAGTCACCCTGGTGCGGTCCGAGAGGCTGCGGCTTCAGCTTCAGCGCCGAGTTCGCGAAGATCTTTCCGACCGGGGCGTTGCTGAAGTACGGGTTCCGGAACTTCTGCACCGTCTTGCTCTTCAGCACGGGGATCTCGCTCGGGAGGTTGCCGGTGTGCTTGAAGACGTAGGTCTCCGACTTGGGCGAGGTCAAGAACTTGACGAGCGCCGCCGCCTCCGCCTGATGCTCCGACTGCTTGGTGACGGTCAGGAACGAGCCGCCCCAGTTACCGCCTCCACCCGGAACGTCGGCGATGTTCCACTTGCCGCTCGCGTCGGGTGCCTGGCCCTGGATGTAGCCCATCATCCAGGCGGGGCACGTGACGGTTGCGAACGTCCCGTTCTTGAAGCCCGCATTCCAGTCGGCGTGGAACGCGACGAGTCCCTTGTCCTCGTGGAGCTTGATCGCCTGCATCGTCATGTTCCAGGCCGCCTTGACCTGCGGGTTGCTCTTGGCGATCACCTTGCCGCTCTTCGAGTAGTAGCCGGGGGTGGCCTGCGCGATCATCGCGTTGAAGAGGTTGCTTCCCGAGTCGATGAACTTGGTGCCCGCCGGCGCGTGCTTCTGGTAGCGCTTGCCCACGGCGAGGAACTTCGACCAGGTCGGCCAGAGCTTCGCCAGCGCGGCCGGCTTCGTCGGCAGCCCGGCCTTCTTGAGCAGGTCCTTCCGGTAGCAGATGCCGAGGCTCCCGACGTCGGTGCCGAGACCGATCACGGACTTGCTGTGCGCGACAGCCTGCTGCCACTTCCAGTTCGGGTAGCGCTTCTTCAGCTTCGAGGCGCCGTACTTGCGCAGGTCGACGAAGTAGCGCGACTGCGTCGTGTAATTCGCGATGAAGCCGACCTCGATCGCCTCGATGTCGTCGGCTCCGGCGCCCGTGGCGAGGTGCTGGGCGAGGGCCGTGTGGTGCGGCGCATAGTCCTCGGTGTCTTCCTTGATCGTGATTCCGGGATGCGACGCCTCGTACTGCTTGTAGAGGTCGTGGTACCCGAAGTCACCGAACACGTCGATGGTGAGCGTGATGTTGCTCCGCTTCGCCGCCGCGGCGCCCCTGACCGAGAGGCCCGAGGCCGTTGCGGCGACCGCGACAACCGCCGCGACGAGGACGAGACGGCCCCGCCGCTTGAGGATGCCTTTCATCCTTCTCCTCCTTCTGCTCGTTCCACGATGGGATCCCTGGTGGTCGTTGATGCTCCTACCGCCTCCTTTGTCCACCCGCACGACCCGCGGATGATCAGCTCGACCGGCAGCGTCAACGCGGCCGGAGTCATTTCCGGGTTCTCGATCTGTTCCAGGAGGGCACGCGCCGCGGCCCGACCGAGACCGACCTTGTCCTGGTGGATCGTGGTCAGCCCCGGGTCGAGCAGCGACGCGAGCTGGATGTCGTCGAAGCCGACGACAGCGAGGTCTCCGGGAACGGCGAGGCCCGCGTCGCGCGCAGCCTTCATCGCGCCGACGGCCATCATGTCGGCGGCCGCGAACACGGCCGTGGGCGGTTCCGGAAGCGCGAGCAGCGCCTGCATCGCGCGCTCGCCGCTCTCGCTGTACCAGTCGCCGATCTCTTCGTACTCGGGACGACTCTCGATACCGAGCGCCTGGAGCTCGGCACGAAAGCCGACCAGACGATCCCCGCCAGGCTTGCTGTGCTCGGGGCCGGCGATGGTTGCGATCCGCCGATGCCCCAGTCGATGCAGGTGCCGCACCGCGAGGCGGGCGCCGCCGACGTTGTCGGAGCTGACGTAACTCGCGCGCCGACCGGAGACGTCGAGGTCGACGCCGATGAGGGGGACATCCGCCTCGACGAGCTTGGTGACCTCGGGATCGTCACGCTCGCCCATGAGCACGACTCCGTCGACGCGGTGATGGCGCGCGCGCCCGAGATACGAGTGGGCGCCATTGCTATCCGACTCGGGCCGCTCGGTCGCGAAGAGCAGAACGTCGTATCCCGCGGCGCCGATCCCCTGCTTGAGACCGACCAGCACATCCTGGAAGAACGGGTGGCCGATGTCCGGATGCTCGAGACCCGTAGACAGGATGACGCCGACCAACTGCGAGCGCTGTCTCACCAGCGTGCGGGCGGCGGCGCTCGGCGCGTAGTCGAGCGAACGCGCCGCGGCGAGAACCCGCTCCCGCGTCGCGGCACTGACGTCGCCGTAGCCGTTGAAGACGCGAGAGACGGTCGAGACGGAGACGCCGCTGCGCTGCGCTACTTCGTGGATGGTGCTCGTCTTGACCTCCGGAAACGTTTTCGGTGAACGACGCTAACACTGAGGCGAGCAGAAGTCAAGGTGGCTAGGAACCGGCTATTTCATAGGGTTTTGCTCGATTCCTCGCGAGCGGAAGCGTTTTTGCTCACGGGCGAAATCTGCACCTTGTACCCGGCCACCCGGCGTGCGAGCATCGATGCCATGGGTGGCACGAGCGCAGTCGCCGACCTCTTGCACGAGGCCGCCGAGACACACCACGTCGTCTACCGGATCGTGGACGGGGACGATCCCGACTGGGCGTCGTGGTACGCCGACTGGCTGCTCGATCACTCCGAGCTGCCGCAGCTGCTTGGCTCGGCTCCCGTCCGCAGCCACCTCGTCTACGAGCTCGTCCGGCTCGACCGCGACTTCACCTCCGAGCCACGCGAACAGCGCTGGGAAGACTGGTACGCGGAGCGGCTGCTCGAGCGCTTCGGCGGGAGCTAGCTTTCCGCCCCGACCTGCTCGGTGGCGCGGCTCAGCGCGTCGTCGGCATCGTGGGCGTCGAAGAGCTCCTGGCCATGTTCGGCGAAATAGACCGCGCCGGCGGCTCCGGCACCCATCGCAAGCGCCGTCACGAGCGGGCCGCGGAGCCGGAGCCCGAGCGCCTCGTCGAGCGAGTAGCGCCCCGGGCCACTGTCGGCCAGAGCGGCCAGAGCCGCGAGGACGAGCGCGGGAAGCTCGACGCCCCCGTCGCTGTTCCAGGGGCCGTTCTTCCAGTGGACGTGCCGGATCGCGTTCGTCATGACGCCGGTCAGCACGCTGACCCCCGCCGGCGTGAGGAATCCGAGCGCAACGAGCGTGCCGCCGCCCGCCTCCGCCGCGCCCGCGATCAGCGCGCTTTCACGCCCGGGACGCAGACCCACCTGCTCGAAGAACTCTCCGGTCGCCTCCGGGCCGTGCCCGCCGAACCAGCCGGCGAGCTTCTGCATCCCGTGACCGAAGAAGTAGCCGCCGAGCGTCGCCCGCAGCATCAGCTTGCCTAGACCCATGATCTGCTCGGCTACCCGCGGGCCGCGAAGCGAAACGCAGGCGATACAGTCCGGCGCGATGAGCGATTTCAGCCTCGAGGCGCTGCTCGACGCGCGGCGCGGCGAGGATCTCGACCTCTGGGCCCGCACCATCAACCCGCAGTTCGTGCGGGTTCTGCGCACGATCGGCTTCGATCGCACCTGGGCGCGCGCCGAGGGTGCGTACCTCTACGACACGGACGGGACGCGCTACCTGGACCTCCTCGGCGGCTTCGGGATGTACGGCGCCGGCCGGAACAACCCGCGAATCCGGGCCGCGCTCGTCGACGCGCTCGCGCTCGAGACGCCGGGGATGCTCGCGCTGGGGACGACGCTGCTGCCGGGCCTGCTCGCCGAGGAGCTGATCGGGCTCGCCGGCGGCCGCATCGAACGCTGCCTGTTCACGAGCTCCGGCAGCGAGTCGGTCGAGTCGGCGATCAAGCTCGGGCGCACCGCCACCGGACGCGCGCGCGTCCTCTCGGCCGACCACGGCTTCCACGGGCTGACGCTCGGCGCGACCTCGGTGAACGGCAACGAGGAGTTCAAGGCGCGCTTCCAGCCGCTGCTCCCCGACTGCGATCAGGTCCCGTTCGGCGATCTCGAGGCGCTCGAGGCCGAACTACGGCGAGAAGACGTGGCGCTCTTCCTCGTTGAGCCGGTGCAGGGCAAGGGCATCAACCTCCCGCCTGACGGCTACCTCGCGGGAGCCCAGGAGCTCTGCCGCCGCTACGGGACGCTCTTCGGCGTCGACGAGGTGATGACCGGCCTCGGCCGCACGGGCCGGATGTTCGCCTTCCAGCACTGGGGGCTCGAGCCGGACCTCGTCACGTTGGCCAAGACCCTCTCCGGAGGCTACGTCCCCTCGGGTGCGCTCCTCATGGCCCGCTCGGTGCACGAAGCGGTCTTCGACTCGATGTCGCATGCGATGTCGCACGGCTCCACCTTCGCGCCGAACGAGCTGGCGATGGCGGCCGGCCTCGCGACACTGCACGAGCTGCGCGAGCAGCGCCTCGTGGAGCAGAGCGCCCGGCTCGGCCGGCGGCTGCTCGAACGGACGCGGCCGCTCGTTGACGAGTTCGACGTCGTGCGCGACGTGCGCGGGCTCGGCCTGGCCTGGGCGATCGAGTTCGGCGAGCCGCAGGACGGGCGCATGACGTACCGCATGATCGAGCGAGCCCAGCGCGGGCTGTTCGCCCAGCTCGTCATCGTCCCGCTCTTCACGAAGCGCCGGATCCTCACCCAGGTCGCGGGCCACGAGATGGCGGTGATCCGGATCCTGCCCCCGCTCGTGCTGACGGAGGAGGACGTCGAGGAGTTTGCCGACGCCCTGCGCGCGACGGTCAAGGACGCACAGCGGATGCCGAGGTCGCTGACGAAGTTCGCGCTCACCGCCGCGAGCGCCGGCGTTCGCCGCGGCTAGCCGCTCACCGCGAAGAGTCGCCACTCGCCGGGCACGCCCTTGAGCTCAGCCACCCCGCGCTCCTCGAACGCGAGACCCGAGCCGGCGACGAGATCGCGCACCGTCTGCGAGACGAGCACTTCGCCCGGGCCGGCTTCGGCGGCGACCCGCGCCCCGATGTGCACCGCGATGCCGCCGATCTTGCCGTTGACGACCTCGCACTCGCCGGTGTGGAGTCCCGCTCGAATCTCTAGGCCGAGCTCTTGCACCGCTTCGGTGACAGCCCGGCCGCAGCGGATCGCTCGGGCCGGCCCGTCGAATGCGGCGAAGAAGCCGTCGCCGGCCGTGTCGACCTCTCGGCCCCGGAAGCGCCCGAGCTCCCGCCGGACCAGAGCGTGATGTCGCTCGAGCAACTCGCGCCAGCCGCGGTCACCGAGCTCGGCCGCCTTCGCGGTCGATGCCACGATATCGGTGAAGAGGACGGTGGCGAGCACGCTCTCGGGCTCCCCCACCTCGATCTCGGCGCCCGCGCGCACCGCAGCAAGGAACGCCCGCAGCTCACGCTCGACTGGTCCAGGATCGGCCGCGGCCACATGAGACGAGCCCGGGAACTCGACGAACCGCGCCGTCGGGATGTGCTCCGCCAGCCAGCGGCCGGCTTCGACCGGGACGTCCTGGTCGCCTGTCCGGTGCATGACGAGGGTCGGCACCCGAATCGAAGGAACGACGTCGCGGACGTCGATCTCGCGGTTCATCTGCGCGAGCTGGCGCACGGTACCGGGGCTCGCGCTCAGACGCATCCAGCGGGCCAAGCGCTCAACCCTGTCCTTGTCCTCGGCCAGGTCAGGACTCCCAGCCAACTCGCGCACGAGCTCGTTCGTACCCCAGCGGGCGGCAAGGTCGTCGGCCCAGGCGATGTCCTCCTCGCGGGTGTCTCCCCAGGGGAATCCCGGTGCGCGAGTGAAACGCGGGGCCGAACTCCAGAGGACCAGCCCGAGCGTCCGCTCCGGGTACGTGGCCGCAAAGAGCGCTGCAAGCGGCCCTCCTTCCGACGCGCCCATGACAGCTGCCCGCTCGACGCCGGCCGCGTCCATCACGGCCCGGACGTCGTCCATTCGCGTCTCCATGTCGGCGACACCGGCGACGCGATCGGAAAGGCCGGTACCTCGCTTGTCGAAGCGAATCACGCGTGCGAACTCACCGAGCCGGCGATAGAACGACGACATCCCCGGCTCGGCCTCCCACATCAGCTCGACGTTCGTGACGAACGCAGGCACCACGACGAGGTCGATCGAACCTTCGCCGTGCACCTGGTACGCGATCGACACATCGCCGCTCAGCGCATAGCGGGTCTCCGGCAACTCCACAACCGGAGCCTCCCACAGGCGGACGTAGGCCGCCAGCGGTCAGTCGCCACGTTCGAGCGGGAGACCGCGTTGCGACCACTCGCTCCACGAGCCCGGGTACAGGCGCCCTTCGCGGCCGGCGAGCCACGCGCGATGGAGGGTCACGCAGGACGAGACTCCCGAGCCGCAGTAGGCGACGAGCTCGCCTACGGGCAGCTCGAGTAGGGCCTCGTTCCAGGGAGCGTTGGCGGCACCCGGGATCCGGCCCGGCGGATCGTCGATCTCGTTGGGCTCGCCGCGCCAGCGACTCGCGATACGGGCGTCGACGAGAGCGAGCGATGGATCCGCGAGGCGGCGGGCGATCTCCTCCGCGGCGATCGTGTCTCCGCTCCGCTCGCGTGGGGCGAACGCGGCAGGCTCGATCTCCTCCTGGCCCGCGCGTAGCTCGCCTCCCCAGGCCTCGATCCCGCCGAGCAGCACTGTGCAGTCGTCATGGCCGAAGTGGCGCAGCAGCCACCAGAGCCGCTCCGACCCGCCACCATTCCCGTACGCGACGACGTACACGCCGTCGCCGATCCCGGCGCGGCCGGCCACGGCCGCGAACTTCCCCGCCGACGGGAGCGGGTGCCTTCCGGCATCCGGCACGGAGAGATCCGACAGGTCGTCGTCGACGTCGAGAAAGGAGGCGCCCGGGATGTGGCCGGCGAGATAGAACTCGCGCCCGCGCGCAGGGTTCCCGAGCTCCCAGCGGCAGTCGACGAACTGATACCTCACGTGCCGACCAGCGTAGAGCGGCGCTCGAGGAGAACGACGTCGCGCCAGACGCCGCCCGCCTCGCCGAGCCGCTCGCGGACACCGACCTGGCGGAAGCCGCACGCCTCGTGCAGCCGGACCGACGCCTCGTTCTCGGGAAATACGCCGGCAGTCAGCGTCCAGCAGCCCGCCTGCTCGGAGCGCTCGACGAGCTCGGCGAGGAGCGCCCGGCCGAGGCCGTCGCCGCGCGCCTCCTCCGCGACGTAGACGCTCACCTCGCCGACGCCGCGGTAGCACCGGCGCGCGGACGCCGGCGAGAGCGCGGCCCAGCCGACGACCGCTCCGGCGCGCTCGGCGACGAGCCGCAGCTCGGGGTGCGCCGCGTCCCAGCGCCCCCACGAAGGCGTGTCGGTCTCGAAGGTGGCGTCACCGCCGCGGATCCCCTCTTCGTAGATCTCGCGCACCGCCGGCCAGTCGTCGGGCCGCAGGTCGCGGATCGTCACCGCGCGTGATTCGGTGTCCACACCGCAGCGAGGATGCCGAGACCGACGAGCACGCTGCCGCCGACCCAGCGCTGCACGCGGGCGATCCCCCTCGAGCCGCGCAGGCGATCGGCAACCGTCCCGGCCGCGACCGCCCACATGCTGTCGCTGAGGAACCCGAGGAGGGCGAAGCTCAGGCCCAGCGCAAGCACCTGCGCCCAGGCGTGCGACGCGTGCGGGTCGACGAACTGGGGCAGGAAGGCGAAGATGAAGACGATCGTCTTCGGGTTCGTGAGGTTGACGAACACGCCCTGCGTGTAGGCGCGCCGGCGCGTGCGCGGGACGGCGTCTTCGCCGTGCCTCTCGACCCCGCAGCCGAGCAGGCGCCTTACACCGAGCAGGAAGAGGTAGGCGGCGCCGACATACTTGACCGCGTCGAAGGCGACCGTCGAGGCGAGGATCAGGGACGAGAGGCCGACGGCCGCTAACACGACGTAGACGACCGTGCCCGTCGTGATCCCGGCCACGGAGGCGATCCCGCCGCTCCGGCCCATCTCGACACTGCGCGTCACGACGTAGAGCACGGCCGGGCCGGGCACGAGCAGCAGCACGATCGCGGTCGCGAGGAAGAAGGAGTAGGTCGACAGCGACGGCATGCGGACGAGCCTAACTAGGCAGCTTCGGCCTCCGGCTCGGAGAGCCGGTGAACGTGCCCCAGCAGGTGGCCGTGGCTCTCCGTCCCGTAGCCGCCCGGCACCGGGATGTAGAACTCCGGATACCCCCACATGCCGTGCTCCGCGACGTCGAGGCCCGCCGTTTCGACGTGCTGCTCGACACGGATCCCCCACAGCCGGTTCAGCGTCCAGAGCGACCCGTAGGAGGCCGAGAAGGTGAAGACGCCGACCGCGGCGAGGCCGAGGACCTGCACGCCGAGCTGGTACGGCGATCCGGTGTAGAGGAGGCCGCCGCGCCCCACGCCGACCGTCGCAGCCAGCGCGGGCACGGCGAGGAGCCCGGTCGCGAGCGTCCCCCAGACGCCGGCGAGACCGTGCACCGCCACCGCGCCGATCGGGTCGTCGATGCCGAGCCGCTCGACGAGCGGCACCGCGACGACCGCAATCGAGGCCGCCACGAAACCGATGAGCACCGCCGCCCACGGCGCCACGAACCCGCACGCGGCGGTCACCGCCACGAGGGCCGCCAAGACGCCGTTCAGCATCATCGAGACGTCCGGCTTGCGCAGCACGAGCCACGCGACGCAGATCCCGCCCACGCCGCCGGCCGCCGCCGCGAGGTTCGTCGTCAGCGCGACGTAGCCGAAGAAGCCCACGTGCCCGCCCGTCGCGACACCGAGCGTCGATCCCGGGTTGAAGCCGAACCAGCCGAACCAGAGGATGAGCGTCCCGAGCACGGCATACGGCATGTTGTGACCGGGGATCGCGTTCGCGCGGCCGTCGTGCCCGAACTTCCCGATGCGCGGGCCGAGCAGGATGGCGCCGGCGAGCGCTGCCAGTGCGCCCTGGTAGTGGACGACCGTCGAGCCTGCGAAGTCCTGCATCCCGAAGCGCTGCAGCCAGCCCCCGGGGGCCCAGATCCAGTGCGAGACGAGCGAGTAGACGACGGTGAAGATCGCGCCGAAGGCGAAGTAGACCCAGAGCTTCGCGCGCTCGGCCATCGCGCCCCAGACGATCGCGAGCGACACGCCGGCGAAGACGACCTCGAACAGCCAGCCCGCCGCGCCGGGGATCCCGGCGAATGCCGCGAAGGGGGCTTTCCCGACCGAGAGGAACGCATCGGCCGACGGCGCGAATCCGTGCAGGCCGAGGACGCCGTTCCCGTTCCCGAAGGCGATGCCGAACCCGACGAGCCAGTAGACGAGCGAGGCGACGCCGAAGACGAGCACGTTCTTGCCGGCGATGTGTGCGGCGTTCTTCATCCGCGTCAACCCCGCTTCGAGGAACGCGAAGCCGGCCTGCATGAACATGACGAGCACGGCCGCGACGACGACCCAGGTGGTGTTCGCGGCGATCAGCAGCTGGTGATGGGTCATCCGAGACGCTCCCCTGTGCGGTGATGGACGACGTTCGCGACGGACGAGGTCCAGCAGAGGCCGTCGCCGGACGAGTGGCCGGTGCGCGAGGCGTCGGCGATCGCCCCGACGACCCGCTCGGCGAGCGCGTCGTCCACGACGAACGTGAGATGCGCCTTCGGCAGGAAACGCGACTCGAACGTGCGGCCGCGGTACTCGTGCGTCACGCCCCGCTCGCGCCCGTGCCCGATCGCCTCGAGAACGGTCACGCCGACGTGGCCGGTCTCCTCCTCGACGGCGTCGATCACCGTCTCGACCCGCTCCCTCACCACCACCGCCTCGACCTTGACCACCGGCTCCTCCTCGCTGGACCAACAAAAAAGCCCCGCGACCGCTGAGGTCACGAGGCTCCTTCGCCTCGACGAGCGCCTGCTCCGGCGCACCGCCTGCCGCCGAAGCTACCACCCCCGGCGGCCGTCGTCGAGAAAGCTCCCGCTCAGGCGCGACATTTGACGCCGGCAGATCGAGCACCTACCCTGCGTCAGCCATGTTGCTCGCGAACGTGATGGACCGGAACCGGGGAGGCGCCACTGTGCGGCTCGCCGGCCCCCGCGGCGCCCTTTAGGTCCGCGCGCCGCCTCACAGGCGGCTTCCGTCCTCCGTTCCACTCTTCCGAAGGAGCAGCATGTCCACTCTCGTTCCATCCACAATCAATCTGGCTTCACGTCTAGACCGCGAGGCGCCCGCAGTCGAGGTGCACGACCTGCGGAAGACGTTCCGCCGGCGCGACCGCAAAGCGGGCCGCTTCGCACGCAAGCGTCCGTGGCCGGCGCTCGACGACGTCACTTTCACGATCGCCCGTGGCGAGTGCGTCACCATCCTCGGCCAGAACGGCTCGGGGAAGTCGACGCTCGTCCGCCTGCTCTCGACGCTGCTGATCAGCGACGGCGGCACCGCGCGGATCTTCGGCCACGACGTGGATCGTGCGGCGTCGACGATCCGCCGGCTCGTCAACCGCGTCTCGGTGGAGGCGAGCTTCTTCAAGAAGATGTCCGCATCCGAGAACCTCTCGTACGCGGCGCGTTTCTACGGGATGACGCCGCGGCAGACGCGCACGGCCATCCCCGAGATCCTCGGCAAGGTCGGCTTCCCGCCCGACCGGCGCAACGAGGCGATGGAGAACCTGTCGCGCGGTATGCAGCAGAAGGTCGCCCTCGCGCGGGCGCTCCTGACCTCACCTGTCCTGCTCCTGCTCGACGAGCCGACGACGGGTCTCGACCCGCGCTCGAAGCTCGAGGTGCAGGAGTTCGTCCGCGAGGTGCGCAGCGAGCACGACGCGACGATCCTGCTCTGCACCCATGACATGGCCGAGGCGGAGGCGCTCTCCGACCGGGTCGGGATCCTCGACCGCGGCCGGCTGCTCTTCCTCGAGCCGGTCCCGGATGTCACCCGGCGCTTCGGCGTCGAGACGCTCGAGCAGGCGTTCTTCGCCGCCACGGGGCGCGCGTTCGAGAACGAGACATCAGAAGACGACGAGTACAGGGAGGTGTTCGGATGAGCGTCTACGCAGTAGAGATGCGCAACCAGCTCGTCGGCCTCTTCGGGATCGTCGAGCGGAACATGTACCTGACGAAGCGGTACTTCCTGTGGGACATCGCGTTCATGGTCTGGACGATCGCGAACACGCTCACGATCGTGTTCATCGCACGGTCGCCGGGAGTGCCGGCCGACCAGCAGAACACGCTCGCGACCGCGTTCCTCGTGGGCGCGACGATCTGGGCGTTCCTCGGGATCATCTTCGAGTTCATGACCGAGACGGTGGCGTGGGAGCGCTGGGAAGGGACCATCGAGTACACGTTCATGGCGCCGCTCTCCCGTCTTGTCCACCTCTTCGGGCAGGGCGCGTTCGCGGTGCTGTACGGCCTGATTCGCGCGACGATCCTCTTCTTCGCGGTTGCCGCGCTGATCGGTATCGACGCGCCACAGGCGAACTACGGGGCGGCGCTAGGGCTGCTCGCGCTCGCGTCCCTCTCCTTCATCGGTGTCGGGATCATGACCTCGGTCCTGCCGCTCATCTCGCCGGAGAAGGGCGCGCAGCTCGGCTTCGTCGCGCAGGGCGTGATGCTCGTGGTCTCGGGTGTCTACTACTCGGTCAGCGTCTTGCCGGAGTGGATGCAGTGGATCTCGAAGATCTCGCCCGCGACGTACGCCCTGCGCGGCTGCCGCAACTCGATCATCGACGGCACCGGCATGGCCTGGGCAGACGTCTGGCCGCTGCTGATCATCGCGGTGCTGGCCACGCCGATCGGGCTCGCCGTCTTCCGCGTCGGCGAGCGGCATGCGAAGAAACACGGGAAGCTGAAGCGAGCGGGATGAACGATTGGTTCGCCGGCGAGATCGCCGAGCGCTACGACTCCTCGACGGCCGACATGCCGGTCGAGCCGGTCGTCGACTTCCTCGAACCGCTCGCCGGCGGCGGGGCGCTCGAGCTGGCGATCGGCACCGGCCGGATCGCAGTGCCGCTCGCAGAGCGGGGCATCCGCGTGGCGGGCATCGACCTCTCGCCGGACATGGTCGCGCAGCTCCGGAGGAAGACGGACGCGATCCCGGTCGCGATCGGGGACATGACCTCGACCCGCGTCGAAGGGACGTTCTCGCTCGTCTACCTCGTCTTCAACTCGATCAACAACGTGACGACCCAGGACGGGCAGGTCGACGTCTTCGCAAACGCTGCCGCGCACCTCGAGCCCGGCGGCTGCTTCGCGGTCGAGGTCGGCACCCCGAACACGCAGAGGCACGAGGTGTTCGACCTCAGCGACACGCACGTCGGGGTCGACGAACTCGACTTCGACACCCAGCGGCTCGTCTCCCACCACTTCTCGCTCGTCGACGGCGAATGGCGGCGTCTCTCGATCCCGTTCCGCTCGGTCTCGCCCGCCGAGCTCGACCTCATGGCGCGGCTGTCGGGGCTGGAGCTGCGCGAGCGCCGGGAGGACTGGGATCGCTCGCCGTTCACCGTGGAGAGCCGGAAGCACGTGTCCGTATGGCAGAAGACCTGAGGATCGAGCTCCCGATCGAGACCGAGCGGCTCGTCATCCGGCCGCTCGAGCTCGCGGACGCGGAGGACCTCGGTGAGTCCGAGGACTGGATCCGCGAGAAGGTCGACCGCTTCGAGCGGGACGCAGGGATGAGCCTCTGGGCCGCCGTGGACCGTGAAAGTGGTTGCGCCGTCGCGCTGGCCGGGCTGCAGTGGGAGCAGATCGGGGGCCGCCGCGAGCTCGATCTCGGCTGCGTCGTCGCGACCCACGCGCAGCGGCGCGGCTACGCGACGGAGGCCTCGGAGGCGATCGTGCGCGCGGCGTTCGCCGCCGGGTTCGGGCGCCTCACGGCCATCACCGGTCCCGACAACGCCGCCGCGTTGCACGTCCTGGAGAAGCTCGAGTTCGCACCACAGGGTGAGACGACCTTCGAGGGCCGTCGGTACGCCTTGTTCGTGCGGCAGCGTTAGCGTTCGCGCGTGTCTGCCCGCGCGCGCCGCTCCTGCCTGACCGTTCCAGCCTCGAGCGAGCGGATGCTCGCGAAGGCGCCGTCGCTCGCCGCGGACGAGGTGATCGTCGATCTCGAGGACGCGGTCGGAGCCGAGAACAAGGAAGAGGCGCGCGGGCTGGCGGTTGCAGCGCTGAGCGGAGGGCGGCTCGGACGGACGACGGCGCTTCGGGTCAACAGCCGCTCCACCCGGTGGTGGGAGGACGACCTGCGAGCGGCGGCCGAGGCTCGTCCCGACGTCGTGGTACTCCCCAAGGTCGAGTCCCCCGAGGACGTGGCCGCGGCAGCCGAGCTGCTCCCCGACGGGATCGGCCTCGAGGCTCAGATCGAGACTGCGGGCGGGCTCGCCGAGGCCGAGCGGATCGCCGGCGCGGGACACGGCCTGGAGGCACTCGTCTTCGGACCGGCCGATCTCGCTGCCTCCCTCGGCGTGCCGGTGCTGACGATCGGCGCCGGCCCCACCGACCATGCGCTCGCGCGAGTGCTCGTCGCCGCCCGCGCCTCGGGCCTGCAAGCGCTCGACGGGCCCCACGCTCGCCTCGGCGACGACCTCGGGCTCGTCCTCTCCGCGCGGCGAGCCCTCGAGCACGGCTACGACGGCAAGTGGGTGATCCATCCGAGCCAGATCGAGCCGGTCAACCGCATCTTCACACCGTCACCCGCCGACCTCGAGCGCGCGCAGCGGATCCTCGAGGCGGCGACGGGAGCGGCTCGCTTCGAGGGCGAGCTCGTGGACGAGGCCTCGCGCAAGCTCGCCGAGTCGCTGCTCAGGCGCGCCGCGCAGCCGGGCCCGCCGTAGGCGGGCGGTCTTCAGGCCGCGCGCCGGCGGCTTTGCCGCCGACGCTTGCAGCCGAGCGCCTAGCGGCCTTCCGCCGTTTCGCCTCCGGCGCGGCGAGCACCCCTCGGTACCAGAGGCGGAGCAGCCCGGCGATCCCCAGCACGATCAGACCGAGGACCCTGGCGATGCTTGCCACCACGCCGCAGAGGGTACTTCCGTGCCATGACCGGACGCCGAGAGCTCTGGGAGGTCGCGCGCTTTTCAGCACCGCGGCGCGGATTCCAGCCGCAGTGCGACTGCTACCGAACCGACGACCCGCCGGCACTCCACCTCGTCCTCGAGCTGCCGGGCGTCGACCCTGCCGGCGTGCGGATCGTCGCCGTCGGCACGACGCTCGTCGTCTCGGGCGTCCGCGAGCGCCCACATCCCACTGCCGCGCGCTACCACCAGTTCGAGATCGAGTACGGCGCGTTCGAACGGCGGATCGAGCTCGCGGAGGACGTCGACCCCGACGCGGCGACTGCGACCTACGAGGCCGGCATGTTGCGGCTCGAGGTGCCGCTACCGCGTTGAGCGAGTCGGAGTTCACCGAGACACCTCCGGCGCAGGTCGACGAGATCCCGGCCGAGCTGCCGGTACTGCCGCTGAAGGAGACGGTCGTCTTCCCCGACTCCATGACCCCGCTCGCGATCGGCCAGGAGCGCTCGATCTCCCTGGTCGACGACGTGGTCGGCGGCGAGCGCCTGCTCGCCCTCGTCACGGTGCGCGACGCCGAGGTCGAGTCGCCCGGCTGGAGCGATCTCTACGAGATCGGGACGGCGGCCGTCGTGCACAAGATGATCCGGGTTCCCGACGGGACGCTGCGGATCCTCGTCCAGGGCCTGCGCCGCATCCGGCTCGAGGAGCCGGTGACCGACGACCCGTATCTTGTCGCGCGGTTCGAGGATGTGCCCGACGTGGCGAAGGAGAGCCGCGAGCTCGAGGCGCTGCTGCGCAATGCGCAGGGCCTCTTCGGGCGGATCATCGGCCTCGCGCCGTACCTGCCCGAGGAGCTGCAGATCGCCGCCGCGAACATCGAGGACGCGAGCGGCCTCTCCAACCTCGTCGCCTCGACGCTCCGCCTCAAGACGGAGGAGAAGCAGCTGATCCTCGAGCTCGCCGACTCCGAGGAGCGGCTCCGTGAGATCTCGAAGATCCTCAACCGCGAGCTCGAGGTCTTCGAGCTCGGCACCAAGATCCAGTCGCAGGTTCAATCGGAGCTCGAGAAGGGTCAGCGGGAGTTCTTCCTGCGCCAGCAGATGAAGGCGATCCAGGAGGAGCTCGGCGAGGGAGATCCGGAGCAGGCCGACGCGAACGAGCTGCGTGAGCGGCTCGACGCGCTCGAGCTGCCCGAGGGCGTGCGCAAGGCCGCCGACCGCGAGCTCGCGCGGCTCGAACGGCTGCCCTCGGCGGCGGCCGAGTACGGCGTGATCCGCACGTACCTCGACTGGCTCGCGACGCTGCCGTGGGGCGTGATGACCCCCGACGACCTCGACCTCGATCGCGCGCGCCAGATCCTCGACGAGGACCACTACGACCTCGAGAAGGTGAAGGAGCGGATCGTCGAGCACCTCGCGGTCTCGAAGCTCAAGCAGGATCCGGCCGGCCAGATCCTCTGCTTCGTCGGCCCCCCGGGCGTCGGCAAGACGTCGCTCGGCCAGTCGATCGCGCGCACGCTCGGACGGAAGTTTGCGCGGCTCTCCGTGGGCGGCGTCCGCGACGAGGCCGAGATTCGCGGGCATCGCCGCACGTACATCGGCGCGATGCCGGGCTCGATCATCCGGGCGCTGCGCGATGCCGAGTCGATGAATCCCGTGCTGCTGATCGACGAGATCGACAAGATGGGCGCCGACGTGCGCGGCGACCCGGCGAGCGCGATGCTCGAGGTGCTCGATCCGGCGCAGAACTGCACCTTCCGCGACCACTACCTCGACCTCCCCTTCGACCTCTCGAAGACGCTCTTCATCTGCACCGCGAACACCGTGGACTCGATCCCTTCGGCCCTGCTCGACCGGATGGACGTGATCCAGCTCTCCGGCTACACCGAGGAGGAGAAGCTCGGGATCGCGGAGCGCTACCTCGTGCCGCGGCAGATCTCCGAGCACGGGCTCGAGCGCGATCGGATCGAGATCGGCGAGCCGGTGCTGCGTCTGCTCGCTCGGGAGTACACGCGCGAGGCCGGCGTGCGCGGGCTCGAGCGGCGGATCGGCGACCTCTGCCGCAAGGCCGCGGTGCAGGTCGCGCGCGGCAGCGAGGAGCCGATCGACGTGACCGAGGAGCTCGCGCGCAAGTGGCTCGGGCCGCGCCGCTTCTCGGCCGAGACGCGGCGGCGTACCGCGGACCCGGGCGTCGCGACCGGGCTCGCGTACACGCCGGTCGGCGGCGACGTCCTCTACATCGAGGCCCAGGCGTATGCGGGCCGGGGCAAGCTCACGGTGACGGGCCAGCTCGGCGAGGTGATGCAGGAGTCGGCGCAGGCCGCGCTTTCCTGGGTCCGCTCCCACACCGCGGAGCTTGAGCTCGACGAGCGCTGGTTCTCGCGCCACGACGTCCACCTGCACGTGCCGGCGGGCGCCGTCCCGAAGGACGGCCCTTCCGCCGGGATCGCGATGGCGACGGCGATCGCCTCCCTCGTCCGCGGAACGCCGGTCGCCGACGACGTCGCGATGACCGGCGAGATCACGCTCACCGGGCAGGTACTGCCGATCGGCGGGGTGCGCGACAAGGCGCTCGCCGCGCAGCGCGCGGGCCTCGGCCGTGTGATCCTGCCGCGCGAGAACGAGCACGACCTCGAGGAGCTGCCGCCCGAGACGCGTGATGCTCTGCGCTTCGTCCTCGTCGACTCCATCGACGAGGTCTTCGAGGCCGCGTTCAGCCCGAACGGCACGGCCACGAACGGGTCGCGAGCGAGCGGCGACTTCGAAAGGATAGGACCTTCAACCCCGACAGAAAGGATCGGTCGCAAATGACCAACACGAAGGACAAGGTCTCCGACGCAGCCGCGAGCGCCCGCCCGTACGTCGAGCGCGCGATCCGCGACAAGGAGCTGCGCGACAACGTGCGCAACGCGTACACCTCTGCCCGGGCCGTCTACGACGAGCTCGCCTCCCGCCGCCGGGTGTCGGACGCCGCCACGCGGCTCGCCGCGGACAAGGACCTCCAGGACGAGATCCGCAGCGTGATCGACGAGCTGCGCAATGCCGCCGGCCGCGTCAAGAACGTGAAGCGGGGCGCTCCGGAGCCTCGCCGCGCCGCGTGGAACAGCCTGCTCCTGTTCGTCGGCATCGCGCTCGGGATCCTGCTCAACCCGATCACCGGCCCTGCCGTGCGGCGAATGCTCGCGCGCAAGCTGTTCGGCAGCCAGAACGGGTTCGTCTACCAGGGGAACGGCAGCAAGAGCTCGTAGCCCGAGCTAGCTGCTACGGCCAAGGTGCTCCCGCGCGAAGGCGCGGAAGCGGTCGCGTGCGCCCTCGTCCGGCGCGATGGGCTCGTCGTCGGCGTACTGCGGGTCGGCGGCGATCTCCGCCGCGACCGCTCGTACCTCGCGCTCGATCGCGGCGCGGTGGGCAGGCTCGCGGAGCAGCGCGTCGACCCAGCTCTCCGAGCCGTCCCAGTCGGGAATGTCGTGCTCGAAGAGGAGCTGGCCGAGGACGAGTCCGGTGCGGATGTAGGCGAACGTCTTGAACGCGAGGATCCGGTGCGGCGTCTCGACCTGAGCCGCCAGCGCCGGGTCGTCGCGCACGATTCGGTCGACGATCCCGCCGATCGGCTCGTCTACGAGAGGAATCCAGAGCTCGTCGAGGTCGGGCACGACCGGATTATGCCCACGCGGGGAAGTAGCGTAGGCCCGCGTGACCGGCCCATCTGACGATCTTCTCGCGCAGTTGGCGGCGAGCCCGGCCGAGGCGGGGCTCTTCCTCGACTTCGACGGTGTGCTGGCGCCGATCGTCGAGCGGCCCGAGGACGCTGCTCCACCGCCCAAAACGCGCACCGAGCTCCAGCGGCTGGTGACGAAGTACGCGCTCGTCGCAGTCGTGAGCGGTCGCGCCGGTGACGACGTGCGGGCTCGCGTCGCCGTCGACGGCGTCGTCTGCGTCGGCTCGCACGGGCTCGAGCTCGAGCCGCAGGCCGACCGCTGGCGACGGACCCTTGCGGCGTTCGCAGCCGACGCGCCATGGCCGCCGCAGGAGATCGAGGTCAAGGGGCTCGCGGTCGCGTTCCACTTCCGGGGCCGCGACGACGAGCGGGAGGCGGTACGGGCGCTCGACGCGGTCGCGGAGACCGCGCGGGAGGAGGGGCTCGTCGCCCGCTACGGACGCAAGATCCTCGAGGTGCTCCCGCCGGTCGGCTCGCACAAGGGGACGGCGGTGCGGCATCTGATCGACGAGCGAGGGCTGCGGCGGGGGCTCGCCGCTGGTGACGACACGACCGATATCGACTCCTTCGCCGCGCTCGAGGGGCTCGAAGTAGCCGTGCGTGTGGCTGTCACCTCCGAGGAGGCGCCAAAGCTGCTCGTGGAGGCCGCCGACATCGTCGTCGGCTCGACGAACGAGTTCCTCGGCCTTCTCCGCGAGCTGTAGACGACCGACTTTGTGACACCGGACATGGCGACCGCGGTCAGGTGTGCCTCAGACTTCGTGCACACGGACGGCGGTGGCGTAGGCGCAGACTCCGTCCAGCCGGCGCCGACTCGGGCCTGTCGAACCGCATCGTGTCGGTCATCGTCGTCACGATCAGCGTTCTGCCTCCTTGTTGAGCAGATCCCACGCGCGGCGCACGTCGTCCTCCGACGTACGCGCGTTGCCGATCGCGAGCCGCAGGACGTAGCGGCCGTCGAGCTTCGTGTGGTTGATGAAGATCTCGCCGGAGGCGTTGACTCGCTCGAGCAGGCGCTCGTTCTCCTCGTCGGTTCCCTTCCGTCGGAAGACGACGAGGGAGAAGCGCTGCGGCACGACGAGCTCCCACCCGTCGCTCTCCTCGACCCAGCGGGCGAACAGCCCCGCGAGGCGGATGTGCTCGCGCTGGATCGCCCGCAGACCTTCCGCTCCGTAGCAGCGCAACACCGCCCACAGCTTGAGCGAGCGGAAGCGGCGCCCCAGCGCCGGCCCATACTCGGAGAGGGAGAACGCCTCGTCGTCGGTGCGCAGGTACTCGGGGGTGAGGGTGAACGCCTCGCGCCACTCGTCCGGCCGCGCAGTCCAGATCAGCGAGCAGTCCGTGGGAACGAGCAGCCATTTGTGGGGATTGATGACCAGGCTGTCGGCGAACTCGACGCCGTCTTGCGACCACCGCTCCTCCCCGCAGATCCAGGAGGAGCCCGCGTACGCGGCGTCGACGTGAAGCCAGGCGCCCGCGGCATGCGCCCGCTCGGCGAGGTCGCGTACCGGATCCACGGACGCGAAGGACGTCGTACCGACGGTGGCCACGACGCACGCGACGTCGTCGAGGCCGTGGCCGTCGATGCGCATCCGCAGGTCCTTGTCGACCGGAACCTTGCGCAGCTCCATCCCGAGCATCCGCGCGTTCTTCTCCACCGAGGAGTGGGCATGCTCGGAGCAGACGACGGCGTTCCGGCCCGTTACGTGGCGGCCGGCGATCAGCGCCGCGAGTGTCGAGGTCGAGGCCGTGTCCTCGATGTGTCCATGCCAGCCCTCGGGGAGACCGAGCAGTTGCCGTACCCAGTCGGCGACGCGCAGTTCGAGCTCGGTCGACGCCGGAGAGGCGCGCCACACGATCGCCACCTGGTTCAGCGCCGCTGCGATCAGCTCCGCGAGGATCGCCGGCTCGGACGAGGTCACCGCGAAGTAGGAGAAGAAGCGTGGGCTCTGCCAGTTCGTGAAGGCCGGCAAGAGCAGCTCGTCGAGGTCGCGGAGCACGTCTGCGAACGGCTCCGGCTGCTCCGGCGCCGCCGCCGGCAGCTGCGCCGAGAGCTCGCCCGGCTTCACCTGCGCGAGCACCGGCAGCTCGCCGACCCGCTCCAGGTAGCGCGCCGTCCACTCGAGGGCGGCCGCGCCGTCCTCCCGGAAATCCGTCACGGGCGCTTCTTCCGCAGCTTGTCGAGCTGTTTCCAGGTGCGCGTGTTGGCGACGTCGGCCTTCGTCAGCCAGCCGCGCCGCGCCTGCGCCACCGCGAGCTCGACATACGCCTGCGAGCGCACCTCGTGCGCGTCGGAGGAGACGATCAGCCGCAACCCGGCCTCCCTCGCGGCGCGGGCGTGGACGTCCCGCAGGTCGAGCCGGTCGGGCTGGCCGTTGATCTCGAGCAACGTTCCGGTCTCGAGCGCCCCTTCGATCACCCGCTCGACGTCGACGTCCCGCGGCGGCCGCTTCCCGATCCGTCGGCCGGTGAGATGGCCGATCGCGTCGACGTACGGGTTCTGCATCGCCTCGAGCACGCGCTCGGTCGGGCGTGAGTCGGGAGCCTGGTGCACCGAGGCGACGACCCAGTCGAGCAGCGCGAGGTCCTCCTCGGCCACGTCGACCTCGCCGCTCGCCCGGATGTTCGCCTCGACACCGGCGAGGATCTGCAGCTCCGGGAAACGCTTGCGCAACCGCTCGATCTCGGCGAGCTGCTCCTGCAGCCGGTCGCCGCGGAGGTAGTGCGAGTGGTCGGTGACGGCGTAGTACCGGTAGCCGCGCGCCGCCGCGCCCTCGAGCATCTCCTCGAGCGTGCTCTTGCCGTCGGCCGACCAGTGCGAGTGCGTGTGCAGGTCGCCGCGGACGTCGCGCAGCTCGACGAGCTTCGGCAGCTCACCACGCCGGGCCGCCTCCAGCTCGCCGGAGTTCTCGCGCAGCTCCGGCGGGATCGGCTGGTAACCGAGGAACTCGTAGACGGCGTCCTCGTCGGCGCTCTTGAACACGTCGCCCGTCTCGACGGTCGTGACCCCGTACTCGGAGATCGACAGCCCGCGCCGCACCGCGTCCTCGCGCATCGCGACGTTGTGGTCCTTCGCGCCCGTGAAGTGCTGCAGGAGGTTGCCGAACGACTCCGGTGGGACGACGCGCAGGTCGAACCGCCAGCCGTCACGCGAGACGACCGTCGCCTTCGTGTCGCCCTGCGCCGCCACGTCGACGACCCACGTCAGGCTCGCGAAGTGGCCCGTCAGATCGGCGGGATTGTCGGCGCTGGCGATGATGTCGAGGTCGCGGAACGTCTCCTTCCGCCGCCGCACCGACCCCGCCTCGGAGACGTCGATCGCCGCCGGCAGCTCGCGCAGCGCCGCGACGACCGCCTGCACCGCGGGCAGGCCGCGGCCGAGCAGGTAGCGATCCGTTTCCGGGCTCTCGGCCTGGAACGCGAGCGCGGCGAGGATCTTCTCCTCGCTCTTCGGCCCGAGACCGGCGAGCGTCCGCAGCCGCTCCGACTCGGCTGCGGCCTTGAGCTCGTCGAGCGTCTCGACTCCGAGCTCCCGCCAGATGCGGGCTGTGGTCTTCGGCCCGAGGCCAGGCAGCCTCATGAAGAGAACGACCTCGGGCGGGACGCCGGCCTTGTACTTCGTCAGCGCCCGGATCTCGCCGATCTCGACGATCTCGACGATCTTCTCCTCGATCGTCTTGCCGATGCCCTGCAGCTCCTTCGCCTTTCCCTCGAGCGCGAGTTGCGCGACCGAGCCCGACGTCTCGCGCACGCGCGCGGCGGCACGGCGATAGGCGACGACCCGGAAGGTGTCCTTGCCCTCGAGCTCGAGCAAATCCGCGAGGAGGTCGATCTGGTCGGCGACGTCTGCGTTGCGAGGTAGCTCCGCCACTGCCGCGATGATATGAGCGTGCCCCGCGCCGTCGTCTGCCTGCCCACCTACAACGAGCGCGAGAACCTCGAGCCGATGATTCGGGCCCTCGCGGACAAGGACGTCGCCGTCCTCGTCATCGACGACAACTCGCCCGACGGGACGGGAGAGATCGCGGACCGCCTGGCGGGCGAGCTGCCGTGGGTGGAGGTGCTCCACCGGCCGCGCAAGGAGGGGCTCGGACGCGCCTACGTCGACGGGTTCCGGCACGTGCTCGCCGGCGGCGCCGAGCTCGTGCTCGAGATGGACTGCGACTTCTCGCACGATCCGGAGGACGTGCCGCGGCTGATCGCGGCGGTGGAGGGCGGCGCGGATCTGGCTCTCGGCTCGCGCTACGTCACGGGCGGCGGGACCGCCAACTGGGGGCTCGTCCGGCGGCTGATCTCGCGGGGGGCCTCGATCTACACGCGCGTCCTGCTGATGCCGATCCACGACTCGACCGGCGGCTTCAAGTGCTTTCGCCGCCGCGTGCTCGCGTCGATCGAGCTGGAGACGATCGACGCCGCGGGCTACGTCTTCCAGATCGAGACGACCTACCGCACCCTGCGCAAGGGGTTCAACGTGGTGGAGATTCCGATCACCTTCGTCGACCGCAGGGAGGGCGAGTCGAAGATGAGCCGGGCGATCGTGGTCGAGGCGGTGTGGAAGGTGCCGTGGCTACGGTTGACGGCGTTGGCGGGACGGCTGTGACCGAGCTCGACCAGGGGACGTTCGACGAGGCGATCGCCGGCGGGCCGCTGCTCGTCGACTTCTGGGCGCCTTGGTGCCGGCCGTGCAAGGCGCTCGAGCCGATCCTCGAGGAGCTGCCCGTGGACATCGCCCGCTTGAACGTCGACGAGGAGCCCGGAATCGCCTCTCGTTACGACGTCCTCTCGATCCCGACCGTGATCCTCTTCTCCGGCGGCGAGCCGCGAGGATCCGTCGTCGGCGTGCGCCCGCGCGCGCACTTCGAGCAGTGGCTAGCCGAAGTGCTCCCAGGCGCCGAGTGAGTACGGCTCACCGTCCAGGCTGAGCTCGACGCCTTCTCCCTCCTCGACCCGCCCGACCACCGGGAAGCCGAGCGGGTCGGGCGTCGTCGCGAGCAGCTCGTAGTCCTCGCCGAAGCCGAGATCGTCGAGCTCCGCACCCGGCGCTACAGGGACACGCTCGAGCTCGATCGCGAGACGGACGCCGGAGCGCTCGGCGACGTGCCCGGCGTCCCGCGCAAGCCCGTCCGAGAGGTCGAGCATGGCCGTCGCCACCGCGGCCAGCCGCTTTCCCGCGCCCACGCGATCCGGAGGGGGCGACAGGCGTCCGGCTCGAAACGCTGCACCGGCGGCGCCGAGCGGGCCGGTCACCACGACGGCGTCTCCGGGCTGCGCGCCCGCGCGGCCGGGGACGCGCTCCGAGCGGCCAAGCGCGGTCACCGACAGAACGACGCCGTCGGCTCGGGTCGTGTCTCCGCCCCGCACCGGCACGCCGCGCTCGTTCATGCCGGAGTAGAGCTCGAGCACGTCTTCGAGCTCGGTCTCGGGCGGCAGCCCGAGCGAGACGAGGAGGGCAAGCGGCTCGGCTCCCGAGGCGGCGAGATCGCTGATGTTGACGGCGGCGGCGCGCTCGCCGAGCCCGCGCCAGTCGAGCAGGTCGAACCGGAAGTGGACGCCCTCGACGAGCGCGTCCTGCGTCACGACGAGCCCCTCCACGACGGCCGCGTCGTGCTCGATCCCCTGCACGAGGCCCAACCGTTCGAGCGCGGCGAGCAGTCCCAGCTCGCCGATCTCACCGAGTGCGGTCACGAGATTCGCGCGCGGCTGTCGAGCGTCTCGGGGTCGAGTGCCGCGAGCGCGTCGTAGAGCCGCGCGTGGAACGTACCCGGACCCGCCGCCCCTTCGGCGGCATCCTCGGCGGCGACGCCGAGCGCAGCGAGGGCCTCGGCAGCGGCCTCGAGCGGCTCCTCGGGCTTGGCGGCGAGGAAGCAGCCGGTGAGCGCCGACGAGATGCAGCCGGTGCCCGTGACGGTGGCGAGCAGGGGATGACCGTTCGCGACCGCGATCGTCCGCTCGCCGTCGGACACCTGGTCGACCGGGCCGGTGACGGACGCGACGAGCCCGAGCTGCCTTCCGGCCTCGCTCGCGAGCTCGGCCGGCTCGAGCCCCGCGGCCATCGACTCCACGCCGCGCACCTCGGCCTCCGCGCCGACGAGCGTCGCCACCTCGCCGGCGTTGCCGCGCAGCACGGTCACGCGTACCTCGTCGAGGAGCCGCCGCGCCGTGTCGGTGCGGTACGCGGTGGCGCCGGCGCCCACCGGATCGAGAACGACCGGGATCCCGCGCGCGCTTGCCACGCGGCCGGCCAGCAGCATCGCCTCGATCCAGTGTTCCGAGAGCGTGCCGATGTTGAGCACGAGCGCCGAGGCGAGCCCGACCATCTCCTCGACCTCCTCGGGCGCATGCGCCATTACCGGCAGCGCGCCGAGCGCAAGTGTCGCGTTCGCCGTCTCGTTCATGACGACGTAATTGGTGATCTGGTGGACGAGCGGCTTCCGCTCGCGCAGCTCACGCAGCGTCGGTCCCGGCGAGACGCTCATCGCGCCGTGGCTCCGAGGACGTCCACCGGGCCGTCGCCGTCGCCGATCTCCTCGAGCCCCTGCGCGACCGCGCGGGATGCGGCGGCTGCGGCGCCCCGAGCGGCCTCGGGCAGCGAGAGCCCGCGGGCGAGGAGCGCGGCAAGCGTGGCCGAGTGGGTGCAGCCGGATCCGTGCGTCGCACCCACAGCGTGGCGTTCGAACGGGATCTCAAGGTGCTCGTCGCCGTCGAAGAGATGGTCGGTCGGCTCGTCGCCGTGGCCGCCCGTGATGAGCGCGGCCCGGGCGCCGAGCCCCACGAGCGCCTCCGCCAGATCGTCCGGGGGCGCCTCCGACTCGGTGAGCGTCCGCGCCTCGAGCAGGTTCGGCGTCACGACGGTCGCGAGCGGGAAGAGCCGCTCGACCAGCACCTCCACGGCGTCGTCCTCCAGCAACCGCGCGCCCGAGCTTGCGACCATCACCGGGTCGACCACGAGTGGCAGCGGATTCTCCTCGAGCCAGTCGGCTACCGCTTCGATGATCTCGCGCGAGAAGAGCATTCCCGTCTTCGCCGCGTCGAGCCCGATGTCGCCGGCGACCGTGTCGAGCTGTGCACGGACGAACCACGCCGGCACTTCGTGGACAGCCGTCACCTCGCGCGTGTTCTGGGCCGTGAGCGCCACGATCGCCGACATGCCGTGGACACCTGCCGCGGCGAATGCCTTCAGGTCGGCCTGGATCCCCGCTCCTCCGCCGGAGTCGGAGCCCGCAATCGTGATGCAGCGTGGAATCAACGCACTCCCTTCGCCGGCATGACCCGGATCAGGTTCGACGGGTGTGATCTCAGCCTCGTCGAGGCACCCCGGTCAAGCGAGGCTAGCATCGGTGCATGGCCGGAGAGCTGCGCGTCGTCCTCACGGTGCCGGACTTCGACGAAGCCGTCGCCTTTTATCGCGACGCTCTCGGGCTCGAGCAGGTCGCCGACTGGAGCGGCGAGGACGGCAGGGTCGTCCTGCTGGAGGCGGGCAGGGCGATGGTCGAGCTCTTCGACGAGCGGCAGGCACAGAGCGTCGACCGGATCGAGGCCGGCCGCCGCGTCTCGGGCTCGGTACGACTGGCGCTCGAGGTGGAAGACGTGGACGGCACGGCAACACTCCTCGTCGACGCCGGAGCAACGGCCGAGGCGCCACCGGTCGTCCCGCCCTGGGGCGGCCGTAACGCCCGCCTGCGCACGCCGGACGGCATGCAGTTGACACTGTTCCGCGAGTGACAGCCGCTTCAATGGCGGGGTGAGCTCGAGCGCGCGTTACGACGGGGTTGCGGAGTGGTACGACGCGACGCTCGCCGGCGACTCGCCCCTGGCCGCGATGCCGCGCGAGGCCGCGCTCCGGTTGCTCGGCTCGCCGGCGGGCCGCCTACTCGACATCGGCTGCGGCGGCGGCTCGCACACCGCCGTCTTCGCCGCCGCGGGCTGGGATCCCGTCGGGTTGGACGTCTCGGAGGCTCAGCTGCAGCTGGCGCGCGAGCGCGGCTGCGAGGTCGTGCTCGGCCGGGCCGAGTCGCTGCCGTTCGACGACGCGAGCTTCGATGCGGCGGTCTCGCTCTGGACACATACCGACGTCGAGGACTGGCCGGCGGTGCTGCGGGAGGCCCGGCGCGTGGTCCGCCCCGGCGGGCCGTTCGTCTACGTCGGCGTCCACCCGTGCTTCGTCGGGCCGCACTCCCTCTTCGTGGAAGGCCGCGGAGTGCCGCAGCTCCACGCCGGCTGGTACCGGCAGATCGGTCGCCACGACGAGGCGCCCGGAATCTCGGCTACCGGGCTGCGCTCCAAGGTCGGAGCGATCCATCTGCCGCTCGCGGAGTTCCTGCAGTCGTTCCTCGATGCCGGCTTCAGGCCGGATCAGGTCGAGGAACCGGGCTCGGGCGACTATCCGATCGCGATCGCACTGCGCTGCCGGTGAGCGTCGGGGTCGCCGCCCAGTGGAACGACCTGCTGGCGGGCGACGAGCTCGCGCACCTGGCTACGGAGCCGGCGCGCGAGGCGCAGATAGCGTCTTTCCCCAGCGTGCTCCAACCGACCGTGCGAGATGCGCTCGCCCGGCGCGGGATCGAGGAGCTGTACGTGCACCAAGCCGACGCGTACGCCGCCGCGCAAGGCGGCGGCAACGTCATCATCACGACGGGCACCGCGTCCGGGAAGACGCTCGCCTTCAACCTGCCTGTGCTCGACGCGCTCGCCGCCGACCGGCACGCGCGCGCGCTCTACCTCTATCCGACGAAGGCGCTCGCGCAAGACCAGGCGCGCTCGCTCGGCGAGCTCGGCGTCCCCGGCGTCCGGGCGGCTATCTACGACGGAGACACGCCAACCGAGCGGCGGCGCCAGATCCGCGGGTGGGCGAACCTCGTGCTCACGAACCCCGACATGCTCCACATCGGCGTCCTGCCGCGACACGACCTGTGGGGCGATTTCCTCCACAACCTCCGCTTCGTCGTGGTGGACGAGGCGCACGTCTACCGCGGCGTCTTCGGCTCCCACGTCGCGAACGTCCTGCGGCGGCTCCGGCGACTCGCGCGTATCTACGGCGCCGAACCGCAGTTTCTGCTCGCCTCGGCCACGATCGCGAATGCAGGAGAGCTTGCGCAGGCGCTCACCGGCGAGGAGGCGACGGTGGTCGAGGACGACGCGGCGCCCCGCGCCGAGCGGACCGTCGCGCTCTGGAACCCGCCACTGCTCGACGCCGAGCTGGGGCTGCGAGCGAGCGCGCTCGGCGAGGCGTCGCGGTTACTGGCCGGGCTGGTGGGACGCGGACTCCGCACAATCTGCTTTGCGAAGAGCCGCAAGTCGGCGGAGCTCATCCATCGTTTCGCGAGCGACCGGCTCGACGCCGAGACCGCAGCCCGCCTGGCGCCGTACCGCGCGGGCTACACGCCGCAGCAGCGACGCGAGATCGAGCGGCGGCTCGTCGAGGGCGACCTGCTCGGCGTCACTTCCACCGACGCGCTCGAGCTCGGGATCGATATCGGCGACCTCGACTGCGCGATCTCGGTGGGGTTCCCGGGCACGGTGGCGAGCCTGCGCCAGCAGTGGGGACGCGCGGGGCGACGCGAGCACGGCCTTGCGATCCTCATCGCTTCCGAGGACGCGCTCGACCAGTACTTCATGCGCGAGCCGGCGGCTCTGCTCGAGCGCCGCGTGGAGGCCGCAATCCTCGACCACGCCAACCCGCGCGTCCTCGACGGACACGTCGCCGCAGCCGCGTTCGAGGCTCCGGTCGACGAAAGCGACGCTACGACGCTCGGCCCCGAGGCACTCGAGCGCGCAGCGTACGTGCCGGAGCTGCGCCACACCGCACGCGGCTGGGTCTGGGCCGGCAGGGACGCGCCCGCGGCACGCGTCCCGCTCCGCTCCACCTCGCCCGACTCGTTCCTCGTCGTCGACGCGTCGAGTGGCGACGTGCTCGGCCTGGCCGAGCGCGAGCGCGCCTACTCCACCGTCCACGAGGGCGCCGTCTACCTCCATCTGGGCCGGCAGTACCTCGTGCGCGAGCTCGACCTTCAGGCCCGGCGAGCGCTCGTCGAGCCGTTCGACGGCGACTGGTACACACAGGCGAAGAAGGAGACGGAGACGTCGATCGAGGAGCCGCTGCGGGTCGAGCGGCGCCTCGGGCTCGAGCTCTCCTTCGGCCGCGTGTCGGTGACCGAGCAGGTGGTCGCGTACCAGAAGAAGGCGGCCGCGGACGGCTCGACTCTCGACACCGTCCCGCTCGACCTGCCACCGACCACCTTCGACACGGAGGCAGTCTGGTTCGTGCCGCGACCGCACCAGCTCGAGGGGCTCGAGGCGATGCCGCTGCTGCTCTCGTCCCTGCACGCGGCCGAGCATTCGCTCATCGCGCTCCTGCCGTTGTGGGCGATGTGCGACCGCTGGGACATCGGCGGCCTCTCGACCAACCTCCACCTCGACACCGGAGCGCCGACCGTTTTCGTCTACGACGGGCACGCCGGCGGCGTCGGCATCGCGGCCCGCGGCTTCGACCAGTTCGAGGGCTGGGTCGCCGACACGGCCGAGCTGCTGGCCGGCTGCCCGTGCGAGCGCGGCTGCCCGTCCTGCGTCCAGAGCCCCAAGTGCGGCAACCTGAACGAGTTCCTCGACAAGGACGGGGCGCTCACGCTCTTGACGAGGATGTCGAAAGCGGGCTAGGCCGTTCGTCCAGATGCCATGAGATATCTACTGCTCCTGTACGGAGAGCCCGTCCGCCCCGAGACCCTGACACCTCCGCAGTGGCACGGCGTGGTCGACGCCCACACGGCGTTCCACCGCGAGCTGAGCGAGGCCGGCGCGCTCGTCGACGGCTCGCCGGGGCAGCCGTCGAATGGGCGAAGCGGCTCCGTCACGACGCCGACGGCTCGATCGAGGTGCGACCGCTCCTCGAGCTCGGTGTCGATTCCGGGCCGCCCGGTTCGTCGTAGAGACGTCATCGATCCCCGAAGGAGGGACCCATGCAGTACCTGCTCCTGATCCACGACGACGAGGCGCAGTGGGGCGACATGCCCGAGGACGAGCGCAACGCGGTCTACGCCGAGTACGGGAGGTACACGGAGGAGCTGCACAGCCGCGGCATCCTCGTCGGCGCGAACCAGCTCCAGCCCTCCGGCACGGCGACCGTCGTCCACGTCGAGGACGGCAAGACGCTGACGACCGACGGCCCGTTCGCCGAGACGAAGGAAGTGCTGGGCGGCTACTACCTCATCGACGTCGACACGCTCGACGAGGCGCTCGAGTGGGCCGCGAAGATCCCGTCCGCGCGCTACGGCCACATCGAGGTGCGCCCGATCGTCATGCGCGAGGCAGAGGTCGCGTCGTAGAGGAGATCGCCCGCGCCTACCGCGACGAGCGTGCGCGCTCGATCGCGATCCTCGGCCGCGTCCTCGGTGACCTCGACCTCGCCGAGGACGCGGTGCAGGACGCGTTCGTCCGCGCGGCAGAGCGCTGGCCGCGGGACGGAGCGCCGCGCAACCCCGGCGCCTGGATCGTCACGACGGCCCGGAACGCGGCGATCGACCGGATTCGCCGGCAGCAGACGCTCGCACGCAAGACGGAGCTGCTCGCGCGGGCCGAGGAGCTCCCCGACGACGAGGAAGCCGTGATCCCCGACGAGCGGCTCGAGCTGATCTTCGCCTGCTGCCACCCGGCACTCGCGCCGGAGGTGCAGGTCGCGCTGACGCTGAGCCTGGTCGGCGGCCTCGAGACACCCGAGATCGCCCGCGCCTTCCTGGTGCCGGAGCCGACGCTCGCACAGCGGCTTGTCCGCGCAAAGCGGAAGATCCGCGACGCCGGAATCCCCTTGCGGGTGCCGCCCGAGCACCTGCTGCCCGAGCGCCTCGGGCTCGTGCTCGCGACCATCTATCTCGTCTTCAACGCCGGCTACGGCCCGCCCGTGCGCAGCGAGCTGTGCGGGGAGGCGATCCGGCTCGCCGCCGTGCTCGCGACGCTGATGCCGGACGAGGCGGAGGCACACGGCCTGCACGCGCTGCTCCTGTTGCAGGACGCGCGTCGCGACGCGCGCGTATCACCCGCAGGCGAGCTCATCCTGCTCGAAAACCAGGACCGCAGCGTCTGGGATGCCGACGAGATCGAGCAAGGCCGGCGTGCGCTCGAGCGGGCGCTGTCCCTGCGCCGTTCGGGCCCCTACCAGCTGCAGGCGGCGATCGCCTCGCTCCACTACGAGGAGCCCGTGGACTGGGCGCAGATCGCGCTCCTCTACGGGCGGCTCGCGGAGCTGAGCCCCTCGCCGGTCGTGGAGCTCAATCGCGCCGTCGCGGTCGCGCTGGCCGACGGGCCGGAGCCCGGGCTCGCGATCGTCGACGAGCTGAGGGGGCTGGAGCGGTATTACCTCTGGCACTCGACCCGCGCCGACCTTCTGCGCCGGCTCGGCCGGGGCGAGGAGGCGGCGGCCGCCTACTCCCGTGCGCTCGAGCTCGCACCGAGCGAGACCGAGCGCACGTTCCTCCGGGACCGCCTCGCCGCCTCCTTCTAGTACGCGGCCGCGAGCACCTGCTTGCGCCGCAGCTTCAACAGCGACAACGCCTGGTTGGTCGGCTTGAACG
>JBKPLL010000014.1:0-26358 GCA_046731605.1 Actinomycetota bacterium | reverse complement strand
GTCGAAGGGGTCCCGCGCGCCGGTGACTCCGATCCCGAGCGGCGCCGGGCCGCCGACGAGCGGCAGCGCGACGTGACGGATCCCGGCGGCGAGGGCGGCGGTGAGCACTCCGATGGCGACCGCGAGCATGCGTAGCGGTGCCGAGCGCGTGCGTGCCGCGGCGAGGGGCAGCAGGCCGAGGGCGGCGATCGGGGCGAGGAGCGGGCCAATCACGAACAGGAGGGTGGCGCGGGGCTCCCGCCAGGTCACGAGCAGCCAGCAGGCTGCGAGCGCCGAGTAGAGGAGCGCGAGCCCGAGCGAGTTGTTGCCGAGCGGGAGAATCGGGACCGCGAGGGCGAGCGCGATGCCCGCGCGCTCGCGGAGCAGCGTCGCCGCGAGGGCGACGAGCGCGAGCAGAACCGGCCAGCCGTGCGGGTAGAACGGCAGCGCGGACGAGGTCCAGCCGGCGAGGAGCGCCGCCAGGACGGCGGTGAGCGCCTGTCCGGGCTCGATCCGCGTGGGAAGCTTGAACGCAGGGCGGGGCGTGGAGCCGAGGGAAGTCGCGCCGCGCAGTGCGGCAGCGAGGTCGCGGGCGTCCGGCCGCCGCGCCGGATTCGTGGAAAGCGTGCTGTCGACCAGACGCAGGAGTTGCTTCGGCAGGTCGGGACGTAGCTCGCCGAGCGGCCGCGCTCCGGCCTCGATGGCGCGAGCCGTCTCGAGCATCGAGCCGCGCCAGAACGGATGCCGTCCCGCGAGCGCCTCCCACAGCATCACGCCGACCGCCCAGACGTCGGCCGCAGGCGTGGCCTCGCCGCCCGCGAGCCGCTCGGGCGAGATGTACGCGAGCGTGCCGGGCACGTCGCCGGCCTCGGTCAACGTCTCGGCATCGGCCATCTGCGCGAGGCCGAAGTCGAGCACGCGGGCGGTGACCCGGTCGCCGTCCATCAGGAGCACGTTCGACGGCTTGACGTCGCGGTGCAGGATCCCGGCCGCATGCGCGTGCGCCAGGCCGTCGCAGACCTGCGCGCACGCCTCGACCGCGTCGCGGTCCGTCAGCGCGCCGGCGCGCAGCGCCTCGCGGTACGTCTGACCGGGGACGAACTCGTATGCGATGTACACGTGACGCGAGTCGCGGCCGAAGCCGTACGCGCGGAGGCACGCGGGATGGCGCAGCTGTGCGGCGGCCTTGGCCTCGCGCTCGGCCCGCATCGCGGACTTGCCCTCGCGCGCGACGATCTTCAGCGCGACGTCGAGGCCCGTCTTCTCGTCTCGCGCGAGCCAGACCGAGCCCGAGCCGCCGCTGCCGAGCGGCCGCAGGGGCCGGTAGCGGTCGAGGACGAGCTCGATGCCGGTGAGCGCTGGGGCGGCCTCTCCCATGCCTAGTGATGTAGCCGGCAGCATTCGCCGGCTTCCTGGCTCGCGATCACGCGGCGCGCTGCCGCGTCCTCGGCCGCGTCCATAGCGCTGCTATGAACGCGGCCTGCGTCCTTGCATCGCTTGGTGCTCGCGACCCAGGAAGCGGGCAATGTTACCGGCCACATCACCAGCGGAGATTGGCGACTCCGCCGGACTGTCCTTCCCGAACCGTCCGTTCGGGGGCGGTGGGGTTGGCGCGGTCGTGAGCACCTTCGACGACGAGACGCCGCTCGAGTTCTTCGAGGAGCCGGAGACGCTCGAGGCGCCCGGCAGGCAGCGCCGGCGGATCAGGGCTCCGCGCAGCGGAGGGCCGCGGCGGCCGTCTCCGCCGCCTCCGGGCGCCGTGGCCCTCGCGCGGCTCGCCGGGCTCGTGGCGCTCGCCATCGCCGTCGTCGTCGGTCTGGTCTTCTGGATCGGCTCCTGCCAGGGCCAGAGCAAGCACGACGAGTACGAGTCCTACATGGAGAGCGTGCAGCCGATCGCGCAGAGCTCGGCCTCTGCGCTGGACGACTACGCCAAGCAGCTCAACTCCCAGAAGCTCACGCTCGGCGATCTCCGGTCGAAGCTCGCGCTGTGGTCGCGGCAGCAGCAGGAGGGCTACGACGAGGCGCTGCGCCTGGTACCGCCCGCGCCGCTGCAGGCAGCGCATCAGCAGGTGCTGGCGACGCTGCAGCTGCGTGCGATCGGGCTGGCCGGGCTGGCCAATGCCTTTGCCGCGGGCGGGTCGAAGACCGCAGACCAGGTGGCCGCCCTCCTGGCAAAGCAGGGCCAGGTCCTGAGCGCGAGCGACCTCGTCTGGGCGGACCTGTTCAGGCTGCCCGCGACCGAGACCTTGCGAAGGGAAGGCGTGCAGGGTGTGATCGCTCCGCCGTCGCAGATCGTGACGAACCCCGAGGTGATCAGCGCTCACTCCTTCGGCGAGGTCTACGCGCGCCTGCATTCCACGACCCCGAGCGGCAAGGTGACGGGAACGCACGGGAGCGAGCTGCTGGGCACCGAGGCTGTCTCGAGCGGCCAGACGCAGTCGCTCACGGTCTCGAGCCCGACGACGGTCGACGTCGCCGCGGATCTCGCCTTCAAGGTCTCGTTCAGGAACTCCGGGAACTTCGAGGAGAGAAATGTCCCCGTGACGCTCAGGGTGACCGTCTTCGGCAAGCCGGTACTGAAGCCGACGCCGACGAAGAAGGTCCCGCTGATCGAGAAGGGCGAGACGAAGACCGTCTCGTTCACGAGCCTCCAGCTGCCGCCGTCGGCGTTCGGCGCCAATGCGACGGTGACCGTCATCGTCGGCAAGGTGCCGGGAGAGGTGCACCTCGAGAACAACAAGGCCGCCTACCCGGTCTTCTTCAGCCTCCCGTCCGGGTAGTAGGTGCTCCGCCCGGCAATGGTCACTACGTCTCCGCCAGCTGCAAAGCGTCGCGACTCCTCGCTTCGCTCGTCAGCCGGCTCCGGCAAGCCTCCGCCGGCTGCGGCGTCCTCGGTCGCTTTTCGCGCGGCGGCAACGCGTGCCCAGCACCGGACGAAGCACCGTTGAGCTCCTCGGTTGCAGGCTGGATCGCGATCGTGGCTGCGGCCGTCGCCGTGATTGCCCTGGCGATCGCACTGGGTCTCCACCTACGGTTGCGCCGGGTTCGCGCCGCGCAGCTCACGCTGCAGGGCAGCGGGGGAGGCGACCTCGTCGACTTCGCCGTCTCCCTCCAGGGGCGGGTCGACGGGTTGCACCGCGCGCTGGACGAGACCACCGCGGCGCTCGGACGGCTCGAGCGCCGCGTCGACTCGACGGTCTCGCGACTCGCCGTTGTCCGATACGACGCCTACGAGAACACCGGCGGCCACCAGTCCGCCTCGGTCGCGCTGCTCGACACGTCGCGCACCGGCGTCGTCCTCAGCGCCATCCAGGGGCGGGATTACGCGCGGATCTACGTCAAGGAGCTCGACGCCGGCCGCGCGGCCGTCTCCCTCTCCCCCGAGGAGCAGGAGGCGGTGGAACGGGCGATGAAGTCGCAGCAGTAGCCGCTTTCGGCGCTGCTACTTTTCCGGCAGGTTGCAGCACGTTCTCGTTTTGAACGCAAGTTATGAGCCGCTCAACGTGTGCACGGTGCGGCGCGCCCACGTGCTGGTCTACAAAGGGAAGGCGGAGGTCATCGAGCGGCTCGACAGGCCGTTGCGCTCCTCGACCGGCAGCTTCATCTGGCCGCACGTGATCCGCCTCGTCCACTACGTGCGCGTGCCTCGGGCGATCCAGCGCAAGATCTCGCGACGCGCGTTGTTCGCCCGTGACGGGTGGCGTTGCGCCTACTGCGGCACCACAAACGGTCGCCTCACGCTCGACCACATCGTCCCGCGCTCGAAGGGCGGCGAGTCGATCTGGGAGAACGTCGTCACCGCCTGCGCGCCGTGCAACCTGCGCAAGGGCGACCGGTCGCTGGAGCAGGCCGGGATGGAGCTCCGCACCTCGCCCCGCGCCCCGACGCCGACGCTGTTCATCAAGCTCGCGGCACCCCGGATCCCGTCCGGCTGGACGCCGTACCTGCCGGCTACGGCCTAGTCGCCCGCGGCCTCAGACGAGGGGCGTTCCCGATCGACGTCGTCGTCAAAACTGCGAGCCTCGCGGCTCGAACCGTGACGTACGCGACCGGCTAGAGATCCCCGGCTCCGTGCCGGGAGGCGATGCACTCGAGCGCCCAGCCGTTCGCCGCGAAGACGATCTGCTCGGCGAGGATGTCCTGCTCCTCGGAGGCGTGCTCCTGGGGCACCTCGACGACGATCTGGTGCACGGAGGCCTCGACCGCGTCCCCGAACTCGTGCCGGTTCTCCGACACGATGGCGAAGGACGGGACGAGTTCGCGCAACGTCGAGGCAAGCTCGTCGATCTCGGCGGGCGTCGCGTGACGCCCGGCGAAGACACCGAAGTTGACGCGCACCTCGATGCCGGGCTCCTCCTGCTCGCGGACGAGGAGGGACATGGCGGGCTCGTCAATCGGCGGATTCATCCCGGACTCGTTATCCGGATCCGCGAACTCCTAACGCGCTAACGCTCTCTCGGCTCCCAGCGGAACTTGAAGATCGTGAAGATCAGGCCCGCGACTCCCCAGGCCGCGAGGACTACGAGCGCCTCCGGCTGCGACCAGACGGCGTGCCCGTGCAGGTAGACGGCGTTGACGAGCTTGACGAAGTACGTGAGCGGCAGCACGTCGCCGATCGCGCGGAGGACGGCGGGATAGCCCTTGGTCGGCCCGAACGCGCCACTGAGGAACGCCATCGGCAGGAGGATGAAGTTGACGACCGCGGAGGAGCCCTCCCCTGAGCGGATCACCGAGGCGGTCGCGGTGCCGAGCGCGGCGAAGACGGCCGCGCCGATCACGATGGTCGCGACGAAGGAGCCGATGTCCGGGGGGAAGGGCGTCCCGTAGAGCGCGCGTCCGAGTAGGAACAACGCGAGTGTCTGGAGCGCGAACACGGTCAGCGTCGAAGCAAGGAGCGCGGCGACATAGGTGGCGGGCGGCAGAGGCGTCGAGCGCAGGCGCTTCAGAATCCCGCTCTCGCGCCGGAGGACGAGCTGGATTGCGAGCCCCGCGAACGCGGTGTTTGCGCACCCGTAGCCGACGAGCCCGGCGAGGACGGCCCAGACGATGGGTAGGTGCTGATACTTCCCGTGGTAGACCGCGCCGAGCAGGACGAAGAGCAGGAGCGGGAACAGGAAGATGAAGAACGCCGCTTCCCGGCTTCGCCAGAAGACGAGCTGCTCGGAGCGCAACTGGTGGACGAAGAGCCGCTGCACCGGCCGGCGCACGGCGACGCGGACCGCCTGGGCGCTCACGTCTCGGCCTCCACCGCGGTCTCCTCGTCTGCCGTCAGGGCGAGGTAGACCTCCTCCAGCGAGGGTCGCCGAACCTGGAGGCCCTCGAGCTCCTCGCCGCGCGCGAGGGCTGCAGACGTGAGCTCGGCGAGAACGCGGGTCGGCTCGTCGGTCCGCACGACGACTTCCTCGCCGTTCTGCCGGTAGCGGATCTCCGTCTGCAGCTCTGTGGTGGTCAGCTCGCGAGGCGTTCCGACGCGCACGATCCGCCCCTCGCGCATCACGGCCACGCGGTCGGACAGCTGCTCGGCCTCGTCGAGGTAATGCGTCGTGAGCAGGACGGTCTTGCCGAGCGACCGAAGGGAGCGGATCATCTCCCAGGCGGCACGGCGCGCCTGCGGGTCGAAGCCCGTCGTCGGTTCGTCGAGGAAGACGAGGTCGGGGTCGCCGATCAGCGCGATGCCGAGGTCGAGCCGGCGCTTCTGGCCACCCGACAGCGTCTTCACGCGCGCGCTCGCCTTCTCTCCGAGGCCGACGAGCGCGATCACCTCGTCGACGTCGCGCGGCGCGCGGTAGTAGCCGGCGAAGGTCGCGTGTGTCTCCCGCACCGTGAGGTTCGGCCACATCTCCGACTGCTGGAGGACGACCCCGATCCGCTCGCGGAAGTCTTGCCCCGGTCGCTCGGGATCGTGGCCCAGGACACGGACCTCACCCGCGTCGCGCTTGCGGTAGCCCTCGAGGATCTCGACGGTTGTCGTCTTCCCGGCGCCGTTCGGCCCGAGGAGCCCGAATACCTCTCCCTCCTCGATCGCGAAGTCGACCTCCCGGACCGCCTCGAGGTTCCCGTAGGCCTTGCGCAGGCCGCTGACCTCGATCGCAGACATCCGCGAACAGGGTAGACGGGTTGTGACGCTCGGAGGCCGCTTCGCCTCGGTGCGTCAGCCGACCGGCCGGAAGACCAGCCTCCCGCCCATGGGCAGCGACGTATGCCGGAGACGTGCCTGGCCCACCATGGGCCAGCCGATGATGCCGAACGGCCGGCCCCTGCCATAGAGCCATTATCGCTAGCACCACTCCCTCGGTCGAGCGCGGCTAGAGTCGGTGCGTGAGCTCGTTCCGCTACGTCTTTGCCGACGTCTTCACGGATGTCCCGTTTGCGGGCAACCAGCTCGCCGTCTTCACCGACGCGCGCGAGATCCCGGAGGAACAACTCCAGCCGCTCGCACGCGAGATCAACTTCGCCGAAACCGTCTTCGTCTATCCCGCGGCGGGAGACGGGCATGCCCGGATCCGCATCTTCACGCCGAAGGTCGAGTTGCCGTTCGCGGGGCATCCGGTGCTCGGGACGGCGTTCGTGCTCGGCGGCCCGCTGCAGCTCGACGAGCTCCTGCTCGAGACGGGCGCCGGCGTCGTGCTCATTCGGCTGGAACGCGACGGGTCGCGAATCGCCTTCGGCTGGATGCGGCAGCCGTCGTTCCCGTTCGAGCCGTACGACGACGCCGAACGGCTGCTCGCCCTGCTGGGCGTGGAGGAGTCGGGATTGCCGGTCGAGCTCTATCGGCAGGGGCCGGGCCACGTCCTGATCGAGCTCGAGTCTCCGGAGACGGTCGCCGTGCTCCGGCCCGACTTCGGCGCGCTGCTCGAGCTCTCGCCGTACGGCACGAGTTGCTTCGCTCGCGCCGGCGAGAGCTGGAAGGCGCGCGTCTTCGTCCCCGCTCACGGCGTCCCCGAGGATCCGGCGACCGGCTCGGCCGCGGGGCCGCTCGCGCTCCATCTCGCCCGGCACGGCCGGATCGCTTTCGGCGACGAGATCGAGATCCGCCAGGGCGCGGAGATCGGGCGGCCGTCGACGCTGTACGCCGTCGCGCGTTCGCCCGAGGATGTCGAGGTCGGCGGCTCGGCGGTGGTGGTGGCCCGCGGCGAGTTCCGGCTGTGAGGCGAGTAGCCGTCATGGGCGGCTCGTGTGTCGGGAAGACGACCGTCTCCCGCAGGCTCGCGGCCGCGCTCGGTGTGCCCCACATCGAGCTCGACGCGCTTCACCACGACCCCGGCTGGCAGGAAGCACCGCCCGACGTCTTCCAGGCACGCGTCCGCGCCGCCTTCGACGCGGCTCCCGACGGGTGGGTCGCCGACGGCAACTACCGCTGCAAGCTCGGCTCGCTCGTGCTCGAGCGCGCGGACACCGCCGTGATCCTCGAGCCGCCGTTCCATGTCGCGTTCGGCCGCGCCCTCCGCCGGACGATCGGCCGAACGATCACGCGCGAGGAGCTGTGGAACGGAAATCGCGAGCAGATCCGGCACTTCTTCACGCCGTACTGGATCCCGTGGTGGGTGCTGCGCACCCATCGGCACTACGGTCGTGAGGTTCCGGCCCGCGCCGCTGAGCACCCGCACCTCGACGTCGTGCGCCTCCGCTCGGAGGACGAGGTCGAGCGCTTCCTTCAGTCGAGCCAGGCGACCGAATCGATGTCCGGCAGCTCGAACGGGAGCGAGCGCCAGAAGACACCGCCGTTGGCCGAGACGTAGAGCCGGTTGCGCGCGGCGTAGAGCATCCGGTCGGGGTCGTCCTCGGCGACCGCCACCGCGAAGCCGGGCGGCAGCCCGCCGCCGGCCTCTCGCCAGGTCGCGCCGCCGTCGTTCGAGAGCATGAGCGGCGGCCTTCGTTCGACGACCGCCACCACGGTGGAGCCCGAGCCCGCTGCGGCGACGACGCGAGGCAGCGCTACTTCGGGCCGCTCCACTTCGGGCACCTCGTTGCCTTCGCCGAGCAGGTCCTCGGCCTCGACGTCGACGAGGAAGACGCCCGCCACCGTTCCGACCGCCGCGATCACCGACCTGTCTTTCCTGGTACCACAGTGCCACTGAGTAGGGCCGTGACGAGCGCGCTCGCGCGTCGCGCGGCGCTGGGCGGCCGGTGCCCGCGGGCGCGCGCGCTCAGGTAGGCGACCGAGAACGCGTCGCCCGCTCCGGTCGGGTCGCCATGGGCTGGGCGTGCAGTGACCCGCACTGCTGCATCGCGAGTCAGGACGAGCGACCCGCCGGCGCCGAAGGTCACGACGACCTCGGGCACGCCCAGCCCGCGGAGCTCTTCGAGCTCGGCGCCTTCGAGGATCGTCCGAGCCTCGTCCTCGGCGAGCTTGAGGATCGAGACGTGGCGCAGAAGCCCACGGTCGAAGTCCCCGTCGAGCGCGAGCGGGCCTGCCTCGCGCGCCCGGACGAGCCCGTGGCCGTCCAGCAGCACACGCCGACGGTGCGCGATCCGCTCGAGCGACTCCGGCGGGAAGTCGCCGCGCAGGAGGGGAGCGACGTGCACCCACTCGATCCGGTGCAGGCCGCGCTCCGGGTCGTCGTCCTCGCTCCACGGGTCACCAATCGCGTCGACGCGCATTTCGCGGTTCCCGTCGGCGTCGTACCGGAACGAGAAGGCAGTCGTCTCGCCGGCCGACGCGAGTGCCACGGGGAGGCCGAGCGCCGCGAGGCGCCGCAGGTATGAGTGCCGCTCGGGCTCGCCGCACTTCGCGACCACCAGTGCCGGCTGCTGCAGGGCTCGCAACGCACGTCCCGCGTACCAGGAGCCACCGCCGATCCGCTCGGCGCGGCCGTCGACGACGTCACGCGACAGAGGGCCGATCACGGCGAGCGCTCGCACGACCCGCAAGCGTAAGGCCGAGCGAGAGTACGAAGGCGAGGGCGAAGCTGGGCAGCGAGCCGCCGATGGCCCCCTGGCCGGGATGCGTGTGGTCGACGAGGTCGATCCACCGGCTCGGCCCGACCGGCGCGAGCCACTGGTAGAGGCAGAACCCGGCGAGCCACGCGACGATCTGCGCGGGGCGAATCCTCGGAGCGGCGAAGGGGTCGCGCTCGCCCGCGATCCATTGCGCGAGCAGCACGCCGAAGAGCGGCACGAAGAACGAGCCGAGTAGGTAAAGGAAGCTCTGGTAGTTCACGAGATCGATGACGAACGTTCCGGCAGTTGCCACTGCAGCGACGGCGAGGATGAGCACCCGTTGCGGCACGCGCGGGAGGACGTTCTGTAGCGAGACGGCCGCGGAGTAGATGTTCGCGAATGGCTCCTTGGTCTCGTCGACGCCGAGCGCGACGAGCGCGAGCGCGGCGCCGACGCCGCCAGTAGCGATCGCGGTGATCACCGAGGGCGCGTCCGCGAGCCCGCGCGAGAGCAGCAGGATCGCGCCGAGCGCGTAGAGCCACACGTTCGGGATGAAGTAGCCGACCGCGGAGCCCCAGAACGCGCCACGGCCGCTGCGCGAGAAGCGCGTGTAGTCGGCGGCGAGGGGCAGCCACGAGACCGGCATCGCGACCATGAGGTCGACTCCCTGCCAGAAGCTGAGCCCGCCCTTGCCGGGCTGCGACCACAGCTCGCCGAGGTGCGCGTCGCGGAGCGTCCACCAGGTGAGGTAGGCGAGCGAGGCGAGGACGACCCAGAGCGCGACGCGCTTCACCCACTCGCGCACGAACCCGATCGGCCCCAGCAGCGCGAGGGCTGTGGCGGCCGCGGCGGCCGCGAGCTTCCAGACCCAGAGCGGGCCATGGACGAGCGCCTGGGCGGCGGTGGCGATGACGAGCACCTCGAAGACGGTCCAGCCGAGGTTCTGGAGGACGTTGAGCCCGGTCGGCAGGTACGACCCGGCGCGGCCGAGAGGCGCGCGCAGCAGCACCATCGCGGGCACTCCGGCCTCCGCGCCGATCCCCGCCGCACACCCGAGCATGAGGTTCCCGACGATCCCGCCGACGAGGATCGCCAGCAGCGCCTGGGGCAGCGAGAGGGCGGGGACGAGGAACGCACCGGCGACGAGGACGAGGAGGCTGAGGCCGAGGCTGCTCCAGAGCATCCCGTTCTCGACGCCGCCGAGTGTCCGCAGCCGCTCCGGAACCGGCGTGATGCCCCAGGCTGGTGCTTTGTCGGAAATCGTTCCTCCCTTCGCCGGCATGACCCGGATCAGGTTCGACGGGTGTGATCTCAGCCGCGTCTGCGGCACCCCGGTCATATGAGTGTACGAACCGGAGCCGGGGGAACGACGCGCTCGATGGCCGAGCCGCTGACCACACCCCGCGAGCTGCTCGGCGCCGGCCTTCGCCAGATGCTGTGGGCCGAGCGCCGGCTCGCGTACGACGTGCTGCCGCGGCTGCGCGAGCAGGCACACGCGCCGCACCTCCGGGCCGGGTTCGACCGGCATCTCGTCGAGACCAAGGCTCACGCGGCAACGGTGCGCGACGTCCTCGGCGATCTCCAGGTCTCGGTCGAGCCCGAGGAGAGTCCCAGCTTCCGCGGTCTCCTGGCCGAGCATGAGCAGCTGGTCGGCCGTGTCGCGGAGGACGACCATCTCCTCAACGACCTTGCGCATGCGGTCGCAGCGCTCGCCACCGAGCATCTCGAGCTGGCGACCTACGAGTCGCTCGTCAGCCTCGCGGAGTCGCTGGGCGAGGTGGAGGTCGGGATTCGCCTGCGCGAGGTGCTCGAGCAGGAGGAGATCGCACTCGAGCAGGTGGAGAGCGCGATGGCGAAGCTCCTCGCCGAGCAGGTCGAGAGCGCCCGGCTCTAGCGTTACGCGCGTTAGCCGCGCGGCTAGGTGGGTACCAGAAAGGCATGGCCACGCGCACGCCGTTGCGCGAGCACGAACGCCGCCGGGTGGAGCCCTCTCACGGCCTGATCCACCGAGCCGAAGAGTGGGCCGAGGAGACCGGATTCGCTCCCGACGGAGAGCCGGAGGAGGGAGTGCCGTGGCACGCCGTGGTGCTGATCGTCGCGTGCCTCGCCCTGCTCACCGCTCTCGAGATTGCGGTCGCGTTCGGGATCGCGAAGCTCGTGACCGGGCACGCGTACTGACGTAGGTCCAGTACGTCGAGCCGGCGCGAGCGACGCCTCTCAGGGGCTCATATCGCCCATCTGCGACATCATCCCGCCGCCTGGAACGGTCAGAGCCGGAATGACGTCGGGCGCAGCAAGCAAGAGGATTCCGAGCACGAGCAATACGGCGGCCGTTCCGTAGGTCGCGACCCGGCGGAACGGGATCAGCTTCTCGAACGCGATCAGCCCGGCGACGACCGCCATCCACACGAGGCTCATGATCCCGAGCGCGAAGAGCGACGCCATCAGAGCCCAGCAGCAGCCGATGCACCAGGCGCCGTGCCTGGCCCCCATCTCGAAGGCGCCGAGGCGCCCGGTGCGCCAGGCACCGAGCAGAAACCCGAGTGGGCTTCGACACTTCCCCAGACACGCATCCTTCAGCGGAGTGAGCTCGTACGCGGCTGCGACGACGAGTGTCGCCCCGGCGACCCAGCGACCGCCACGATCCCACGCCAGCAAATCGCTCGAGACGCGCCCGCCCTCGCTCGCCACGAGGAACGCGAGAACGCCTACTCCCGTCCAGGCGGCGAGATAGCCCCCTGTGAAGATCATCGGGCTTCTCAGAGACCGGCTCTTGGTCATGACCGAGTAGAGGGCGACCGTCGGTGCAACCGACGGGAACATCATCGCCGCCATCATCACGATCCAGACCCCGACGAACCAGCCGAGAGTCCCGAGGTCGGTCCACGGCCCACCGTCCATGCCTTGCATCTCGCGCGCCGTCCACCACCAGCCGACGATCGCGAGGGCGAAGAGCAGGACGATCAGTGCGACCCGGCTCCGCGCTGCCCCGAAGGCAGGCGCGAGACTCGTGGTCTCCGTTGCCGGATCGCCCGCGGCGGCGATCACCTGCTCAGGCGGCCCACGAGAATGGGGCCGAGAGTCCCGTCTTGCCCTCGTACTCGATCCCGAAGGCACTGATCTCCGAGCGCGTGGCCTCGGCTGCGGTGAGCTCGGAACCGACCGGATGGAACACGCCCATGAGGCGTGCCGGCTCTCCCGTTTCGATGCCGAAGGGCACGATGTCCTCGACCTCGAAATCGACTGCCTCGCCGATCCGGACGCTGTGGCGCAGACCTTCCTCGACCACTTCGATCGGCGCGCGCTCGACGCCGAGCACCTCGCCGATCAGAGGGGCCAGCCCTGCCATCGGCCCGCCCTTTTGCCCGGCGAACACCGCCGTGAGCTTCTCCATCTGCTCTTCACTCGCGCCGTCGTCCACGAACATGCCGAGGCGCCAGTTGCCGTCGGTCATGACCTTCGGCGTGTCGGCGATCACGGCCACCGTCCGTCCACCGACGTCGGTTCCCTCGACCTCGCCCTGGGCGACGTGGAACACGAGCGTGACGCGGCAGTAGTCGTAGGTCGCGCCGTGGTCGAACGAGAAGTTGCAGGGACACATGAGCTCGCACGAGCAGGTCTCGAAGTAGGTGCCGTTGAGAGTCCAGGACACGTGATCTCCCTCGTCGCTGGCGGTTGCCCGGCGATTCTCGGCGCTCGGAGCCATATGTGTCAACCACCCGCCTCCGCGCTGAGGCTGGATCGTCAGGCGCGGCCGTAGCGCGCGGCGCGGGCCGCGGTCCCGGGCGCCACGCCTTCCTCCACCAGCCTCTGCCGCGCCTCGCTCTCGCGCAGAACCTGGAGCAGCACCCAGACGAGCGCCGGCAGCATCGTGAGGGCGCTCTCCACCAGCATCACCCCGCCGCCGGCCTTCTGATCGGCAAGGTGGCTCAACCCCCAGAGGGGCGCGTCATGGGTGTACGGCGCGTAGTAGACGTGGCTTGACCAGATGAAGACCTGGGACAGGACGAGCATCACGAGCCACATGCCGAGGACGTAGGGGATCTTCCACGGGGCCGTGAACCAGGCCGGCCCCGGCAGCGGCTCGAGGAGCGCGGCCCACATCAGAATCCCGAGCGCGACGAAGAGCGAGTGCTGGAGCGCGTGGATCGCGTCGTTCCGCAGCGCCGCGTCGAAGAGCACCGGCAGGTGCCAGAGGACGAAGTTCGCGGCCCAGAGGGGCAACGCCACGAGCGGGTGCGCCAGCACCCGCAGCCGGTGGACGAGGCGCACGCGAAGCAGCGGGCGCAATAGCCGCCCGTCGAGGCCGAGCACGAGCAGGAGCGCGCCGACGTCGCCGAGCAGCAGGTGCTGGAACATGTGCATCGAGAACAGCCGCTCCTCGCCGAGAGTGTCGATCGGCGACGCGAGCGCGACGAAGAGCACGAGCAGCCCGGCCGCGAACGCCCCGGCGCGCAGCCACGGGACCGGCCGCCCGCGCCGCGCGAGCGTCCGCGCGCGCCGCCAGTAGAGGGCTCCGGCGAGCGCGAGGATCGAGAGCTCGAGTGGGTCGAGGTTCCAGCTGTTCATCGGGTCACGGTTTTTCGGAAGACAGGCTCGGGTACCCGTTTTCGGAGTTGGTTACGTGTCGGGGGACCAGGCCGCGCAGGGGATTCGCGGGAGCTGCGTCGGCGCTCCTCGTGCTGGCGCTGTCGGGCTGCGGCGGCTCTCAGAACGCGCTCAACCCCCACAGCCACCAGTCCGCGGATATCGCGAACCTCTTCTGGGTGATGATGGCCGTCTCGTTCGGCGGCCTCGCCCTGATCACCGGGCTGCTCGTCTTCGCCTGGATCCGCCGCGGGCGGCGCGGCCTCGGCGGCGACGTGGAGGATCCGCACCCGGGCGAGAAGCCCTCCTGGTTCGTCGTGGTCGGGATGGGCGTGGTCTTCCCGCTCATGGTGATCATCGCCCTCTTCATCGTGGGCAACTGGGCGATCGTCAGGGTCACGCAGGCGCCGGCGGAGTCCAGCACGGACCTGACCGTCGATGCCATCGGTCATCAGTGGTACTGGGAGTTTCGGTATCCGGGGACGAAGGCGGTCACGGCCGACGAGATGCACATTCCCGTCGGCACGCGGGTCAACCTCGTGGCCAAGACTGCGGACGTCATCCACAGCTTCTGGGTGCCGGAGCTGAATCGCAAGATCGACACGATCCCCGGGCAGGAGAACCGGATCCTCCTCTACGCGAACAAGGTCGGCGTCTATCGCGGCCAGTGCGCCGAGTTCTGCGGGCTGCAGCACGCGCACATGGGGATGCTCGTGTTCGTCCAGCCGAAGGCGCAGTTCCAGGCGTGGCTGAAGCGGCAGGCCGCGCCGGCGGCCAGGCCGAGCTCGGCGGCCGCGCGCCGCGGCGAGCAGGCGTTTCTCGGCGGATCCGGCTCGTGCTCGAGCTGCCACGCGATCCGCGGCACGCCGGCGCGCGGGTTCGTCGGCCCGGACCTCACGCACCTGGCAAGCCGGACGACGCTGGCCGGCCTGACGATTCCGAACAGCCGCAGCTACCTCGCCCGCTGGATCGTCGATTCCCAGCACCTCAAGCCCGGGAACGACATGCCCAACTTCCATCTGACCGGCGGACAGCTCCAGTCCCTCGTCACGTATCTGGAGGGCCTGAAATAGCCACGACGATCCCACCTCCGTCCGCTCCCGCCGAGGAGGTGCTCGAGCGCCTCGAGCGCATGTGGCAGTCGCGCCCCGGCGTGCTCGGCTGGGTGATGACGACGGACCACAAGCGGATCGGCCTTCTCTACTTCTGGACGACCCTCGTGCTGTTCGCGGCAGGCGGCGCCGAAGCGCTGCTCATGCGCACCCAGCTGGCCCGGCCGAACCAGCACGTCGTCGGCCCGGCCACCTACGACGAGCTTTTCACGCTGCACGGGGTGACGATGATCTTCTTCTTCATCATCCCGATGACGACGGGAGCGTTCGGCAACTACCTGCTCCCGCTGATGGTCGGCGCGCGCGACATGGCCTTCCCCAGGATGAACGCGCTGAGCTACTGGATCTTCCTCGCCTCGGGAATCTTCGTCTACACGAGCCTCTTCATCGGACAGGCGCCGAACGCCGGGTGGTTCGACTACGTGCCGCTCGCGAATGTGAAGTTCGACCCCGGCCACGCGATCGACTTCTACTGCCTGGGGATCATCTTCAACGGCATCTCGTCGAGCCTGACCGCGGGCAACTTCATCGTGACGATCCTCAAGATGAGGGCGCCCGGGATGTCGTTCAACCGGATGCCGCTCTTCTGCTTCGCCTTCCTCGCGGCATCCTGGGGGCTCCTCTTTGCGCTGCCCTCACTGACGGCGGACGCGATCTTCCTCTTCCTCGACCGCAACATCGGCACCCACTTCTTCGACGTCGCGCAGGGCGGGTCGACGCTGCTGTGGCAGCACCTGTTCTGGATCTTCGGCCACCCCGAGGTCTACATCCTCATCGTCCCGGCCTTCGGGATAGCCACTGAGATCATCCCGGCCTTCACGCAGCGGCGGGTCGTCGCGTTCCCGCTGGTGGCCGTCGCCGAGCTGCTCGTGGTCTTCATCGGCTTCGGCGTCTGGGCGCACCACATGTTCGCCACGGGCATGCCCACCATCACCGTCGTCTTCTTCGCCGCGGCGACCGGGGTGGTGGTCATTCCGAGCACGATCCAGGTCTTCGCCTGGTGCATGACCTTCATCACCGGCAACGCGCGCTTCAAGACGCCGCTGCTCTTCATCGCCGGCTTCATCTTCATGTTCGTCGCCGGCGGGCTGACCGGGATCATGTTCCTCGCGGTGCCGTTCGACCAGCAGGTGACGGACACCTACTTCGTCATCGCGCACTTCCACTACATCATCTTCGGGGCCGCCGTCTTCCCGATCTTCGGCGGCATGTACTTCTGGTTTCCGAAGGTGACGGGGAGGCTCTACTACGAGCTACCCGGCCAGATCAGCTTCTGGATCATCTTCGTCGGGACGAACCTCCTTTTCTTCCCGATGCACATCGTCGGGCTCGAGGGGATGCCGCGGCGCAACTACACGTACCCGGGCGGGCTCGGCTGGGGGACGAACAACCTGCTCGAGACGATCGGCTCGTACGTCACCACGGTCGGGATCATCGTGTTGGTCGTCAACCTCGTCGTCAGCTACTTCCGCGGCGCGCTCGCCGGTGCGGATCCCTGGCACGGCGCGACACTCGAGTGGACGATCTCGTCGCCGCCGCCCGAGTACAACTTCGCTGTCCTCCCGAAGGTCTCGAGCGCGTACCCGAACTGGGACTACGAGGACCGGGCGGAGGACCGGCGCAAGCTCGCCGAGGGAGTCATGGTGCTCGAACAGGGGCACGAGCAGCCCGTGAGCTCACCCATCGACGGCTGGTGGGCGGAGATCGTCGAGATGCCGCACGACTCGCCCTGGCCCATCCTCCTTGCCCTCGCGATTGCGATCTGCTTCGTGCTCCTGCTCCTCCACCTCTGGATGGGCTTCTGCTTCGCGCTGGGCGGGATCGTGCTCGTCCTGCTCGGCTGGCACGGCGAGGAGCCGCAGGAGAGCGAGGTCTGACGGTGGACGACTATGTGGCAGGCGGCCTTCCGGAGCGGCTCGTCCCGCGCACGACCGAGGCTCGGAACGTCGGCGAGACCGTGGTCGTCGCAGGACGCCGCCGCGGGCCGAGCGTCGCGTTCTGGGGGATGGCGATGCTCATCGCGAGCGAGGTCACGCTCTTCGGCACCTTCATCGGCACCTACTACTACCTCCGCTTCGAGAACACGCACTGGCCGCCGCCCGGCACGCCCGAGCCGCGCGTCGTGGTGCCGCTGATCATGGTCGGAGTCCTGGCCACGACGAGCCTGCCGATGCAGTTCGCCGCGGGTGCTGTGCAGCGCGGCCGCCTCTGGTCCGCCCGCGCGTTCCTCGTCTGGGCGCTCGCCGTCCAGTGCGGCTACCTCGCCTGGGCGATCCACGACTACGTCGATCAGCTCCAGGTCTCGACGCCGCAGGACAACGCGTACAGCTCGATCTACTACGTGCTCCTCGGCGCCGATCACGCGCACGTCGCGATCGGGATCCTGTTCGTGGTCTGGCTCGTGTGGAAGCTCGCGCGCGGCCTGACCATGTACCGGCTCAACGCCACGCAGGCCGTCGCCTGGTACTGGCACGCCGTCAACCTCCTGACGCTGATCGTGATGGGCGTCCTCCTCAGCGCGACGATATGAGCGAGGCCCACGACATCGTCCCGGCCCGGCGCGAAACGCTCCTCGCGCCGTCCCAGCGCGAGCGCATCGGCCGGTTCACGCTGCGGCAGCTCGCGTTCGTGCAGTGGATCGGCGTCGTCGTCGCGCCGCTCGCGTGGACCGGCCAGCACGTCGTCGGCTACGGGGTGGGGGAGGCGCGCTGCAAGGTCGGCGCGAGCTGGGGAATCGGCTACGACACGTGGCAGCTGGCGATCCTCGCCGCCGCCGTCGTCCTCGTCCTCGTCTCCGAGGCCGCCGCCGTCACCGTGTTTCTCGCGACGCGCGAAACGAACTACGGCGACGGCCCGGCGGGCGAGGGCCGCTGGGGCGGCGTCGTCCCGTACACGCGGCTCCACTTCTTCGCCGCGGCCGCCATGGTGGCCAACGTCCTCTTCCTCACCGTGATCCTCCTCGACGGCCTCGGCGCGGTGGCCAGCTCGCTATGCGTGCAGTCCTGATCCTCGCCGTCCTCGCCGTGGCGGGGCTCCTCGCCGCTGGCCCGGCCCGAGCCGACTCGGGCCCGCCGAAGAACCCGCTCGCCGCCTACGGCTACCACCTCTATGGGCAGTACTGCCTCGGCTGCCACGGCGGCAACGCGGCCGGACGCTACAAGGAGCCCCCGTCGGCGACCGGGTTCGGGCCGGGCCGTGAGCAGCAGCAGCAGGGCGGCATCGGCCCGTCGCTGCACGGCGTGGGCGCGCTCGCGGCCGACTTCTACCTCCGCACCGGCTACATGCCGCTGCGGCGCGTCGGTCTGCAGCCGCGGCGCGAGCGGGTCTTCCTGAGCAACCACGAGATCGATGCTCTGGTCGCGTACGTCGCGAGCTTCGGCGGGCCGCCGGTTCCGACCCCGAGGCCGGGGCTGGGCAACATCTCGCAGGGGCAGGCGCTCTTCGCCGAGCACTGCGCGGGCTGCCACCAGATCATGGCTCAGGGGGGCTACGTGACCGGCGCGGTGCCGCCGGCGCTCGTCCAGGCAACCCCGCGCCAGGTCGCGGAGGCGGTGCGGATCGGGCCGTACGTCATGCCGAAGTTCTCCAAGAGCTCGATCAGCGACCGGCAGCTCGACTCGATCGTCCGCTACGTCGAGTACACGAAGCGGCCGGCTCGACCCGGCGGCTGGGGGCTCGGCTACATCGGCCCCGTTCCGGAGGGACTCGTGACGTGGTTCCTCGCGATCCCTGCGCTGCTCGTACTCTGCCTGCTGCTGGGGAGGAGGTTCAGGCGTGGGCCGGGCGCGTAACGCGATCGTCTCCGCCCTCGTCCTCCTGGTCGGCCGGCGCCGCCGCCACCCGAAGCCGGAGGAAACGCGGCTCGTGCCGGCGCTGCCGCCGAATCCCGCGGCCGAACTCGTCGTGCTCGCCCTGCTCGGCCTCTCGTCGCTCGCCGCGCTCGGCTTCATCCTGATCTACGCCCTCGGCGACTCCCTGCCCGCCGAGACTCCGCTTCTCGGCACGGCGCTCGGCCTCGCATTCCTCTTCCTCGCTGTGGCGCTGATTGTCGTGGGCCTGAAGCTCGTGCCGGCGGAGGAGCTCGCGGAGGAATACCCGCCGCACGAGCACCCGGGCGAGCAGCAGGTGATCGCGGAGCTGGTGGACGAGAGCGGCACGCGCTTCACCCGCCGCCGGCTGTTCAAGCTCGGCCTGCTCGGCGCCGGCGGGACGCTCGGTCTCGCGATCCTCACTCCCGCCGTCTCGTTCGGACCGCTCTTCCACGTCGGCAACTTCCTCCGCACGCCGTGGCGGCGCGGGCGGCGGCTCGTCGACGAGAACGGCCGTCCCTACAAGGCGGCGGACATCGAGAAGAACGACTTCTATCTCGCGTTCCCGGAGGGGACGAACGACGAGGAGAAGGACCAGATGGCGGCTTCGCTCGTCGTGATCCGCCTGGATCCCGACCAGCTTCACCTGCCTTCGCACCTCGAGGGCTACGACGCGCACGGGATCCTCGCCTACTCCCGCATCTGCACCCACGCGGGCTGTGCGATCACGCTCTACCGGGCGCCGCTCTTCCAGCCCGACGAGCCGAAGCCGGCGCTCGTCTGCCCGTGCCACTACTCGACGTTCGACCCGGCGACCGGCGGCACCGTCACCTTCGGGCCTGCGGGCCGCGACCTGCCGCTGCTCCCGCTCTACGTCGACTCGCGTGGCTATCTGCGCGCGAAGGGGAACTTCGACGGGCCGGTCGGGCCGTCGTGGTGGGGCGTCCGCCTGTGGAAGGCGCAGCCGTGAGAAGCCGCGGCGCGCCGATGACCCGCCGCGCCGTCCGCTGGCTCGACCAGCGCAGCGCGAGCGCGCCACTCCTGCGCAAGACGCTTCGCTACCTCTTCCCAGACCACTGGTCGTTCCTGCTCGGCGAGGTCGCGCTGTACGCGTTCCTGGTTCTCGTCGCGACCGGGATCTACCTGACCTTCTTCTTCGTGGACTCGACGAAGGAGGTCGTCTTCCACGGCCCGTACTACCCGCCGCTGGACGGCCAGAAGATGAGCGAGGCGTACGCGTCGGTCGTGCACCTCTCGCTCGCGACCCGGGCCGGGCTGCTGCTCCGGCAGACGCACCATTGGGCCGCGAACGTCTTCATCGCGGCGATCGTCCTGCATCTCTTCCGGATCTTCTTCACCGGCGCCTACCGGAAGCCGCGTGAGCTGACGTACTGGCTCGGCGTGACGATGCTGATGCTCTCGCTGCTCGAGGCGTACCTGGGCTATTCGCTCGTGGACGATCTGATGTCGGGGATGGGTCTCGTGATCGGCTATTCGGTCGGGCTCTCGATCCCGTTCGTCGGCCAGAACCTCATGAACTGGCTGTTCGACGGCATGTTCCCGGGCAGCCCGAAGCTCTGGCCGCGGATGTACATCGCCCACGTCCTGATCTTCCCGATCCTGATCGGGCTGCTGCTCGGAGCGCACCTGCTGCTCGTCGCACTGCGGCATCACACGCAGTTCCGGCGCACGAAGGCCCAGACGGAGCGCACGATCGTCGGCGTGCCCGCGTTCCCGGGCCAGGCTCCGCGGTCGCTCGGGCTGCTGGTCGGCACGGCCGGCTTCCTCTTCCTGCTCGGCGGGCTCGTGCAGATCAACCCGATCTGGCTCTGGGGGCCGTACCACACGTACTCCTCGACGAACGGCGCCCAGCCCGACTGGTACCTCGGGTGGCTAATCGGCGCCCTGCGTCTCGTGCCGGGCTGGGATTTCACGATCGGCAGCTATACGGTCGTGCCCAACCCGTTCTGGGGCGGAGCCGCGTTCCCGCTCGTCGTGTTCGGGTTCCTCTACTTCTGGCCGTGGCTCGAGCGGCGCTTCACCGGCGACCACGCGTTTCACAACCTCCTCGACCGGCCGCGCGACGCGCCGGTCCGTACGGCGATCGGCGTCGGGAGCGTCAGCTGGGTCTTCCTCGTGTTCATGGCGGGATCCGCGGACCGGGTCAACGTCACGTTCGGGATCGGCTACGTGTCGCAGATCTGGGTCTACCGCGTGATCGTCTGGGTGCTGCCGGTGGTCTTCGCCTTCGTGACCTGGTGGATCTGCAAGGAGCTGCAGGCGAGCGAGCTCGTGGTGCTCGACCGCCACGAGGCGGAAGCGGAGGCGCGCCTTGCGCGCCTCCGGCGCGGAGAAGAGCCGCCCGGCGACCGGGGCGCCCTCGAGTCCTAGCGTTCGATGACGCTCTCGGCCGGGCGCGGCGCGGTGATCGTGTCCGCGTGGCGGTGCGCGATCCTCCAGGTCGCCCCCTCGGGCCGAAGGATCGACGTGACCCGCAACGCTCCCGAGACCGCCCCGTCGCCGTCACCGATCTTCGCCTCGAACCGCTCTACCTCGACGAGATACGCAAGCGCGGGGGTGACGCAGGTCACCAGCGTCTCGAAGCCGGTCGCTCGACCATCGCGGTAGTTCGCCGCCGCTCTGTCCATGGTCTCCTGAATCCGCTCCCACCCCATGACGACTGGACCGAATGGATTGCCGAGGCTGGCGTCTTCGCGTCGGGAGTACAGCCGCTTGGCGGGCTCCGGATCCCCGCGGAAGAACGCGTCGAGCGCGTCGTGATACTCATCGATGAAGGCCGCCAGATCCGGATCGGCCACGCCGGCTCCCCTACGTCTGGCTGAGCAGACGCCGCAACACGTACTGGAGGATGCCGCCGTGGCGGAAGTACTCCCGCTCGCGGGGCGTGTCGAGCCGGAGACGGGCGCGGAACTCCTTGTCGTCCGCCCGCACGGTCACGTCGTCCGCGTCGCCGCCCTCGAGGCCCGAGATCGAGAACTCCTCGCGGCCGGTCAGCCCGAGCGACTCGGCGTTCTCGCCCGGCGTGAACTGCAGCGGCGCGATCCCCATCATCAACAGGTTCGAGCGGTGGATCCGCTCGTACGAGTCCGCGATCGCCGCCCGCACGCCCAGCAGGTTCGGTCCCTTCGCCGCCCAGTCGCGTGACGAGCCGGAGCCGTACTCCTTGCCGGCGATGACGATCGTCGGCACGCCCTCGCTGCGATAGCGCTCGGCGACCTCGAAGATCGTGCCCTCCTCGCCGTCGGGGAGGTGGGCCGTCCACGTCCCTTCGCTCCCCGGCACGAGGAGGTTCTTGAGCCGGACGTTCGCGAACGTGCCGCGCAGCATCACCTCGTGGTTGCCGCGGCGCGAGCCGTACGAGTTGAACGCGCGCCGCTCCACGCCGTGGTCGATCAGGTACTTCCCGGCCGGTGAGTCGGGGCGGATCGCGCCCGCCGGCGAGATGTGGTCGGTCGTGACCGAGTCGCCGAGCATGACGAGGCACCGCGCGCCCTCGACGTCCGCGACCGGCTCCGGCTCGCGCGGCATGCCGTTGAAGTACGGCGGCAGCCGCACGTACGTCGAGGCGTCGTCCCATTCGTAGAGCTCGCCGTCCGGCGTCTCGAGTCCCCGCCAGCGCTCGTCCCCCGTGAAGACGTCGGCGTACGTGGAGGAGAACATCTCGCCCTTGACCGACCTGCCGATCACGCCGTCGATCTCCTCGCGGCTCGGCCAGATGTCGCGCAGGAAGACGTCCTCACCATCGGAGCCCTGGCCGAGCGGCTCGTTCACGAGGTCGAGGTTCATCCGCCCTGCGAGCGCGTAGGCGACCACGAGCGGGGGCGACGCGAGGTAGTTCGCCTTCACCTCGCCGTGGATCCGCGCCTCGAAGTTGCGGTTGCCGGAGAGGACCGCGCAAACCACGAGGTCGCCGTCCGAGACGGCCGCGCTGATGGGCTCCGGCAGCGGGCCGGAGTTCCCGATGCACGTCGTGCAGCCGTAGCCGACGGTGTTGAACCCGAGCTCGTCGAGATACCTGTCGAGGCCGGAGGCGCGGTAGTACTCGCTGACGACTTTGGAGCCGGGCGCCAAAGAGGACTTGACCCACGGCCGCCGCTCGAGCCCGCGCTCGACCGCCTTCTGCGCGAGCAGCCCGGCGGCGATCATCACGGACGGATTGGACGTGTTCGTGCAGGACGTGATCGCGGCGATCACGACCGAGCCGTGCTCGAGCGCGTAGTCCTCGCCCTCCACCGGAACCCGGGTCTTCTCGAGCGTCGCGGTTCGTGCCGACGCGGGTTGCTCGGCGTCGCTCACACCGTCGCTCGTCGGCGGGTCGCTGGCGGGGAACGAATCGGCGACCTCCTTGTCGTACGTTCCGTTCGCGTACGGCACGCCGAAGGTGTCGAGCGAGTCGATGAACGCGTCCTTCGCCCCCGCGAGCGGCACGCGGTCCTGCGGCCGGCGCGGCCCGGCAAGCGACGGCTCGACGTCGTCGAGGTCGAGCTCCACCACCTGCGAGTACTCGGGATGCTCCTCGGGCTCGTGCCACAGCATGTTCTCCTTGCAGTACGCCTCCACGAGCGCAACCCGCTCGTCGCTGCGGCCGGTGAGGCGCAGATAGTCGACCGTCACGTCGTCGACCGGGAAGAAGCCGCAGGTCGCGCCGTATTCGGGGCTCATGTTCCCGAGCGTCGCGCGGTCGGCGAGGGCGAGCGACCCGACACCCGGGCCGAAGTACTCGACGAACTTCCCCACGACCCCGGTGCGCCGGAGGATCTCTGTCACCGTCAGCACGAGATCCGTCGCCGTCGCTCCCTCGCGCAGGGCGCCGGTGAGCCGGAGGCCGACCACCTGCGGCACGAGCATCGAGAGCGCCTCGCCGAGCATCGCCGCCTCGGCCTCGATCCCGCCGACGCCCCAGCCGAGGACGCCGAGGCCGTTGACCATCGTCGTGTGCGAGTCGGTGCCGACGAGCGTGTCGGGGAACGCGACGCCATCCCGCACCTCGACGACGCGCGCGAGGTACTCGAGGTTGACCTGGTGGACGATGCCGGTGTTGGGCGGCACGACGCGGAAGTTGTCGAACGCGCCCTGGCCCCAGCGGAGAAAGGCGTAGCGCTCGTGGTTCCGCTCGAACTCGAGCTCCACGTTGCGCTCGATGGCGAGCCGCGAGGCGAACTCGTCCACCTGCACCGAGTGGTCGATCACGAGCTCGACCGGGATCTGCGGATTGATCGCAGTCGGATCGCCGCCCTGGTCGCGCATCGCGTCGCGCATCGCGGCGAGGTCGACGACGCACGGGACGCCGGTGAAGTCCTGCAGCAGAACTCGAGCCGGGGCGAACGCGATCTCGTGCGACGGCTCGGCGTCGGCGACCCAGCCCGAGATCGCCTCGGCGGCCTCTTCGGAGCCGTGCCGGAGGACGTTCTCGAGCAGGATCCGGAGCGTGTAGGGGAGCCGGGCGGCGCCGTCGTCGAGCTTGTGGAACCCGTAGCTCTCGTCGCCGACGCGGAGTTGCTCCATACCTCGATTCAAGCAGAGGTGCGGCTTCGCTCGCCCCGCCGCTCAGACGTTAGGAATGAGCTCGCGTGCGGCGAAGTCGGCGAACTCCTGCTGGTTGTCGCCGATCTGGTGCACGTAGACGTGCGTGAAGCCGGCCTCGCCGTACTTGCCGATCAGCTCGAGATACGGCTCGGGTTCTGGCCCGGCCGGCGTCGACTCGGCCACGTCGGCGACCGTGACGTTGGCGGCCGACTCCTCGAAGTCGCGTGGTGCCGGGAGTTCCTGTCCGCCCGAGCCGGCGAGCGCGAGGTTCGGCCAGAGCCTGTGCGCGCGCTCGTGGCCGGCCGCCTCCTCCTTGTCGTAGGCGACGTGGATCATCCCGATCGTCGGCTTGCCCGAGCCGCCCGACTCCTCGAAGGCCGAGACGAGCTCGGCATCCGGCGCCGTCGAGACGAGGCCGTCGCCGATCCGGCCGGCGAGCTCCGCCGCCTGCGGCTTCGACGCCGCGACGTAGAGCTCGGGTGCCTCGTCCGGAAGCGTGTAGAGCCGGGCCTGCTCGACGGCGTAGTGCTCGCCGCGGTGAGTGATCTCCTCGCCGGTCCAGAGCTTGCGGATCACGTCCACCGCCTCCTCGAGCATCTCGAGCCGCTCCCAGGCGAGCGGCCAGCGCGCGCCCGTGACGTGCTCGTTCAGGTTCTCGCCGGTGCCGACTCCGAGGAAGAAGCGGCCTGGCATCATCGCGGCCACCGTCGCGGCGGCCTGGGCGACGATCGCGGGGTGGATGCGGATCAGCGGGCAGGTCACGCCCGTGCCCATGCGGATTTTTTCGGTCGCGTGCGCGATCCCGCCGAGCGTCGACCATACGAAGGGGCTGTGCCCCTGGTCGCTCACCCACGGATGGAAGTGGTCGGAGATGAGCCCGAATGTGAAGCCGGCGCGCTCCGCGAGCTGCGCCTGATGGACAAGCTCGATCGGCGGATGATCCTCCGACGAGAGGGCGAAGCCGAGCTCCATGGCGCGGAAGTACCTGTTTTCGGCGCTGCAAAACGGATTGGTCCGCCGTTGGGGCGCACACGAGCGACCAGGTGTGGGTGATGAACGCCGACGGTACGAACCAGCACGCGGTGACGCACTTCACGAGCGCGCCGCAGCTCTACGGCAACCCGGTGACGCCTGATCTCACGTGGTCGCCTGACGGGCAGGAGCTCGTCTTCTCGGCGTTTGCCAACAGCAAGGGCGGCGTGCAACAGCTCTTAGAGGTGAGCGTCCGCACGCATGCGGTCCGCCAGCTGACGAGGCTGCACGTCGGAGCGACGAATCCGGAGTGGTCGCCGGACGACCGCTGGATTGCGTTCGTCAGTGGGGTCGCGCCCGACCGGATCTACCTGCTCTCGGCGAGGACGCACAAGGCTCACCGCGTCGGGCATGCGACCGGGCTGGGCATCGCCTGGTCGCCGACCGGCCGGCAGCTCGTGTTCAACTCCCGCGGCAAGCTCGAGACCGTGAACAGGCCGGCACGCGCTACCACTCGCTCGGGGTCTGGGGAGCGGAGCCGAGCTGGTCGCCGGACGGCCAGTGGATCGTGTTCACGTACGGCGACTACGTGAAGGAGATCAGGCCTGACGGTCGGGGAGTCCGCCACATTCTCTACGTCACCTCGAAGCAGGGCGAGAACTTCGAGCCGAACTGGAAGCGGCCGTTTCCCCGGCCGGCGTTCGCGGCATGACCGGGATATGGAGCAGGCGACGGTCGCGGAGCTGCAGGTGCTGCTGGAGGGCGTGCCGCTGCCGAACGAGCGGTCGAGCCTTCTGAAGTACGCGTTGCACGAGGGCGCGAGCGGCGAGCAGGTCGCCCTGCTCCGGCGGCTGCCCGACCGGCGCTACGACACCATCGACGAGGTTGCGGAGGAGCTCGCATGCGTCCAGCCGTCGTTCGAGCACGAGGCACGCTCGCCGCGAGAGGAGAGCGGCGCGCCACCCGGCGGCGACGCGTACACCCAGAAGAACCCTGACAGCGGCGCAGTCCGCCGCTAGGACAGCCGCTTCGGCTTCGTCGTCGCCTTCGTCCCTTCCCGCTCGATCCGCCGCCGCTGCGACTCGACGACGTACTTCGGGTCCCGCGCCGACTGTAGCCCTGCCTTGAACACCGACCAGCGCAGGCACAGCTCGCCGGCGCATACGAGCGCTCCGCCGACCACCGCCGAGGCGCGGCTCTTGCGCCCGCGCTTCGCGAGCAGTGCGGCTCCCGCGACGGACAGTCCCTTCGCCGCCCAGGAGAGCTTTCCGGCCTCGCCCTGGTGGTAGACCTCGCCGACCTGCCCGAGCCGCCGCTCCATGCCCTGCATCAGCGCGCCTTCGGCGAGCACGCCCGCGACGGCGAGCCGCATGGCCGGGCCGGCGTCTCCGGGGGGAACGAACATCGCCGCTGCGGCGCCGGCGCTCGCGGCCGCGCTCGCGCCGAAGATCCACGGCAGCTCGTGGCGGC